>JAICLJ010000128.1 GCA_025927575.1 Bryobacteraceae bacterium | reverse complement strand
GCGCGCGAGCAGGAAGCGATCTATGAAGTCGGCATGTGCCACCTCGTCGCCGGCAAGAAGTTCTCGCCGGCCGAGTTTGGGTTCGTTTGTTCAGGTGCGGAAGCCGAGACGCTCGTCAAGCGCAAATGGACGCTCGAACACGCCAATAATGCCCACACCTGGAACTTCGACCGCGAATCCTGCGGACCCGCGCTGGCATTTTCGTCTGCCGCCTAACGTTTTACGGCATTCGCGGGGCGGTCTCATACAATGTTTTGAATGCTCGATTATTTCCGGCTGGATGGGAAGGTGGCCCTGGTTACGGGTGGGGCGAGTGGCATCGGCGAAGCGACTGTTCGGACTCTCGCGGAAGCGGGGGCGCGGGTCCTAATCGTCGACATTGACAAAAAGCGCGCCGATGAGCTGCTGACCGACTTGTCCGGCTCGAGCGCATATCAATGTGACATTACGGACGAATCTCAGGTGACTGCGCTCTTTCAGCAGATTAAAGAATTAGATATTTTGATCAATAATGCCGGCATTGGGCTGGTTGGCAGCGTCGAAGAGACCGCGCTCCCCGATTTTCAGCGACTTTTTCGAGTCAACGTGGACGGCACGTTTCTCATGACGCGAGCGGCCATTCCGTTGCTCCTGTCTTCACATGGATCGGTTGTCAATATCGGATCGGTAGCGGGTGTGGTCGGAGTGAAGCGGCGCTTTGCTTATTGCGCCACGAAGGGGGCTGTGGTTGCGATGACACGGCAATTGGCTGTTGACTATCCAACGCAGTTTCGTGTGAATTGCATTGCGCCTGGGACTGTAGACACCCCATTTGTGGAGGGATATCTTGAAAAGTATCATAAACTTGAGAAAGAAAAGGTTCGATCGGAACTAAATATGAGGCAGCCGATCGGGAGGCTGGGCCGGCCGGAAGAAATCGCGCGCTTAGCCCTATACCTTTGCTCGCCTGCGGCCGAATTTATGAATGGAGCGGTGATTCCGATTGATGGCGGGTGGACGGCGGCGTAGATATATTAAACATTTCTACGTTGACTCGTTTTAGCGAAGTATTTAACATGGATTGTACATTCACCTGAGGGCATGCTCCCAACAGGTGGATTCTCTTGATGGGAAGTGGAGTTTATTGAAGGGGTTGAATGATAGGCCTTTGCCGCCTTCGCGCGATTAATCTGATCCTGGCCGCTCTGCTGGCTGTTAATGCCTTCGGCGCGACGCGAAAACATAAGCGCAGGCATGCTGTGGCTTCAACTAAGACGACGAAAACGGTGACGCGGGCCCGAACCACCCGTAGCAAGCGGGTGGCGACGTCCCGCAGGCGAGTGGCCGCCACGACGACGCGAGGAGTAATCCACAGCCGCGTGCGGTACAGTCGCCGCCATCGCCGCAGAATCTACAGCCCATGGACCGAGCCGACGTTCGCCGATTCCACTGTGGGCGATGTGGCGGCTGGTGACGATCCCGCGGTTCGTAAGGCGGCGGTTGATGCGCTGGGGCCGTATAACGGGTCGGTGGTTGTCGTCAATCCGGAAACAGGGCGGATCCTGACCGTCGTGAATCAGAAGCTTGCGTTGACCGGCGCCTATCAGCCGTGCTCGACCGTGAAGATCATGGTGTCCTTTGCGTCGCTCAGCGAAGGATTGGTGGATGTCGATACGCCCGTGCGTCTGTCCCGGCGGTCCTCGGTCACGCTGACGCAGGCCATCGCCCGGTCTAACAATGCCTACTTCGCGAAGATGGGCGAAGAGCTCGGATTTGATCGCGTCGAGCATTACGCCAAACTTTTCGGCCTTGGAGAGAAGGCCGGCTATGAAATACCGGGTGAAAAACCGGGTACGCTGGCGGATGCAACGCCCTCTGAAGGGGTCGGGATGATGACGAGCTTCGGCTCGGGAATCCGGCTCACTCCGCTCGAGCTGGCGAGCATTGTTAGCACTGTTGCCAACGGCGGGACGATGTACTACCTCCAGTATCCCCAGTCCCAAACACAACTCGACAGTTTTCAGCCGCGCGTTAAACGGACTCTGGACATCGCCAACCTGATTCCGTCGGTGCGGCCGGGCATGATGGGTGCCGTGGAGTATGGGACGGCAAGGCGTGCGAATTTCAATCCGGACGAGCCCATCTTCGGCAAGACCGGAACCTGCACAGACACGGTCAATCCAGGCGTTCACCTCGGCTGGTTCGGCTCGTTCAGCGACGTCGGGAATGGCAAGGTCGTCGTAGTGGTGCTGCTGACTGGCGGCCGGGGCGTTAGTGGCCCTGTCGCATCGGGGATCGCCGGGCAGGTCTACCGGAATCTCGCGAAGGAGAATTACGTAGTCCAGCAGACTGAAAAGACTTCGGATCCAATCGGACTGATTTCGCTGCCGCCGCTGCCTACCTTCGCCGGCACCCTTCCGTAAAACTGTGAATTAGATTTAAACCCGGCCGTGTGAGGCAGCGGGCACGCATCCCATCAACCGGTCGCCGCAATCCCGAGCCCTCCGAGGCGATAACCCACTAACCCACGTGGAAACATTGCGAGCGGCCTGATCGCGTTTTTCCGTACCCCTTCTCGCAAAAAAGCGTTATTCTATTTCCAACCAGGAGGTCACCATGATCTCTAGCTTGACAATGCGGGGAGCTATTTTCACCCTCGTCTTGGGGACCATCGCAGGTGCGGCTTGGGGACAGGATCTGCAGGGTGATGCGTTGCGCGCGTCCGCTGCCCGCGTGCCGTCCGCCACCGTTGCGCCGCCCCAGCCGGTTCTCACCCTCGAGATGCGGGGTGATATCTACATGGCCCGGAAGCAATTCCGTGACGCCATCGATATATTCCGTCAGTGCCCCGTGTCCGCTGTGGTCGAAAACAAGATCGGCATCGGCTACCACCAGCTCTACGAACTCAAACTGGCCAAGAAGAGCTATGAGAAGTCCATCAAGCTGAATCCGAAATACCCCGAAGCGGTCAACAACCTCGGCACAGTTTATTACGCGCAGCGTAGCTTCAGAAAGTCGATAAAGTATTACAAGCGGGCGCTCAAACTGGAGCCATCGGCAGCTTCAATCTGGGCCAACCTGGGATCGGCCTATTTTGCCAAACACGATTTTAAGCGCGCCGCCAAGGCATATGACCAGGCGTTGTCGCTCGATCCGATGGTTTTCGACCGCCACAGCCAGTACGGTACGCTCCTTCAGGAACGGACGCTCGAAGACAGGGCCAAATTCCACATGTACTTGGCGAAAGCTTTTGCGCAAAGAGGCGACAACGTGAAGGCTATTCTTTACTTGCGGAAGGCTCTCGAAGAGGGAATCAAAGACCGCTCGAAGATTCCGGAGATGCCGGAGTTTGCTTCTCTCAAGGCCGACAAAGCGTTCCAGCAATTGCTGCTCGACGATCCCAAACCGCTCTGACAGCCCTTACTCGCGAATGATGCCGGGATGGTCCCAGGGGCGGTTGCGCACACCCTGGTCGCGGCCCTGTAGCCGGTCGTACATGTGCCTACGGCTGGTCGTCCCGAGTGACGTATTGTACAGACTATCCAGCCCCAGAGCGTCCTTCACATCCTCTTCGAAGGTGTGAAGCGCGCGCAGCTGAGGCGCCGTCGCCGGTAGCCGGCGTCCGCCCGGAGTTTCAAGAAACATCTGGTAGCCGCCACTGAGCAGGGTCGCGATCTCACCGCGCACCAGGACTCCTGCCTCCTCAATGTCGGGCTGGTTCTTGCCTTCATCTCCGATGATCGCGCCGATCCCGTGCTTTGCGATTTTTATCCGGCCGTCGGGCAGCGATTGCGTACTGAAACCCGCCCGCCTCAAAAGGTCGACACGCTCGGCAAACGTGGGAACCTTGGGCAGTTCGCGGCGAAAGAACATGTCTCTAGTATAAAGCGCTAAGGGTGATGGCTCCGCGCCGCGCCTATACAAGGATAGACAACTCGCAAGATTCGGGCAGCCGCGGCGGGCCTTTTGCATGCCCTTCCCATGACCGTTGATACCATCGGCAATGATGAACGATTTGCGCTTACCCATTGCCGCCATCACCGACGAATTCTCTCCGAATCTGGCGCGGACTCTCCCTTATCTGCGAGAAATCGGAATGACCGGAGCCGAACTGCGTGTCGTCAACGGCAAGAACATGATGGACTTGAATGACGAAGAACTGCGGCAGGCGCGAGATCTGTTGAACGAAGCGGGGCTTACGGTTGTTTCCGTTGCATCGCCGCTGCTGAAGTGCGTGCTTCCGAACGCGCCCGAGGTGGACAGCCGTTTCCAGCACGATATTTTCGCGTCGAAGCACACATTCGAGGATCAGCCTCGCCTTGCCGAGCGAGCCTTTCAGATTGCGAAGTTGTTCCAGGCGAAGATTATCCGGGTGTTCTCCTATTGGCGGACGACCCGGCCTGAAGAATGTTTCGATGCCATCGCCACCGCCCTGACAGGACTTGCGGAGAGGGCGGCGGCGGAGGATCTCATCGTCGGACTCGAAAACGAACATGCGTGCAATATCGGCACGGCCGCGGAATCGGCCAAGATATTGGCGGCCGTCACGCATCCGAATCTGAAACTGGTCTGGGATCCCGCTAATGCAATGGTCGCCGGCGAAAACCCGTTTCCGTTCGGCTACGGATTGCTGCCCAAAGGCCGCATCGTGCACGTCCATGCGAAAGACTGCCATATGGAGGGCGACAAGCCCGTATGGGGCCCCCTCGGAACCAGGCACGTCGACTGGAAAGGGCAGATCGCCGCGCTGGTATCGGACGGCTACAAGGGTTACATCAGCCTGGAAACACACTGGCCCGGCCCGAACGGAGATAAGGTCGAGGCAAGCCGGATTTGCGGATGGAATCTGCGCGGGCTGGTTTCCGCGTAACTTTGGAGATGCAAAATACATCACATCACATTGTTAGGATGCTCGATTGACGATTACGAAGCTCGAATACGAAGACGGGATGAACCGGTTTGATCTTCCCGCCGTGCAAGCCCTGGTGGCGGAGCAGCTCGCGAAAGATGAGCGCCCGTACTTTACATCGCTGCAGCGGCGTGCCGATCGGGACAACGTTCTCGTCCAGATTTCGGTTTTAGGCCGGCACTTCAGAACGGAGCGCCCGGCCTTAGAGGTGAAGACGGACGATCAGCTCGCGAAGTTCGTCATCAACGTCATCAAGCATGTCGCAAACAAAATCGATCGTGAGCCGGCGGAGTAACCCGTGCTCAATTGCATATCCAAGGTGTCATTAGTCAAGCAACCATGCCCTCCTCCCCCCCATTGCAATCGCTAGTCGCCCTTTCGGCTCGCATTGGCCAGGATTTAAATCTCGTGCAGGCCGGCGGCGGCAACACCTCCTTGAAGGAGAACGGATCCCTGTGGGTAAAGGCATCCGGCAAGTGGCTGGCCCGCGCTTTGGAGGAGGATATGTTCCTGCCGGTGCCGTTGGCGGATATCGCGAGCAATATGACGGCAGGCCGCGAGAGCTTCGCGGCGTACCGGACGCGTTCCGGCACGGTCTTGCGGCCGTCTGTGGAGACAACCATGCATGCCGTGTTGCCGCACCGCGTTGTCGTCCACGTCCATTCGGTTGCGGCCATCGCCTGGTCCGCCAGAGCCGACGGGCCGGAATCGATCCGCTCACCCTTCGAGGGATTGCGATGGGCCTGGATTTCATATATTCATCCGGGGTTGACGCTGGCCAAGCGAATCGAAGAAGAACTGCCGGATAAACCGGACGTCCTGCTGCTCGGCAATCACGGGCTCGTCGTTGCGGGGAAGGATTGCGATGCGGCGGAAAAGCTCCTTTACGACGTGGAGCGCCGGCTTGCCGTGGATGCTCAGCCCGCACCGGCCGCGGACAAGCAGGCTTTGGAGCGGTTGACGCGCCGCACTCAATGGTCTCTGGCACAAGACGACGAAGTCCATGCGCTTGCGACCAGTATCCGTTCCTGCAAAGTCGCGGCTGGCGGAACAATGTATCCCGATCATTGCGTCTACCTCGGGCCCGCGGCCGCAACCGTTCGCGGCGGCGAGTCGATTGATCAGGCGGTGGAGCGCTACATGACGCGTTACAACTACCGTCCTTCGGTTCTTCTCGTCGAGGGCAAGGGCGTGATCACGACGAAGGATTTGAACCGGGCCAGCCGCGAGTTGCTCCTGTGCCTCAAGCGCGTTATCGAACGCATTCCGGCAGATGTCTCGCCGACTTATCTGGAAGATTGGCAGGTCGCAAAACTGATGAACTGGGATGCGGAGAAATACCGCATTTCCATGGCGCGCGGGCAGTTGTAGGGCTTGGGCGCAGCGCGCCGAGCTTGCAAAATGCCTTCGGACTACGCATCCGCCCATTGCTGTTTCACGTACTTTAGCGCTCGCGCGAGCGACCGCTCTGGAGTATCGCTAGCTTTGGATTCAACCGTCAGCCAGCCGTGAAAGCCGGCTTTTTTGAGAGCATGGAAGCCCGGGCGATAATCGAACGGCAGCGAACCAGGCTCGTTGCGCGCAGCGCCGTCAGCGAGATGGACATAGCCAGTGTCGCGGCCGTATCGCGAAAGAGTCTCGGCGATGTTAATCTCCTCGATCTGCATGTGATAGAAGTCGCTGAGAATTTTGAATCCCGGCGCCCCCACGGCCTTGATCGTCGCGGCAGCCTGGCTCTGCTTCGTCATGAAATGCGTCTCTTTGTGATTGCAGGGCTCCAGCAACAACGTGACACCGGTGCGGCGCACCGCGGATGAAAGCTGGCGGAGGCCAGCGACGAGCAATTTCTCTTCGAACTGCCGCGCGTTGGGCACACCCAATTGCTCGAAACGGTTAGGGCCAAACACCGGCACCTCGATGACGAAGCCAGCACCGAGAGCGCGAGCCATCTCGAGCCGTTTACGGTCGAGTTCGACTGCTTGCGTTCGTTTGGCAGCGTCGCTGTCGAGCAGCCCTAGCGAGCCGACGATCGCGCTGACAACTACTCCGGAGCCATCCAGCGTTTCCTGAAGGTCTGCTATCGGTTCGTTCAGCCATTCGGGGCCAAGCTCGATTCCGTCGTAACCCAAGGACCGGACGAGCTTCGCGCGCTCGCGAAGGCCCGTGTGCGGCGGCAGCGGTGTTCGCACACCGAAACGGACGGCGCTGGGCTGGGCGTCCGCAAGCGCCGTATTCAAAAGCGCCGCATACGCGCTACCGATCAGTATTTCGCGCCGTGTCACAACGTTAGGATAACCGTACGAACTCCCGAAGCACTTACCGGCTTTGATATGCCGGCGCTCAGGGCAAACCGCCGGCCGCGCATTTGAGGTATCTTGAGGTCTATTGCATGAAAGTCTATGTCATCACTACTGGCACTATTTTCGGCCTGATCACTTTGGCGCATATCTGGCGCGCTACTGTGGAAGGGCCGCAATTGGCTTTCGCGCCTTGGTACATCCTCCTCACCGCCGCCGCTGCCGCTCTCTGCCTTTGGGCTTTGTGGTTGCTTTGGCGCTGGCCGCGGTCGTGATGAAAGAGAAGGATCTTCGGCCTATATGGCTTTATCCTGTTCCGGCGAAGTTGACGGGCAGTACAATGCCCGGCGAACTGTCGACAACATGCTCGGAAATCGGTCCATGCCGCGGTGTACGGTGATTCCCGGGTACACGTGCTGTCTTCACCCGTCGACTATCCGTACGCGAGCGCCAATATAACGTCGAAGATTTTCGCCGGTATCGGTGGACTTTCTCGCAATCTGACGCCGAAGTAAATCCCACGAAATGGGGCGGTACGCCCGTCGAGTTGTGGGGCCGATTGATTGTGATGCAATGCAGCTCATGCGTTTTTGAAGCGAATGGAGGACGGCGGTCGCATGACACGCAAAAAGACACTCTGCTCGACATGTTTTGCGCTTTGTCTTTTTCCGATTCTCTTGAGTGCGAACTGCTTCGCTGCGGACCCGATCACGTGGGGCGCGGCCGATGGCGGCTTGCGCCTCGGACTAGGGACTGAGCAGGCGGGAACAAACGGCAATCTGCGCGTGGCCCTCGATAACGTAGGCTTTACGGATCTCAGCGTGCTCGTTGCAATGAAATCGGAGGAAGGTGTTTGTTACCTGTTCCAATTCAGCGCCGTCGCCGCGGACGGAAGGCATCTTCCAATAGCAAATTGGGGCCCCAATTCCTGCCCACCCTCGGCTGGATTAGTCCTGCCCGAAGTCATTCGCCTCGCTCCTGGCGCAACTCGCGAATTTGCATTTGCGCGCAGGCATCTTCTTTACATGAAAGGTGGCAATGAAATTACTCTGGACAGCCTGTTGCGGCAAGGCTACGCGCTCAGTGTATCGGTTGAAGTTCAGCAGAAAAATTTGGACGGAGCGGTCATGGGAGGCATTCCGCGACCGACCACCGGTCGTCTTTGGACAGGGCGGTTAGCCGCTAGTCTCCATTTTCCGAAGTCTGCCTATTAACGGTCAGTTAGGGGCTAAGTAGACTTGAAAGAGCGCCACGTCGTTTGATCCACGTGCCTGCGTTGCCGGCGTTGCCGGTTATCGAAACGCCTTGTGAGGCGGGATTTGTTGCTCCGGGTTGTAAGATGATCCAATTCAAATCGCGCGACGCGAATTCCTGATCTTTGTGGCAGGCTGAGGAAACCAACCATGTACGGCATTATCGCCAAGTTAGTTTCAGCTCCGAATCGGCGGGAAGACTTGATGGCGATTCTGACCAAGAGCACGATCGGTATGCCTGGTTGTCTAAGCTACGTCATTGCCGAGGAGCTGGCCGATGCCAACATCATCTGGATAACGGAAGTTTGGGACAGCGCGGCTGATCACGAAACGTCGCTGTCGTTGCCTGCTGTAAAAGACGCAATTGGCAGCGCAAAATTGCGGATCGCCGGCTTCCCCAGAGTTGCTGTGACCAGTCCCGTCGCTGGTGTGGGGCCGTCGGCCAAGTAGCGGATCTGCCGCGAAGTCGATTTGTTCCTGACCGTTGCCAACCGCGATCCCCAACGCGGCAGCACTCCCCGGATAACAGCGTTCGAGAGCGCGGCGCCGCAACGATCAATGTTGTCCCTAGGGTTGGCTGCGCGAGCGACGAGCGAATATCCGCTCAAGGTCACAGGATATGAGCTTGCCCCCGCTCAACAACGTCACTCGGCTGGTCCTGCTGTAAATCTGCTTTGTCGCCTGAGACATCAGTTCAGCGTTGATCTCTCCGACGTGTTCAGCATTGATCTCAAATTCGCAGGGCGCATATGGTTTCTCTGCTCCTAACAGCGCGTGCCGTGGGCTTATAGTGAAAAAGATGGTCTTCGCTCCTAGAAGCGTTGGCGCTGGCCTGTCGCAGGTGATCAGATCGGGCGCTCGTGGTTCCACCGTCATCACTGACCAATATCTCTGCGCAATCTTATCCAGAACGTCGTTAAACACGGTGAATTCGGTATGGATATGCCGCTGCGTCGGAATCGAAATGGTGTAGGCTTCGTGCTTAACGAAATCCTTCATCTGGTGAAAGGGCACGTTCAACTCGGGCCGGATGAAACCCGCTTCCTTGCTGCGTCGAATTTCCGACTCGTACATCGTCTCGCTGGAAGTGAGGGTGTTCATAATGACCCGCGTCATGTGCTGCTCGGTGCGCAGGGCTGCCTCTCTCATGGCCGGATTTCTCACCGCGAAAAGCGCTATCAGATTATAGACGTAGCTAAATGAGTCCATGGCAGGTAGCTTGCCGGTTATGCATATCTCCCTGATATGCCGTATGGCTCGGCTCTCGAATGGCCCGAGTGCCGTTTCCAGAGCATCCGGCGCCATCCCGTCGATTTCGATCCTATTGAAATCAAACTCAAACGCGACTTCTTTTGGCTTAGGCTGGAAGAATTCTTTCGTCGTGAAGTCCGCCGCGCACAATACGCCCTTGCTGGTGCCAGTATTGGTGAACTGCGCCAGATAGCCCTGCGAAACATAGTGGTGCCTGCGGGCAACCTGTTGTGGTTTGCTCGGCATTGGCACTTTCATTATCCTGGAATGGCCGTTTCCAATGAAGTTCCGAAAGCAGGTTCGGGCTGCCGACTCGCGCTCACGGCCCTTTCGACCACGAGCGGTATTTCGATCGGGCGTTCGCGCCCGATCACACCGATAGTGGCCGTTGCGAGTTAGATAATTCGGCGCGGCTTATGACTGACCCTCAAAACCTAACGCTCTTCAGATACTTCATACTCTGCGGAATCTGTTCAAGCGGCTTGTCGCTTTCATCTTCGATGTAATAGCGCTTCACGCCGGTCGCTTTCGCCGTCTTCAGCACGGCCGGCCAGTCGATTTGCCCGGAGCCCACCGGCACGTCGTCGCCGGGCTTTGCATCCGGGGTCGAACCCCCTTGGACACCCTTCTTAGGATCTTTCAAGTGCATTAACGGCCAGCGGCCCGGATACTTCTTCAGCAGCGCTACGGGATCCTGGCCGGGCCAAACGATCCACATCGTGTCCATCTCGAAATCGGCGACTCCCGGTTTCATCCCTTTGGCCAGCGTGTCAAATAAGGTCCCGTCCGGCGAGGGCTGGAATTCGTAGCCATGCACGTGGAACGTGAAGTGGATGCCGGCTTCTTTGAACTGCTCGCCCCAGTTGTTGAAATGCTTGATGGCGTTCTGGCAGTCGTCCATGGTGAACTTGCCCTTATGCGGAATCCAGGACACCATCGTGTAGCTGGAGCCGAGGGTCTTCACAGCCTGGACGCCTTGTTTGGGATCCTTTTCCATGGCTGCCCAATCGACGCTGGTCGATGTCGCCTTCAGGCCGGCGCGGTCGAGCGCCTTGCGATACTCCTCCGGCGTCTGTTTGTCGAAGCTCGCAACCTCCACTTCTTTGAAGCCCAGTTTGCGAATGGTGTTCAATCCCTTATCGAGATCTTTGGCCAACATTTTGCGAAGGCTGTATGTTTCGAGCCCAAGGGGCCCTTCGAAGCGCTGCTCGGCGGCGCTGGCCACCGCGGCGGCGCCCGTCATAGTGAGAAAGGAACGGGTGAAAAAAGAACGGCGTGTTGTCATACGATCCAACAAAAGCATATCGAACTTCGAAGAACGTTACCTTGGATCTGGCATAATCGCCGCAGACCCTCCTGTGCCTGATCCCGACTTTGTTTCACCTTACGATGCCATCGCGACGCTCTATCATCGCGCTTGGGACGACTGGTATCTGCCCGCAGTTTGCCCGGCGCTCGAGCGTTTGTTTTTTTCCGAGCTTGCGAGTGGCGCACGCCTGCTCGATGCCTGTTGCGGTTCAGGCCATGTCACGCGCGAACTGGTGCATCGCGGATTTAACGTGACGGGCCTGGATTCGTCCGCTTCCCTTATCGCGCACGCTCGGCAGGAACTGCCTGACGCAACCTTTGTCGTTGGCGATGTGCGCGATTGTTCATTCCCCAAACCATTCGACGGCGCCTTATCCACGTTCGATTCGCTGAATCATCTGCTGACCAATGACGACCTCCGCGCGGCGTTTCGCTGCGTGCGCCTGGCGCTTCGCGCCGGTGCTCCGTTTTTCTTCGACATGAATCTGGAAGAGGCGTATGAGCTGGATCTGGGGGAGTGGATGAAATACGAGCGGGAGGGTTGCCTCGGCTTCACGCGCGGAATTTATTCGCGAGCGACCCATCGCGCTCGCACGGAGATCGTCTGGTTTGAACTGCAGGGCGCTCCTGTCAAACGTGATCGGGCGTTCATCGCCCCGGCGCCGAACCGCAACCAGGAGGGAACGGACAGCCTTTGGCGGCGGCGGGACGCCGTCGTCGAGGAACAGTGCTACACGGTTGACGAGATCGACGAAGCGCTCCGGAAGGCGGGCTTCAGCCGCATCGATCGCTTCTCGGCGCTTGAAGCAGGTGTGTCTCACAGCATCGGTTACGGGCGTGTCTTTATCCGGGCCTTCGCCTGATCGCGATACTTCCCGGCGCCCATCTCGGCCTGCCCCTATACGGGTTCGGGAATTTCTGGCGCGCTTCGGCATCCGTTCGTTGAGAAAACCCGTCGAACGCCTTTACTTTCTTTCTGGAGAATAAGCACGCAAAAGCGGCGTAGGCGCGTGCCGGGGAGCAGTGCGGGCGGCCGCGCCGACCCCCGTTATCCAGACTGAGGATCTGCCGATGTGTCCGAATTGCCTGTCGCGCGATTGCCATCGATCACAATGGCGTTGGCGCGATATCCCGGCGATGATAGCTCTGGGACGGCCCTACCGCTGCCGGACCTGTTATCGGCGATTCTATATCTGGTTGTGGCTGCGCGGCCGGAAAACACACCGCCGCGACTGATGCGGCCAATCCGAGCCGCGTGATCGATTCCGAAACTAGCCGCATCTCTCTTCCAGTACAAGATGAACACGCAGTAGCTTACACTGGCGTTTACCGGAATATGTGTGGAATCGCAGGGTACGTATCGGTGACGCCGATCTCCGATCCGGACTCCGTCATCAAGCGTATGACCAGCGCGATTGCGCACCGCGGTCCCGACGACGCAGGGTTCTACTCAGATGCGCACGCGCGGATTGGCCACCGCCGCCTCAGCATCATCGACATCGCCGGAGGCCATCAGCCGATGACGAACGAAGACTCGAGCCTTTGCATTACCTATAACGGCGAGATCTTCAATCACACTCAAATCCGGCCAAGACTCGAACAGGCCGGACACCAGTACCGGACCCGCTGCGACACGGAAACTATTCTCCACGCTTACGAGGAGTTTGGTCCTGCCTGTGTGAATCGGTTCCGGGGAATGTTCGCATTCGCTATTTGGAACGCGGTGGATAAGCGGCTCTTTTGCGCGCGCGACCGTTTGGGCAAAAAACCCTTCTACTATGTCTGGACCGGCAATCTGTTTGCGTTCGCTTCAGAGATCAAAGCTCTGCTGGAACATCCGGCGATTTCTCCTGAACTCGAGCAAGATGTGCTGCCCGAGTATCTTGCGTTCGGCTATGTTAGCCAGGAGCGTACCTTTTTTCGGGGGATCAACAAGCTGCCGCCGGGCCACACTCTAACGCTCGATCTGAGCGGCCCGCGGCCGGCGTTGGAGATCGCAAAGTACTGGGATATTCCAGCGTCCGCTCCGTACCCTGGCCTGGATGCAGAAGAGCTGGCGCGCGATCTGCGGCAGCGTCTTGAAGAATCCGTAGGCTTGCGTCTGATGAGCGACGTGCCGCTCGGCGTCTTCCTCAGCGGCGGCGTGGATTCAAGCGCCGTTGCGGCGATGACGAAGCGGCTCGCAGGCGGCCCAGTGAAGACGTTCTCCGTGGGATATACCGAGGAGCGTTACAGCGAACTCAGCCATGCGGCCCGGGCGGCGAGCGCGATCGGCACGGATCATTATGAAACGCGCCTCAGCCGCGAAGACTTTTTTGAAGCGTTGCCGCGTCTGATCTGGCACGAAGACGAACCCATCGCGTGGCCATCGAGCGTGCCTCTGTACTTCGTTTCTAAACTCGCGGCGAAGCACGTCAAGGTCGTTTTGACGGGCGAAGGGAGCGACGAGTTGTTCGGCGGATATGAGCGATACCGCTGGCATTTGTTCAACAGCCGGGCGGCCTCTCGCTACATCCGCGTGCCGGGCGCGCTCAGGCGCTCCATTCAGCTCGGACTCGAAACATCATCCCTGTTGACTGCCGACGCGCGCCGCAAGCTGCGGCATACGTTCGTGGGGCGTGAAGACACTGTTCAATCGCTGTTGCTTGATAACTTCTACGCTGCCTTCTCACCCGGCGAACAGGCATCGCTGCTGAAACAGACCGGAGCGCCTGCTTACGCGAATTACTTGCCATTCTTCGACAATCGCGCGAGCGATTCGCTGCTGTCCCGCATGCTGTATGCCGATCAGAAGACTTACCTGGTGGAACTGTTAATGAAGCAGGACCAGATGAGTATGGCCTGCTCTCTCGAAAGCCGGGTACCTTTCCTCGATCACACGCTGGTCGAATTTGCGACGACGATTCCGGATCGTTTAAAGATTCGCGGCAAGATCCAGAAATATATTCTCAAGCGGGCGGTCGAGGATCTGCTGCCGGCCGAAATTGTTCATCGCAAGAAGCTGGGATTTCCCACTCCGCTGCGGCAATGGCTGCTCCAACCGGAAAGTGATCGGCTCTATCAGGCGTTGACCGCCAAATCGGGATTCCTTTCCGGTATCGTTCATTCCAAATCCGTCGACGACCTGATCTTCCGCCATAGAAGTGGAATAGAGGACGCAACCGATCGGTTGTGGCGTTTATTGAATTTGCAGCTTTGGGGCGACCTTTTCCTGACCGGCGGGAGCGGGCGGTACCGGGATGGCTGGCCGGATTCCTCATACAGGCAATCGGCTTCGTTCGCGGGCGGTTAACGTTCGAGAGGTAAAGTATCCGGCGGAAGTTACCGATAAACCTTACGAGTAATGCCGGAGAGGTCTTCAATTCCCCGTAAGGGGTGTGGCGTTGAGAGGAGGGACATGCGGGAGTGGCACGCGGCGGCGCAGGAGTCTGCCGGGATGATGGTGTTGCCGGTGAAGCGGCGCATCCTGATTGTCGACGATTT
>JAICLJ010000088.1 GCA_025927575.1 Bryobacteraceae bacterium | reverse complement strand
GGGCAGGGAACGTCGACGATCACGGTCACCGTGCCGGGAACTCGTTATGCGGTTGCTCCCTCGGCCATGGCCACCATCGCCGGAAGGTCCGTGCAGCTTAACATTCAAGGAACTATCGGGGCATATATCGCAGGTCGGGTTGGCGTGTTCCGGGGCGGGGAGTGGTGGCTCGACAAGAACGGCGACACTCTCTGGACGCCGCCGCAGGATGCTGTCTTTATCTACGGCCAATCCGGCGATTACCCGATTATGGGTGATTGGGACAATACCGGGTGGATGCGCTCCGGCGTGTTCCGGGGCGGCGAGTGGTGGCTCGATATGAACGGTGATGGCATCTGGGATCCAGCGCATGATGTCGAGTTCACCTATGGTTTTCCTGGCGACATTCCGATTGTGGGAGATTGGGACCACACGGGAAAGCAGAGGATTGGCGTTTTTCGCCATGGCGAGTGGTGGCTCGATATGAACGGGGATCACCTGTGGACGGGCGCTCCGGACATGGTATTTTCATTCGGGCAGGCGGGCGATTACCCGGTTATCGGCGATTGGGACAACACCGGCTGGCAGCGCGTGGGCATCTTCCGCAATGGTCAATGGTGGCTCGACGTGGATGGCGATCATTTGCCGGACACAATGTTCTATTACGGGTACGCCGGCGACATTCCTTTGGTAGGCGATTGGGATAACACGGGACAGCAGAGGATTGGGGTCTTTCGAAGCGGCCAGTGGTGGCTCGACCGAAACGGCGATCATTCCTGGACGAATCTGGAGGATGAGGTGTTTACCTATGGATTCGCCGGCGATATTCCGGTGTTAACGCCCTGGCAGTAGGCAGTTCGCTTGCGTGCGGCGGCGCATACCGCGAGCGGGTGCTTCGTCGATCACTCTTCGTCCTGCTGCGAAGACAATTTCGCCACGACCGACAGATCCTCGAGTGTGGTGACATCGCCGGTCACGGCTTTGGTCGTGACGATTTCGCGCAGCAACCGCCGCATGATTTTGCCACTGCGGGTTTTCGGCAGCGCATCGGTGAAGCGGATCTCTTCGGGTCGCGCAAATGCGCCAATTTCTTTCGCTACCCATTGGCGAAGCTCTTTGCCTAGTTCGGCGTGTTTCCAATCGCCTTTCTTTAGCGTGATAAATGCGCAGACCGCCTGGCCCGTAATGTCGTGCGGTTTCCCGACTACGGCTGCCTCGGCGACCGCCGGGTGATGCACAAGCGCGGATTCAATCTCCATCGTGCTTAGCCGGTGACCGCTGACGTTCATGACGTCGTCAACGCGGCCCAGCACCCAGAAGTAACCGTCTCCGTCTTTGCGCGCGGCATCGCCCGTGAAATAAGATCCGGGGACGCGCGACCAGTATTGTTGTTTGAACCGCTCGGGGTCGCCCCAGATGTTGCGGATCATGCTCGGCCAGGGGTACCGGATGATGAGATACCCCTCGCGATTTTCGCCAACCGGTTCGCCTCGGCCGTCGACGATATCGGGGATGATGCCCGGCAGCGGCAGCGTGCCGGAGCCTGGTTTCAGAGGCGTGGCTCCCGGCATGGGAGAAATCATAATCCCGCCGGTTTCCGTTTGCCACCAGGTGTCGACAATCGGCAGCCGGCCTTTGCCGATGACGCGGTGGTACCATTCCCAGGCGGCTGGATTGATAGGCTCGCCGACCGAGCCGAGCAACCGCAGACTCGTTAGATTGTGCGAGTTCGGTAACTGATCTCCCTGCCGGATCATCGCGCGGATCGCTGTCGGAGAAGTATAGAAAATCGAAACGCGGTACTTTTCGATGATCCGCCAAAAACGGTCGAAAGCGGGATAATCCGGGGCTCCTTCATACATTACGCAGGTGGCGCCTGCGGCGAGCGGACCGTAGACGATATAGCTGTGGCCGGTAACCCATCCGATATCGGCGGTACACCAATAAACGTCGTCCTCCTGTAGATCGAAGACCCATTTCATGGTCATCATGGTCTGCAGGACGTATCCGGCCGTCGTGTGCAAAACGCCTTTCGGTCTGCCGGTGGTGCCGGACGTGTAGAGAACGTAGAGCGGATGTTCGGAATCCACTTGCGCAGCGGGGCAACGCTCGGCGGCGGCTTCCGTTTCGGCGTCTTTCGACAATTCCGTATCGAGGTCGTGCCACCAATGATCGCGGCCCGGCTTCATTTCGAGCGAGCCGCCCGTGCGCTTGAACACAATCACGTCGCGAACTTGCGGCGCGTTTTGTAACGCTTCGTCAACAGCGTCTTTCAGGCGCACCTCTTTGCCGCGCCGCCAGCCGCCGTCGGCCGTGATTACCACGGTCGCGCCAAGATCGTCAATTCGAGCTTTTAACGCTTCCGCCGAGAAGCCGCCGAAAACCACGCTATGAATGACGCCAAGCCGCGCGCATGCCAGCAGCGCCACCGGCAGTTCGGGAATCATCGGCATGTAGATGATGGCGCGGTCGCCTGTCTTCATGCCGCGATTCTTCAGGACCGTCGCAAAGCGGCACACCAGACGGTGCAATTCCTGATAGGTGATGAACCGCCGATCGCCCGGTTCGCCTTCGAAAATGAGGGCAGCCTTGTTCTTGCGGGGTGTCGTCAGATGCCGGTCGAGACAGTTATAGCTGGCGTTGATTTTCCCGCCTACAAACCATTTTGCGAATGGCGCATCCCATTCAAGAGCCTGATCGAAATCCTTAAACCACGTAAGTTCCTTGCGGGCAAGGTCCCCCCAAAATGCGGGAGGGTCTTGCTTCGCTCGCTCATAGAGCTCGTGGTAGGCAGCCATTCCCTTTACTTGGGCGCGCTGAACGAATTCGGGGCTGGGGGGATAGACAGGGGTCTCGCTCATGGTAAGAAATCCGGATTCCGAGGCTAGTTTATCGCACGAACGGATTTAAGCCCTGGCAGATGGTCCATTCGTCTGGCATATGATGGAGCAGTTCTATGAATCCGATACCGCAGGAAAAGCAACAAGCGCTTGTCGACCGGCTGATGCAGGCGAGTGGAGGCAGCTATTCGCCCGAGGTACGGCGGCGCTATTTCATCACCGGACCGCAGTGGGCAGTCGCGTACGAGGGCCAGGCGCTGTTCCATGCGCCCACTCGTTCACCGATCACGTTTGAAAAAGTGATTGAGGAATACAGCAGGATCGGCGTGGGCTACTGGTGTACGCACGACACGGACGTAATTCCAGCGAACGATCTGTTCACTCCAAAGCAGGACGAGGCGGTTGCGCGGATTAAGAGCAGCCTCTCGAAGCACGGCATGAAGTGTTCGATGGTGACTACTGAGACATTCCACCACCCGGTATGGGCGGCGGGCTCGGCTGCCGAAGCGGGCGATGTTCGCGAATATGCCAACCGCCGCCTCGAGAATACCGTTTCAATCGGCCACCAGCTTGAAGCGCAATACTGCGTTTACTGGCCCGGTACGCTGGGCTACTCTACTCAGGGCGCTATCGACGAAATGCAGACGCTCCGATGGTACGCGGATGGTATCAACGCAGCCTGTCAAGCGGACATCGCTCTTGCCGGGAAGTACAAGCGCCACACATTGAAGCATTGCCTGGAAGCGAAGCCATTCGAGCCGCAGGCGGAGATTCTGCTGCCCACCTCCGATGCGATGCTCTCGCTGATTTTCTCGGGCCTGATCAAGCATCCCGACATGGTGGGGCTCAACCCGGAATATCTTCATGAACTGATGTGGGGTGGGGCGCCTCGCGCATCGCTTGCCCGGGCGCTATTGTGCGGCAAGCTGTTCCATTTCGATATTAATGACGGCTACCGGCTGAAGCACGATGTGGATATCGCGGTCGGTTTAGTGAATCCGCTGGACTGGCTGAATGTTCTGGTGCTGCTTCGCAGCCACGATTACAACGGTCCGTTTAATCTTGATTACAAGCCGCCGCGGACAACCAGCAATTACGGAGTCTTCGCCGTAAGCCTTCCGAGCGCGGTCGATCGCTTTATCACGCTGTGGGAGATGGCAGGCGAGGTTCAGTCGGATCCCATCATCAAAGAAGCGACCGATGCTTTGAAAGCCGGCGGCGCCGGGGCGAACCTCGCGGACGTAAACTCCATTGTCGAAGCGAACAAGGAGCTGCTCTCCCTGCACGAACTGATCGGCAACCGGCTGTTCCAGATCCTGATCGGGGCGAATCGCGGCCGGACATACAGCCTTTGACGATGGGCGCGGGCTAGCATGAAGACAGCCCATGGGAATTGCCAAAATGCTGATCGTCGCAGGGGTGTTTCTGGTATTGCTGGGCCTTGTCGTCGCGTTGATTTCCAGGACTTCCTTGCCGATCGGCCGTTTGCCGGGCGATATCGTGTGGCGCGGCAAGCACACGACCTTTTACTTTCCGATCGTGACCTCTCTCATCCTCAGCGCGGCCATTTCCCTTGTGCTGTGGCTAATTGGCCGCCGCTAATCAATAGAGCAGATTTAGGCTGTCCCCAATAATAAAAACGGCGTTTACGCTTTCCAGCGCGAACGCCGTTTAAAATCGTCGTGTCCGAAAAATCGGATTACTTGCCCGGCGTCTGCGCGTCGGCCGAAGCGTTCTTCTTATCTTTCTTGTGGTGCTTCTTCTTTGCTTTCTTTGTCTTCGTTGTCGTCGGTGTCGCATCCTGCGCAAACACCGTGCTGCCGGCGAGGAAAGAGAACGCCAGCAGTGCCATCATTGCCTTTTTCATTTTACGGAAAATCTCCTAAGTTAGTAACGAGCCTGCGCTCTTGAATCCAAGAATGGCAGTCCCACGTGAATGTGTCCTTAAGATTACGTTAATTTGACTTAATGGCTGCAGGTTGCACAAAAGGCGAACCATTAGATCGGAGCGTGTATGAGCTCGAAGTCCGGCGTTTGCCGCGGGATATCAGATCAGTGTAGTGCGACATGATCAAAAAGCGAGCCCGGATGGCCAGAGAGCTGAAATCTTGCGGCATAATGCGAAAGCGGGAGCGGCCTTATATTGGAACGCTCAACGACCGCACCGACGGTTCGCGGGGCGTCTTCAGGATTGGCCGCATCCGCAAGGGCGAATCAAGATTATCCCGCGTTTCGGTCAATGCCTTCAACGGTTCCGCACGGCGGCCGTTATGACCACTTCTTGTCTGCCCGGCTCTTTGGACATGTCAAATGGTTCATGAAGAGACAAAGTCGTTATAGTCACGGGTGGGGCGCTGGCGTCGGGCGGCAAAAGGACGACAGTCTGCCCGGGTGTACGAACTCAAGCTGTCTTGGCGTTCATCCGAGCTTTCTTCAAGAACTGCAGCAGATCAGCGTTGACTCGATCCTGAAGCGTCGCTGTGATGCCGTGCGGCGCGCCCGGATAGTAGATTTCCTCTGCGCCCTCGATGAGTCTAGCCGATTTTCTTGCCGAGTCTTTCACTGGAACAATCTGGTCGTCCTCGCCGTGCATCATTAGTGTGGGGATGTCGAACTTCTTCAGGTCGTTGGTGAAATCTGTCTCGGAGAATGCCTTGATGCATTCATAGGCGTTCTTGAGACCAGCCTGCATACTCCAGAGCCAGAATTGATCGAGCATTCCCTGTGAGACAGAGGAACCTGGTCTGTTGGCTCCATAGAACATCAGTGACAAATCCTTATAGAACTGCGAGCGATCATTCATGAGGCTCTTTCGCAGGCTGTCGAACACGTCCATCGGCAGGCCCTCCGGATTCGCTGTCGATTTCAGCATGATTGGAGGTACAGCGGAGATGAGGACTGCCTTCGCCACCCGCTTCGTCCCGTGGCGTCCGATGTAGCGTGCGACTTCCCCACCGCCGGTCGAGTGGCCCACAAGAATGATGTTTTTGAGATCAAGCGCCTCAATCACTGCGGCCAGATCGTCGGCGTATCCATTCATGTCGTTACCGGAAGAGGTCTGACTTGACCGGCCATGGCCGCGGCGGTCGTGCGCGACTACACGGAAACCGTTCTGCGCGAGGAAAAACATTTGCCCATCCCATGCATCGGAACTCAGCGGCCACCCGTGCGAGAACATGACGACCGGGCCATTGCCCCAGTCTTTGTAGTAAATTGTTGTACCCTCTTTGACTTTAATCGTGCTCATTTTATTTTTCTCCTGAATTGAATTTGGCGAACAGATATGTTAGCAGTCGTTGGGCTCACTTCACGGGCACTAACACCGGAGCGCCCTTATCTTTAACTAAGAACAACACGAGGAACTTCGCCGGCTCAGTCTTGCTTGCGTTCCGCCCAACCAGGTGAACATCGTTTGGGCCCTCATAGAAGGTCTGTCCCGGCGTTAGGGTGACTTCGTTTCCGCCTTTTACCTGCATCACAATCGTGCCCTCCAGCACATAGATGAACGCATGCGCATTGTGACGATGGACGGGATCCGAAGCGCCGGGCGGATACTCGACAGTGATCATCACACCTTCCTTGCCCGGAAATTCCGTGAGATTCTTCGACATGAGCGGCGTGACCTTAGCCTCCTGCGCCACCAGGGTGCCGGCTAAGAAGAACGCCAGCACCAACATTAGTCTTGAACTCACCATCAGTGGTTCCCCGCCGCCGTTTTTTCAGAAGGCTGTCGAGCCGTAGCCGGGGTTTGATTTGTGGACTGACTCAGCCACGTTTCAAAACGCGTTTCTCCTAGTTGGGCGTCAGGGCCGGGGAGGAGCATAGTCTCCGTCAACTTGATACCGTAGTAGCGCGCTTCCGGGTCCGCCACAACCTCGCGCGGATCGTTGCGCGCGGCAAGACAGCGCCGCACCAGTTCATCCAAATGAAACTGTTCCGGCCCCCCAACTTCAACAATGCGATTCAGGGGCGTGCCCACTGCGGCACGGCCCACCGCACTGGCGACATCGTCGGCTGCCATGGGCTGAATGAGATCGGTTGGCAGGCGTATCGTATTGCCGTCGGCGGAAAGATCGGCGATACCTTTGATGAATTCGAAGAACTGCGTCGCGCGAACGATTGAATAAGGTATTGAGGAACTCTTGATCAAATTCTCCTGAGCGAGTTTTGCACGGAAGTAGCCGCTTTCGAGCAAACGTTCGGTTCCTACAACCGACAACGCAACGTGATGTCGCACGCCTGCAGTCGCTTCATAGGTCAGAAGGTTACGGGTTGATGTCTCGAAGAATCTCAGCACGGCGGTGTCTTCCCATGAAGGGGAGTTCGATACGTCAACGGCCACCGAAGCGCCCTTTAATACTTCGGCGAGTCCCTCGCCGGTGAGCGTGTTGACCCCAGAATTTGGTGAAGCTGAAACTGCTTCGTGGCCGCGCGAACGAAGCTTGGCGACGAGCTTTGATCCGATGAGGCCACTGCCGCCAATAACTACGATTTTCATGATTGTCTCCTTTAGTTTTCGACCTTTGCATTTCGAACTTGCCGTTCTTACCCTCTTCGACCAACCACGCCATCGATTTGTGACAGCATCTTTGTCGTCGTGGACGAATCGAAAATTCCATGGCGTTCGCTAAGCGCAGGTGTAAACGAAGCCCGTGAGTTAACTGAGGAACGCTGGCGCGAGCGGTGCCAGGCACATAAACAGCGAACGCGAAAGGCGAGGAGAGCGATGATGCCTTAAACGCGTATATCAACCCTTATTTCAACCGGCTCTCCATCCCGCGATACGTTCATTTCGAAGACCGACAATTTTGCGCGACGATTTTGTCACGAATCACGATGCCACTCTGTCATAGCTGGTAAAGGAGTGACAGGCTCTTGCGTTCGTCGGACTGAAATCGGATCGACAGAAGGGAACATGCGCAAAATACTGATTGTTGGCGGTGGATATGCGGGTTTCTACACAGCATGGAAGCTCGAGAAAAAGCTTCGACACGGCGAGGCCAAAGTGACAATCGTCGATGCTCGACCGTACATGACTTATCAGCCGTTCCTGCCTGAGGTGATGGCCGGCTCGATAGAGCCGCGTCACGCCGTGGTGTCCCTGAGGAGCCACCTGCGCCGCACGGAGGTGGTTGCTGGAGCGGCTGCCGAAATCGACCATGCCAACAAAAGAGTCACCGTTCGTCCCCCAGTCGGTCCGGAATTCGATCTAAGTTACGACATTATCGTGGTAGCTGCCGGCTCCGTAACACACACGTTTCCCATAGCGGGCGTCGCGGAGCAGGCTATCGGCATGAAGCACATCGAGGAGGCAGTCGCCGTTCGGAATCGTCTGCTCGCGGCATTCGATGAGGCGTCGAACCTCTCTGCCGGCCCTGAGCGAAGGCGGCTGCTTACTTTTACTTTCGTCGGCGGCGGATTTGCCGGTGTTGAGGGCTTTGGAGAGCTCCTATCGTTAGCGACCGCGCTTCTTCGTTTCTATCCGAGGATACGGTTTGATGAGCTGGACTTTCGATTGATCGAAGCGCAACAGCGCATTCTGCCCGAGGTTTCGAGCAGCACCGCCGTGAAGGTGACGCGCTCGCTCGAACAGCGCGGCGCCCACATCCACCTGAACACACAACTTTTGTCTGCAACCGATGGTCACGTGGTGTTGTCCAGCGGCGACGAATTCGACTCGAACCTTATTGTTTGGACAACGGGGAACGCGGCCAACCCGATTGTGGCAAAGCACACCGACTTGCCTGTCGACGAACGCGGCTTTCTGCTTGTTCGCGCGGACCTCCGTGTCGGCACGGAGGTGGCGGCCGTGCCCGATGCCTGGGGTGCTGGTGATAACGCCGCAATTACAGATCTCAGCGTCGATACACCAGGAGCCCGCACCGTGCCAAATGCGCAGCACGCGGTCCGGCAAGGCAAACGTCTCGCCGCTAACCTCGTGGCGGCGCTGCGTGGTGAAGCGACGAGAAATTACATTCATAAGAGTATCGGCGTGGTCGCGACACTTGGGATCGGGCGCGGCGTGTTTCAGTCCGGACGCATCGTCATCACTGGATTTCCTGCCTGGCTTATGCATCGCGGTTACCACGTTCTCGCGGTCCCCACATGGGAACGAAAAACCCGCGTCTTTGCGGTATGGATGACAGCGCTCCTGTTCGGCCGCGATATCGTCTTTCTGGAATCGACTCAGCACCCGCGTGCGGCGTTCGTCACTGGAGGGGATCCCACGATGCCCGGCTCTTAGTTTTTCTCTTCACGCGATGTGAATATCCAGAACTACACGTCTTGAGTTGGCCCAGCGCTAGTGAGCACAACGAGCCTGACGGCCTCAACCGGATTCGGATTCAGCTTTTAAAAATCCTGAAGTCTCGAGCCGGCCACCGGCATTGCCAAGCAATTTGGCGCCGGATGGCACATGTGTAACTGCCTGGTTACGGTGGCAGGCCACCGATCATAGCGAGGTTTTGTATTCGCCGGCATTCCTCGCAACGACGGCAACGCGATTGGCAATCAACGTCTCTCAGTCGGCGCGCTCGCGGCGCGAACTTATGTAGGGCTGTGGCTTCCGGAACCGGTGGACACCACCAGCATGGACCACAATTAGGAACAGAACGGGGCGCTTCGGCGCACGGGATCGATCAGATCCTGTGGATCATGAGACCAAGCAAGCTCGCTGCGATTTCAAAATCAA
Organism: Bryobacteraceae bacterium; assembly: GCA_025927575.1. Lineage (GTDB taxonomy): Bacteria > Acidobacteriota > Terriglobia > Bryobacterales > Bryobacteraceae > KBS-96. Next base: position 12,359 of record JAICLJ010000088.1, on the reverse strand, counting down.
CTTGATAGAAAATGAATCAGAAACGCCCGATGGACCGTTCTTCACGCATCTATGCTGTCGGGTTTTCCGTTTTGCGGCTCAAATCCTCGGCCAGAATAATCGCATCGGCGAGGTCGCGCATGGGCCGGCGCAAGCGGCGGCTTTCATTACGCAAGCGCAGATAGGCTTCTTCTTCCGTCAGGCTCTGACGGCGCTGTAGGATTCCCTTGGCGCGCTCAACCACCTTGCGCGTCTCGAGTTGGCGCTTCATCTCCTGCGTTTCTTCAAGCAGCCGCGTGTTCTGTTCCGAAAGCACCGATTTCGAAATGGCGCCGCCCATCTGCTCGCCGACAAACGTGAGCAGCCCGATTTCATCGGCGGTATGCGAATGCGGCTGCCTGTGATGTACGTTGATGACTCCGATGATATCGCCGCCGCTGATCAGCGGCACGGACAGCAAAGCCTCATAAGTGTCCTCAACCAGGGCCGGAAAGTGTTTAAAGCGTGTATCGGACGCGGCGTTCTGCGCGAGTGCTACCACCGACTGATGCTCGGCAACCCAGCCGGTAACTCCTTCCCCCATCTTGAGACGGATATTACCTAAATCCACTTGATGCGGCACTTGCGACGCCCGCAACACCATTACATTGGTTTCGCGCTCGATCAAGTAGACCAGACAGGCATCACAGGCAGTCACTTGCACAGTGAGACCTACAATTTCCCCGAGCATCTCGTCGAGTGAGAGCTCTGAACTCACGATGCTGCTGATTCGGTGAAGGAGTGCGACTTGAGAATTTGGAGGCTCCGTCGACGGAATCGGCATACCCGACTGTATCCTTGGCTCGGCGCAACCGGCAATCAAATTATTTGATGTGCTTCATGGATTAGCCTTGGAAAGATCTTCGCCGTTGCGGTACCGCCATCGCGAAGAACCGTCAATTGCTACAATTTGAATCTCGATGGCTTTGGACCGTTTCGGCGGTTCTTCCCGTGTCGCCCGTCGTTCATGGACCTCGATCAGCTCCACACGTTCCTTGAGATCGTTCGTCTCAAGAGTTTCTCCAAGGCAGCTCAGACCTGTTACAGAACTCAGCCTGCCATCAGCGCTCAGGTGCGCCAGTTGGAACAGGAACTGAACACGACGCTGTTCGAGCGCCTCGGCACCAAAATCGCGCTAACTATGGCTGGCCGCATTTTCGCGGAATATTGTGAGCAGATTCTGGAACTTAGGAAGCGCGCCCAGGACGCCATTAACGAGCTGGAGCGAGTCCCTCGGGGTGAATTGGTGATGGCTGCCAATGAGGCCACATGCATTTATGTGCTGCCGAGGGTGTTCGCGGAGTTCAAGAAACAGTTCCCCAACGTACAACTGCTGGTGGATCGCTCGTATGGAACGCGTGTTGTCCAGGCCGTCCTCGACAACCAGGCGGATTTCGGCATCACCCAGCTTCCGGTGCAGGAAAAGAAGCTGCAAGTGGTCAAAATTCACACCGATGAGATCAAACTTCTCGTTCCGTTTAGCCACAAACTAGCGTCCAAACCTTATGTAACGCCACAAGACCTTATCGGCGAATTGCTGCTGCTGCCGAAGACCGGCACGACACGAGCCCGGTTGAATGAATGGCTTGATCCAATCGAAGGGGAGATGACGATTTCGATGGAGCTCGATTCAACGGAAATGATCAAGCGGTTTGTCATGGCGGATCTGGGGCTTTCCTTTCTGGCAGTGTCTCATTGCGCGGAAGAGTTGGCGGCCAAGCGTTTGGCGGCCATCTCGCTCGCGCCGGAGCCGATGATCCGGCGTGTCGGGCTCATCTACCGGCGGGATAAATCTCTTTCGAAGGCCGCGCTCGGGTTTATTCAGGTTACGCTTGAGAATTCTGGGATGGGCGAAGCGTTAATAGCTGCCGGTCCCCGCCTGCCGGGAGCGGCTGGTTCATAATGATGGAGAACACACGCATCCACACATGGAAAAGCTGACGGCAAGAAGCTCAACCATATTCATCGCGACCGGAGAGGCCACGCGGGTTTACCGGTCTGTCCGGGAGGTGCCCCCGGAGTTACGCCGGAGGCTGGAAAAAAGCACCAGTGGAACCAATTCGGCAACCATTCTGATCGCTGATAAGCGCGGCCGGGAAGAACTGGTCCGGGCGCTACAGGGGCTACCGAGCGAGGTGCAATCCCGCTTGGCCAATACCTTACGTACAACGCACAAGCGGCAATCGACCGCAGGAACGCGCGTTCCGCCTCGCCGCTGGAGGCCCCGGCTCTGGCTGGAATTGCTGGCTCCGGCGGCGGTCGGCATGATCGTGTGGTTCCTTACGTCCAGCCATTAAAATCGATTGAGCGTCTAAAGATTTCCCGCTTCCGTTCGATATATACGGTGTGCCAGACACCGAAGCGCAAACCCATTCGTCAACGCTGCACATTGCTCAGACCGATGGCGGCGGGGCAAAGCGGTCCATTCCGTGTTGTGTTGAGAGGTTTCAAGGCAATCGCTTACGTATTCTCACCAGCGAACGGGTTGCCACCGGCACCGCGGTTAGCGTCGAGCATGAAGACGCACTGCTGTTGGGCGAAGTCGCGCATGAAGCTGAACAAAGCGCCTCTTGGGCCCTGGAGATTCGGGTGGAGCAGATGCTGAATGGGCTGATGAGCCTGATGGCGCTCCGAGCGCGTCTGCTGGAGGAGGCGCCGGCGTCAGCGCCCGCCGAAGCCTCCGTCGGATCGTCCTCCGGGAAGTTAAGATCACAGTAAGCCAAACCATTGCGCAGTACTGCCGCCTCGAGACCGCCACCGGGGACAATATCTGCCCGCGTTCTCCGGCACCGAGGAGAAGTCAGGAAGGATGGGGAGAAAACGGACTCAGCGGGACGATCCAAACTCTCTCCGCGACTCGGCCCAGAGAACGGGATCGTCTGGATATGTTTGGCGTTATTCGGGAATACCGCTCGAGGATGGAACGAGCGCACGGGTGGCGCTGGTATCAACTACTAGGGACTCAATTTTCAGTAGAAATGAAATTGGCTCCTCAGGTAGGACTCGAACCTACAACCCTTCGGTTAACAGCCGAATGCTCTACCATTGAGCTACTGAGGAGCATCTACGCAAACGATGCCAACTGCATTTGGCGAGCGGCCGACTTGCGTATAGCCACATTAAACCACACCCGTAAAGAAAGATGTTAAATTTGGTCCGTAGAATCGCACCGGCGAAGCGCTCAGAGCGCGGTGCGTGTGGCGAGTCCCGGTCCAGTTGCTCTCCGGCCACGAGCCTGTGGCTTGGATGTTGCTCGCTTGCGCCGATCGAGGCGGCGTGCCTTCGGAGCGAATTTACGAAGCAGCGCGAGTACCGCCGCTTCCTCAGCCTTCACGTCCTCGGCTTTGACCTCGACCGCTTGCGCATAAATGCCCGAGAGGGTTCCGTTCTCATACGCCTCGATCACGGCTGGGTGGATGTAATACTTTTTGCAACTCGACGGGCGGTTGCCCAGTTTTTCCGCTACCCTTTTCACCACATCCACTACGCCTCGCTTTGCTTCGGTTGGCGAAGCGGGTGGGCCACTTTCGTGAAAGAAGCGCGCGGCGAGACAAGTGCCGTTCCATGTTCGAAAGTCTTTAGCTGTGAAATCGGCCTGCAAGATCTCGCGCAGATAATCATTCACATCTCCCGAATGGATGCTGCTGCGGGTTCCCTCATCGTCGACGTATTGAAACAACTCGTAGCCGGGGATGCACTGGCACTGCCGCACGATTCTGGCGAGCCGCGAATCCTTCAGAGCAATATCATGAATTTTGCCGCTCTTACCGCGAAAGTGAAAGCGCAGTTCCCGGCCAAAAATCGTAACGTGCCGGTTCTTCAGCGTAGTCAATCCGAACGAGCCGTTCTCGCTCGCGTACTCTTCGTTTCCTACGCGGATGGAGGTCGTCTCGAGTAACCGAACGACCGCAGCGAGAACTTTCTTGCGTGGCACGCCGTCGATCGCTAGATCGGTTTTCATCCCCGCGCGCAGTGCAGGAAGAGCCTCGCCAAACGCGATCAACCGCCCAAATTTGTTTTCGTCCCGAATTTGACGGTAGAGAGGGTGATAGCGGTATTGCTTGCGCCCGCGGGCGTCGCGGCCCACCGCTTGAATATGGCTGGAAGGATCCGAACTGATCCACACGCTTATCCACGCCGGTGGGATCACCAGCGATCGGATACGCCGCAGCGTTGCGCGGTCTCTCACGGGCCGTCCATCCAAATCCAAGTAGCAGAACCCGCGCCCGGCCTTCCTCCGCAACAGCCCAACACCCTCCGGCGAGGAATAACGAAGGCCGGCAAGCTTCGCCGCCGAGTACGGATCCTGCGCGGTTAAGACCATGTGCTTCGGCTCTGCTCCTCGGCGCTCGCCTATTCGAACGCCCGCTTTCGTGCTTTCCAACATTTAGACGCCAGTGGCGTCGAATTTGTGTCGGCTGGTCGACAGTGCAAGCTTCAGTCCATCTGCCGAAGGCGTTCCCGGATAAACGGCGGAGATATCTTGGGTTCTGAATCCATCGGTTCGCAGGTTGTCCGCGAGCACGTTTGCGGTTCCTGGCGCTAACGCCGGTGATTTTTCCAGCTACACCGTTCCGCAGCCGGATGCTTCGCGGTCGATGAAGCAGCCGCGAATTCACTCATCTTCCGGGCCGCGGTAACTGCAGTGGCTGGCAATTGATCTAAGTAGTGCAGGGAAGGGGAGAACCAGGTTGTTGCGTGGCGCCGAGCAGTCTGGCATGCCTCAGGTATTGCTCACCTGGCAAAAGAAATCCGATGCCAAAGCCTCCAAATCGAAACATTCTCAGGACAACTCTCAATATTTTCAAAGCAACGTTTTCGGAATGGAACAAACACAATGCGACACGATTGGGTGCATCTTTAGCTTTCTATGCGCTCATCTCGGTTGCTCCGCTTATTCTCATCATCATTCCAATAAGCACCCTCATGTTTGGCCGCGCCGAAGTGGAACAAGCTGTTGTGCGATATGCCGACAAAGCCGCAGGCCCGGCAATGGGGAATGCGCTGGAGGAGTTGGTAAGCGAGCGCCGGAAGCATGCATCCGGATTGCCCTCAGCGGTGCTGACATTCGGCACGCTTCTCTTTGCGGCCAGCGCAGTTTTCAGGGAACTCCGCAGTGCGCTGAACGTTATTTACGAAGTCGAACCGAAAAAGTCCACCATTAAGAGCACCATCAAGCGCTACCTATTTGCGATGGTAATTGTTCTGGTTCTTGGCGTCGTGATCTTGGCCTCTCTGGTGTTCAGCGCGATTCTCGCAGGAATCCGTCAAACGATACCGGCGGGAATTAGTTTACCGGGAGAGGGCTTGGAATTGATCGATTTTTTCGGAACGTTTCTCATCATTGCGGTGGTTATCGCCCTCATATTCCGATTTGTGCCAGGCGTGGTGATCGCGTGGGGCCCGATCTGGGTAGGCGCGATCGCGACCGCGTTCCTGGTCACTGTCGGCAAGGCGCTGCTCGGGACGTATATCGGAACCGCGGGCGTCGCTTCCCGGTATGGCGCTGCCGGATCGCTGGTTGCATTAACGCTCTGGGTGTACTACTCTGCGCAGATATTTTTCTTAGGCGCCGAGTTCACCCGCGTTTTCGCCGGCGCCCACGGGGGTATCCTCAGATACCGGCAGGGGTTTGAAGAAGTGAAAGGATAATCCGGAGCACGGTGTGGGGCGGTCCCTAGACGCTGAAGGCGGACAAGTTTCGCGGTAAAGTCGAAAGAAGCCTTTCGAATCGGCCGCTATGACATCCCGGTCCCGCGCCACCCGCCAAACCATCAAGGAAGTTGCCGTCCGTGCAGGAGTCTCGGTCGGAACGGTTTCGAACGTTCTGAACAGCGCTGCTCCGGTCAGCGCGGAACTGCGTCTGCGTGTGCTTAAGGCGATCGAGGACCTCAACTATCACCCGAACCACACGGCGCGCAGCCTCAAAAGCAATCGAACCAAGATGATTGGCATGGTCATCTCCGATATCGTCAACCCTTTCTTCCCACTCCTCGTCCGGGGTGCTGAAGATGCGGCACTCCAGCACAACTATTTACTCGTGACGTTCAACTCCGACAGCCAGGTTGATCGCGAGCGGAATTTGTTTCATGTGCTTTCCCGGTATCGGATGGATGGCATTCTGCTCGTCATCGCTTCAGAAGACGATTTGAAACACGTGCATAGGGCCGTCGACGATGGCACGCCGATCGTCTTTCTCGATCGCGTTCCGCAGGGATTCGAGTGCGATTCCGTTTCAATCGATAATTTCGATGGTGCGCGGAAGTGTGTCGAGCACCTTGTCCGGATGGGGCATCGCAGCATCGGGATCATTGGCGGCTCAAGCAATTTGCACATCGCTCATGAGCGCCTCCGGGGCTACCGCGCCGCACATGAAGCGGCCGGGCTCACTGTCGATCCCGATTTGATTACCTGGGGCAATTTTAACCTGGAATCGGCTCATCGGGCGGCCAGTGTACTTCTACAGAGCCCCCAACGCCCGACAGCGCTATTCGCCGCTAACAACGTGATGGCGCTGGGTGCGCTCCAGGTTATGCATTCGTTGGGCCTCAAGTGCCCTGATGACGTTGCGATCGGTTCATTCGACGACCTGCCGCTGTTCGAAGCGTTGTCGCCCGCCCTTACCGGAGTCGCCCAACCCTCTTATGAGATTGGCTATCAGGGAGCCGAACTCCTGACGCGGCGGCTCGAAGGCCAACTCGACGCACCGGTTCACGTGATCCTGCCGACGCAGTTGAAAATCCGAGCCTCTTCGCAGCGCCCTCAGCATTAGCGGCACTAGCGTTAAGGGCCTTTGTCTCTGCCCGCAGGGCCGTTTGGATGTCATAATTCTCGTCTGACCACATGATTTCGCGTTACACTGGAACTTGTCCGGGCCAGACGTCTCCGTCTCACGACGAGGGAGCGTGCTCTAGAGTCAAAGGATGACGAAGATAATCCACGTGTTTCTATGTGGTCGTTGTGAAGGCGGTTCCTCTAAACCTAAATCTGTTCGGGCTTTACGTACTCACGCACTTTCCAGACTCTGCCAGCCGGTTGCCTGTAGCAAATGCGCTTTTGGCGACTCTATTTGTACAGGTAATGCTCGGCGTGTTTACCTATATGAAGACCCTATTGACCAGAGATCGACAGGCACAGGGTGCTTTAGCCGAGCCGATAAGAGCCGCACACCTCGCGATGGGCGCACTCCTCTCTGTCGCCATGGTTCATACGTGTTGCCGGTGATAGCGCCCGAACGGGCCTCGGGCATTCGGGCAGTCTTGTGAGCAGCCGAGTGAAAGACTACATTGAACTAACCAAGCCTCGCATAACGTGGCTCATTCTGATGAGCACAGCGATTGGCTATTACTTCGGGCATCGAGGCGTTTGGCATATCTGGCCAATTCTGCACACGTTGCTCGGCACAGGGCTCATCGCTTCGGGAACAGCCGCTCTGAATCAGTGGTACGAACGGGAAGCCGACAAAAAGATGCGCCGGACGCAGGCTCGTCCCATTCCGTCGGGACGGCTTATGCCGGCCAAGGCATTCTGGTTCGGGGTCGCGCTCGAAGTATCGGGAAGTCTTGAACTCTGGCTCGGCGTGAACGCGTTGACCTCCATTCTCGGCATCGCCACAATTGTGTTGTATCTGTTCGCATACACGCCGTTGAAACAGAAAACATGGTGGTCCACCACAATCGGCGCTTTCCCAGGTGCCATCCCTCCACTGATCGGATTTGCCGGTGCGGCCAATACGCTGACACCCGAAGCGTGGGCTTTGTTTGGAATTCTGTTCTTCTGGCAATTCCCTCATTTTTATGCCATCGCCTGGATGTACCGCGAAGACTATGCGCGGGCCGGCATTCAGATGCTGCCGGTAGTTGAGCCCGACGGTGAATCCACAGCGCGGCAGATCCTCGTCTACTCGCTGCTGCTGATTCCGATAAGCCTGATGCCGAAATGGCTTGGTATGACCGGATCGCTGTACATGGTAGGCGCTCTTGTGATGGGACTCGCTTTCCTTTATGCCGGCGTGCGTGTTACGTTCGATCGCACGCGCGTCCGCGCCCGGCGCGTTCTGCTTGCATCCGTCCTGTACCTGCCAGTTCTTTACGGCTTGATGGTACTTGATCCGGCTAGGTTGTGAAGCAAAACGGCATAGCACTCATCGGCATCTTATTAGTGCTTACAGCCGTATCTTGCGCGGATCCGGCGAGCAAACTCCCAAGCTATGGAGCGGTCCCGCATTTCACGTTGACCGATTCTTACGGCCAGCCCTTCGATAGCAATGCATTGGAAGGCAAGGTTTGGGTGGTAAATTTTATTTACACGAACTGCCCCGGTGCTTGCCCGCGCATGACATCGCAAATGCATAAAGTCGAGCAAAAAGTGGCGAAGGACGACGATGTTCGCTTCGTGTCGTTCAGTGTCGATCCGGCGCGCGACACACCCCCGGTGCTTAACGATTTTGCACAGCGCTTTGGCGGCCCCACACCGCATTGGTATTTTCTAACGGGCGCGCCCGCCACGCTACACAAGCTGGCGCGGAACGTCTTCATGGTGGGCGATCTGATCGGCGTAATGGATCACAGTACGAAATTTGTCGTGGTTGACAAAACGGGGCAGATCCGCGGGTTCTACTCCACTTTCGATCCGGAAGGCATCGCCAGCTTACTGAAGGATGTCAACGCGTTACGCCGCAGTCACGCTTAGGCGAATGAGCGGATTGCCCGCTCATGTATTCCATAGCACAATCGTTATCATTTTGTGTAATGGCAATGCCGCCCCGCTCAATAGCGCGGCGACATAGTGCGAGGCCGCCATCCCAGGCGATAGTTTGCCGGGAATGCAAAAGTGCGCCTGGAACATTGCTATGGCCTTAGCCCGAATTCCGAAAAATGTAACAGCCGCCGCGCGCACCGCCGTGTGCCTCCATTGATATACGCGGTGTGCTTGGGGAAATCAGGCCAAAAAAGGTTACTCGACTTCGAGAATGGCTTCGATCTCAACCGTAATGTTGCCTGGCAGACTGCCCATTCCCACGGCGGAGCGGGCGTGCCGGCCGGCCTCCCCGAAGACTTCCACCATCAAGTCCGAACAGCCGTTGATCACTTGCGGCTGCCTTTCGAAATTCGACGTCCCATTCACCATGCCAAGGAGTTTCACTACACGTTTTACCCGGCTCAAATCGCCGTCCAGGGCGTGCTTCGCTGCGGCGAGCAGTTGTATGCCGACCAGCCGTGCATCTTGGTAAGCTTGCTCCTCCGACACTTCGGCGCCAACTTTGCCATGCTTAAACTCTTTGGCGCCCACCCGCGGTCCCTGGCCGCTCAGGAAGAGCAGATTACCCGTGCGCACGGAGGGGACATAGTTCGCCATCGGCGCGGGCAGCTCTGGCAACTCAATTCCGAGTTCTGCCAAACGTTGGTCGATTTTGTTCTTCGCCATAGATTTCCAATTGTAGACGGCGCCGATACCCACGCCGTGACGTGCGGAGGAGTTTCCAGTTTGGTCCTGACATAGAGCGCCTTATCGTAAGGAGACAGATCTGGTCTACCCGGCGTCCTTCACGCACCGGAAACCGAGTGTTCCGGCGCGGTCCTTCGATGGCGCGATCAGCAGATATTTTCCGTGCTCATCCAGCCGGTATGCCGATGGAAAATACCAGCGCGATCCGCTCGGCCGGTAATACCCGCCGCCACGCAGGATGGCAGCTCGCGTGTGTTCATCCTGAAATTCATCTGTCCATTGCCACACATTGCCTGTCATGTCCATCACCCCGAACGGGCTCGCTCCGCAGGGAAACGCATCGACGTTCGTAGGACCGCGCAAATCGTGTCCATGTTCCTGACGTGGAGCACAGGAATCACGCCAATCGTTGCCCCACGGGTAGAGCCGGCCATCCATGCCCTGCGCAGCGTACTGCCACTCCCATTCGTGCGGCAGCCGTTTCCCGGCCCATTTCGCATAGGCCCTTGCATCCTCAAGCGAAACCCAGGTGACTGGCTTGTTGTCCCAACCGGCAGGATAGTTGCCGTCTTTCCAATCGCGCAGGAAGTTGTGATCGTCGGCAGGATGATAGTGGGCTGCATCGAGAAACGCCTTAAACTGAGCGTTTGTGACCGGAAATTTATCGATGTAGAAGCTCTCGATCTGCATCTTGTGTGAGTGGTGCCGGCGCGGCGCATCGTCCCAGGGATACTGCACATCCACGCCAACGTCGTTGCCGCCTTCGATCTCGATGCCGTTCACGGCGAATACGAAGTCCTTGGCAGCCGGAATCCGGATCATGCCCTGCGGAGCTTGCGCCGCGGGCGAAGTTTTTCCGATATCAACGATGCGCTGCGGCAAAAATGTCCATTGTTTTGGAAACGTCAAAAGTGGCTTGCTGTTCAAGGCACGCATTTCGGCCAAGAATTTCTGCAAGGAAGCGTCGGCAGGGTTCTCCTGAGCCAGCACCGCGCCGAACCCGTTCCGCTCCATTTGGAATGAGAGCACCGCTTGGCCGTTCTTCATCACCGGCGCCAACTCGACTCCGTGCCACACGTCGTAGTAATGCAAGCCGCTCTCCATCGGTAATTCGAGCTGCCGTCCTTCGACGTCGTACTCGTTGCGATTCACGATAGTCCACAGCGTCTGGCCACGCTCGGGCCATTTACTGGCAAAGATGCCGTATTGCACGGTGGGCGTGTGCGGCTCCCAATCGGGACTCACGAGCAACCCGGCAAATCGCCGCTCGATTTTCGCGACCCGCCGGATTGCTTCGGCGTCCCGTTCGGTGATCCCGTTCCAAATGCCCCAGATATTCTCCCAGCTCTCGTAGCCCACGCCGTTGAAGAACGCGGCTTGCAAGTTATCTGTCTTATCGCGGTTCCACCGGTCACACACGTTCACCATGTGCCGCGCCTCCAGCCACTTGCCGCGGCTGATCATCGGCACGAAGGGGTATTTCCAATAGCCCCAGCTCATGTTGTCCCAATTAAGCATCTCGTCGCTGCTCGGATAACCTTCCGGCTCGAATACGATAGGGTGGCCGGTCTTGTCGGAGGCCACGCGGTAGCTCCGGGGAACTCCGGAAAACGTATCTCCATTCACTCCATCTGCGCCGATCTCAGCCATCAACTTCGCGATCGCTTCCGGCTTTGAGAGTGGTTCGGTGCGCGTTCCGACATCCCAGGGCATGGTCGGAAACAGCACGCGCACGCCGCGGCTGTGGAAAGCCGCCACCATCTGTTTGAGCGCAGGGAGTCCGCCCGGCATATCGCGCAGCAGATCGAACTGGTTCCGGTTATCGATGCCGATATTCGGATACACAGGCCACAACAGCACGCTATCGATTCCGCCATAGCGCTTGTCGAGATCGTCGAGATAGCGGTCGACGGTGTAGCGGCGCTGCGCGGGATCGTAAAAGTAACGATCCTCAATCATCGACTGGGGCTGAATGAAACTGCTTTGCGCCCACTTGAGGTCCTGCCGCTCGTAAGCTTCGCTGGACAGACCGGCGCGGACACGCTCCTCCGCGCGCCAACCCTGCACTTGTTTCAGCCAGTCGGCTGTATCTGATTTCTCGGGAGGGCCAGGCAATTGCTGACCTTGCGGCGGATATTTGGTATCCTGCGCCAAGCCAATAGACGCGGCCAGAAGCAGCAAACAGAGGATACGATTCATTGTCCAGGCATCATATCGAAAACGGAAAGCGGGAATCTGTCGGGCCGAGGCATGCCTCGACCGCCCACCGAGCCTAGCCTTTCGCCGGCCAGATATAGCCGTTCGCTTTGACTGCCGCGTAGTTGCGATCAAGTTCCGGACCTAAAAGCAGAATGGCGGCGATGCGGCGAGCGGCCTCGGTGACGTAGCGGGCTTCATCGACGCTCAACGAGCGGCCGAGGAGTTTGTGTTCGCGATAGCTGAGCCATTTTTTTACGACCTGGTAATCGCCGAGCGTGTATTCCCAAACACGAGCGGGCTCGTTTCGCCAATAGGCTGTGCCCTTCAGATAGACGTCGAAAGTACGTTCGCCCAAGATGGCCAACGCGGATTCGAAGGTGAGCCCGAGCGCCTCCGAGAATCACCAGAATTGGTTTATCGCGCTTCACCTCTTCGGCTGCGTCGCGCTCCTCCTGCAATTCGCTGAACATCAAAATCTGTTTGGGTTCTTTGGGCGGTTCCCATCCAGTCAGCGACAATTGAGATACGGGCGTGACACAGATCAGGTATACGCATACGAAACAAACTCATCGCCAAGCCAAGCGGTCGTAACGAGCAGCAGCGTTCTAGATTTCGATCAACTACAGCTAACAGGTCAGTTTGCTCACAGAGATACGTTCTTGGTTCAACGGGGAATTAGTACTGAAAAATGCCGT
>JAICLJ010000201.1 GCA_025927575.1 Bryobacteraceae bacterium | reverse complement strand
TCCTTTCCGAACAATTTGCACTGCACTGGCTTGAGTACGCCTTTCAGCACCTCACCGCATTGCGCCGCCTTCGGGTCTGTGACGCGCACACCCGGGACTGAGAAACGGCGCTCGGCATCCCAGTCCCGATAGGTATCGCGAATCCGCAAAGCGGACTGCGAGATGAAGCCCATGCCGCGCCACTCGAAGTACGACCGCAGCTCGAACACCTCCGCCATGGCCTTAAGCGCGGCGCGGTTGCCTTCCCAAGGCACTACGCGTTTGTATTGATTCTCGACTTTTGCTTCGCCTGCCCTCAGCTGTCGGAGAAGCATAACGACGGCTTGCAACACATCGACAGGCTCGAACCCCGATACAACGATTGGCTTTCCTTCATTGCGCGCCACCCACTCGTAAGGACGGCAACCGATCACCGTGGACACATGCCCTGGGCCGATGAACGCGTCGATACGCATATCCGGCGAATCGAGAATCGCTCGTATTCCCGGAATGATAGTGACGTGATTACAAAATACAGAGAAGTTAGTAACTCCTAGCGCCTTCGCCCGCATCAACGTCAGAGCCGTGGAGGGCGCCGTGGTCTCAAAGCCGATGGCGAAAAAAAGAACGTGCTTGTCCGGATTCTTCTGCGCCATTTTCAATGCGTCGGAAGGCGAGTAGACGATTCGCACATCCATGCCGCGCGCCTTGTGCTCCAGAGGACTGCCATCGAGGCCGGGCACGCGCATCATATCGCCGAACGCTGTGAAGATGACGTTCGGATCTTTCGCGATCGACAGCCCGTCGTCGATCCGGCCCATCGGAAGTACACATACCGGACACCCCGGGCCATGCACCAGGTCGATATTCGGAGGCAGAATATCCTTCAAACCGAAGCGGTAAATAGCATGCGTATGGCCGCCACACACTTCCATGAACCGGTATTGCCGTCCAGGATCCGCGAGCCGGCGAATCTCATCGGCGGCTTTGTGAATCACGCCGGGATCGCGAAATTCATCTACGAATTTCATAGAAACCCTCCTAAGAGCCCTTCCAACCGCCGTCGCTGAGGCCGTAACCCTTCACCTCTTGCATCACTGCTTCGCTTTCGCCAAGCATCGCCAGTGTTTGCAATTGATCGAGAGCCTGCTCTTCGCTGATCTTGCTCATGGCGAATCCGACATGAACAAGCACCCAATCCCCTAGCTGCAGCATCTCGTCCTGAAGCAGGCCCGTGTCTATGTGCCGCCGCAGTCCGGCGACCTCGCACAACGCACGGCTCTCTTCGCCAGAAGACAGTTCCACAATCTTGGCCGGTATAGCCAGGCACATGGTGAACCCCTTACATCGTTTCCATCTTGATGTAGCGCCTTAAATCCCCAAAATTCATCGCGACGCTGGCCACGACGGCTGCGGCGATGAGGATACCAGTGATCTTGAGTACTTTCATTTAGTAGCCCTCCTCGGCTTCTGCGTACAGACCAATCTGATCCGAACTTACAAATTCCTTCACTAATGCACGGATTGTTTCAACCGCTGGATTTATAGACGCTTTCACGGCCTCGCTGAGCCCCATAAGGCCTTCGTCGCCGCCGAGTACAAGCGGTTCGCAGCCGACCAGTAGAATTTGTTTAAACTGAGCGCCCATGCTCTTAGCGAGCACGAGAACTTTGGCCGGATCCAAGCTATGCGAATTGACGCACGCATCGCCAGCGTTTTCAACTAGGCCATCCACATCGGGCTCGATCACATAGAGCGTGCCCGGCGTGCCGCCTCGCACGGTCGCGTCCACCAGAATTGTGAGGTCGTAGCCGTCCAGAAAGGAAAAGGCCAGGTCAATCGCGCGGATCCCGAAATCCACAACGCGCACGTCCCCCGGCCAGTCATAAGAGGCCAGCTTTTGGGCGACCGTCACGCCGAACGAGTCGTCGCCATGGAAGATGTTGCCAATTCCGCCAATGAGGACAGACTTGCTCATAAGCCGGGCTCGCTGTTACTGTTTCCGCCAGGGATTGGCTCGATTTCCGAGCCCGAAAAGAAGAAACGATGGCCGGCCTGCCGCATCTCGCCCAGATCGCGCCCCGGGTCGTCTTCGATCACGACCGCGATGTGTACATTGTCTTCATAATCCTGCTCAATGGCTTCGATGATCGCGGTTTTACCATCAAGCAGCGAATCCAATATATCGGCGTGCTTGCCGGGCCGAAGCCGTACGCGATCCCCCTTCTTGACGTCGATGCCGGAGATGCGAGCGCTCGTGACTTGCGGAGCTTCCGGCCAGGCGCCCGATGGGATCCCAAGGTCGATTCCGGATTGGGACCGCATCCCGCGAATCGCGCCGTGTAACTGCATCAGATGCTCGGCGGGGCTTGCTTCGAGCCTGTCGAGAATTTCGCTGGCCCGCTCGTCCGATTGCCGGATTTCGGCCTTTTCCGCGTCCGTCATGGTCAGAATGCGGAGGCTGAGGATCTCGTCGATTTCGGTTCCGTCGAACAGATCGCCACTGCTTTCGGGAGCGATTTGCGGATAGTCGGACAAGATGATCGGCGAGCCCAACATCGTGTCGTGCTCCCCCTCCTCGCCGACAAGTACCGGCCACACGCCAACGTTGTCGCAGGCTGCCGCGGCTTCGCGGAGCGGATTGGGCGGATCTGTTTGAGACACGAACTCACCATCTCTTATGGCCAGCACCGCGTGAGCGGACGCAAGGGAGCGCAGTAGCGCTCCGTCACGAGTGAGATTCTCAAGCGCAGTCGTATTGTGGACACGGATACTGATGCGAAATGTCCCGTGCTGTACAGGATCGGCCCGTATCTCTACTTCAGCTTGTAGAGATTCCTGCCGGTAAGCGTCATCAGGCCCAGGTGCTGGAAAGGAGAGTGTTTGGCTATGCGGACTGTAGGCAATTGCGTTAATGCTGAGATCGCGAATCGAAACACTTCGTTCGATCGCCTCTTGCCAACACTGCGCGCCGGCGCTGTGCTCGATGACATGCAAAAACCGCAACGTAAAGTCGAGACGCGAGTGTGCGCCGCCCACGGCCAGAACTTCCATTTGAAAATAGGAGCGGTCTGAACCCGTCTGCGCAGCCGCCCAAGTTTCCGGGTACAACACGCCGAAATTCCAGCGCTGGTGATTCTTCAAAGCTGATGGCCGGTAAGGATAAAGGCTATATCCTTCGTACAACACGGCGCGTGCGATCTTCTCCACCAGTTCTGAGTTCATGACACTTCCATTGGCTGTCTGGACATCTCGAGAAGGCGTTCGACAGTTTCCTCAAAGGTGGCAATGCCTTCTTTTACTTTGAATCGGTAAAGCTCGTCGAAGATGTCACGTCTCAAGCACAGCCACGCGATGTTGGGGTAGTGAAGATCGATCATCTCCTTCCAAACCCGAATCGGCAAACGGAAACGAGCTTCCTGATTCCACGGAACTGGTGCCACTTGAAACCCCGCTTGTCCGGAATCGTAAAATACAGTGCCACTGAACAGAAACGTCACCGGGACCTCGCCACCTTCTAGCGCATGAAAATACTTGGCGCTCGCGACCATGAGATCGAATGTGCAGGGAACGCACACCGGACAGATGACGGTGCCCGTAAACGACGGGATATTCAGGCTGACATTGGCCCATAGCGTGGACCGTAGGGTTTGGGCCCAGCGCTCCGCCTCGCCGAACAAGTCCCGTAAGCTCTCCTGCTCCTGCGGATTGTAACGCCGCCGTGGCGCTTCAATCTGAATCTGGCAGCGCAATAGAATTGCATGGACCGGCTGTTGTTCCGCGTGATTCGTCACGCGCAAGTGAAAAACTAGCGCCGGAGTCGCCTGGTCGCGCATGGGCTCGGCCTTGACGATCTGAAAGTCGAAATCAGGCATACATTTTCAACCGCACTGGGCGAGAGCGCTGTTTCAGATCGGCAAAATAGGTTGAGATCGCTTCCCAGACTTCACTGCCGCCTGAAAATCCCGACCAGTGTTGCCGGATCAGCCCCGTCAAGCGGTAGCATTCGTCAATTGGCGCCAGATAGTATTCGCGCTGATGTTTGACGCGGTTGACGAGCAATGCCTCGACGTCTGCCTGCATGCTCCGCAGCACCGGATTGAGATCGACAATCTCTTCCCACAAATCGGTATCCAGACCCGATTCGGTCGCCCCTGCCGGGCTGGGATAGAGCGCTGCAACTTTGCCGGACACACTCGAGCAATAAAAGAAAACCAGCCCGATGGGAATCATCAGGCTGCTCCATAGTGCATCGTCCAGACGAAAATCATCGAGAGATTGAATGTCGCAAGGAACGCGGCGGTATTGTGTCTGGATAGTGCCGCTAAATAAAATGGCGCATGGATCGCAGGCACACAGTATCCGGCGGCTTTGAGGATCGATTAAATGTTGATGCTTGCCGGGAAGCCGGGTGGCGCAGAGTTCGCATATCTCCACAGCCGCCGGCTTCCGCACGAATTGCCGAAGCGAAGCCAAACCGCGACGCGCGTGCTGCGTTCTTACATTCATAAGCCCGCACCGGCCATCAGGTTCGAGAGCGGCACAAAATCCGGGGTGGGAGGATTCTGGAATCCTTCGACAATGACGCTTGTGATCTCTGGCGCCGCTTGATAGATGGCAGCTTCGATTGACGCCTTGATCGGTGCGCCCGACCAAACTCGATTCGTGTCGAAGCGCAATCGTACAGTGTTCTCCTCAATTGCCAGGAGCAAAACAGCAACACTGCCAGAGCCATACATCCGGCACCATTTTTCGACTGCGTGATTCAGCCGTGTCTCCAAATCGTCGGGGTGGAGGCCGTGCAACAGCAGAACGCTGCTTACCAGATCGTCGGCGGCTATTCGATCGATAATGGCCTCTCCAGCGGGCCCGGACGAGGCTGCAATCTCCATGATGCGGTCCAACCCTGCGGCATGGAAACTCAACACCGCTTCCAGCAAATCCACGGCGATGCTGCGCAAGCTGGGATCTTCGACGGATTCCGCTCGGTGAACCAGTTCTTCAATTCTGTCGATCCATTCCTGCGAGCCGACTTCCTCATGCGCCATTTTGCCTCCAGGTTGCGATCAGGCTGGCGGCATATGCGGCATCCGCGGATCTATCGGTCCCTTAGTCTTCGGATCGATGCTCGTCGAATCCCGGGCCGTGCGCCCCCCATGTTCACGTCCTGGCTCCGGGCCTTTCCGTGCCAGCATCTCCTCGCCCCGGTTTGTGCCCGGAGTATGTGAGGATATTTGCGATTTCGCTGTATGTGCCAATGTAACCTCCAGCGCAACGACTAAATCGGCAGCTAGGAATGAGCGCCTGGCATCGATGAATGCTCCTGCCGGAGCACTTTCCCATTTCCCAGGTACATGTGAACTCCACAGGGGAGACAGGGATCGAAACTTCGCACCGCGCGCATAATATCAATGCCCTTGAAGTTTTCCGGCCCGTTTTCTTCGAACAATGGCGTGTTCTGAATGGCGTCCTCGTAAGGTCCCGGTGTACCGTATATATCTCGCGGGCTGGCATTCCAGGGAGTTGGAGGATACGGATGATAGTTCGCTATTTTCCGATTGCGTATGACAACGTGATGCGAAAGCACTCCCCGCACGGCTTCGTGGAACCCGCAGCCAATGCTTTCGTCCGGTACCTTGAAGTCCGACCATGTTTGGGTCCGGCCGCCGCGGACGGCGCTCATGGCTTTTTCCAGGAAATAGAGCGCCGCGGCCGCGGCGTAGGCTTGAAAGTAGGTGCGTGCCCGGTCGCGTTCAATCGCATTGCTCCATCGCGGAATCTTCCATTCAAACGCCGTTTCCGGTAACAGCGCGGTCTTCGGCAGATTGATCTTGACGCTCTGGCCGGTCGCCTGGATGTAGCCGATATCGACCAGGTTGTTCAATGCCGTCGCCCACAGCCGTGCAATCGGACCGCCGCCGGTGTCGAGGGCGAGATGATCGCCCGTATTTTTGTCGAACCATCGCGGCGACATCACCCACGTATACTTACCCTTGAAGTCGCGCTTTTGGGGTCGCGGTGTAGTGGTCTGATTCCACGGATGCCGCTTGTCGATAGGGTTCCCGAGCGGGTCGATTTTGACAAATTCCTCGCCTGTGTTCTCCCAGTCGTTATAGAAAGAGCTGCCGAGCAGTATCCGCATGCCGAGGTTGATGTCCACCAGATCGTTGGTCACGACGTTGCCATCGACAATAACGCTGGGTGTTACGTACATCGCCTTGCCCCAGTTCGACATATTTTCGTACTTGTAATCGCAAACAGCCGGATCGTTGAAAGAACCCCAGCAGGCCAGCAGAATCCGCCGCTGCCCTACGCGCTCATATCCGGGCAATGCTTCATAGAAGAAATTGAACAGATCGTCGTGCAGCGGGACTGCCTTTTTCAGATACTCGATGTATTTCATCAAGCGGACCAGGTAATCCGTGAATACCTGAATGGTCGGGACGGTGCCTACGCCGCCCGGATAGAGAGTGGACGGATGAACGTGCCGCCCTTCCATCAGACAAAACATCTCACGAGTGAGACGGCTCATCTGCAGCGCTTCGCGGTAGTACTCGCCGGTGAACGGATTAAGCGCCCGCATGATTCCCGCTATTGTTTTGTAACCATGTTTGTCCGCGTTCGGAGCGGGCGTGGTTTCCGCTTTTTCCAGGACGCTGGGATTCGTCTGCCTCACCATTTCTTCGCAAAAATCGACCCCAACCAGGTTGTCTTGATAGAGGTTGTGATCGAACATGTACTCGGCGGCTTCGCCCAGATTGATAATCCACTCGCCGAGTTCCGGCGTCTTACATCCGAAAGCCATGTTCTGCGCGTAGACCGCGCAGGTGGCGTGATTATCTCCGCAGATGCCGCAGATGCGGCTCGTGATAAACGGAGCATCACGGGGATCTTTGCCCTGCATAAAGATGCTGTATCCGCGGAAAATGGAGGAAGTGCTGTAGCACTCAGCCACCTCCCGGTTATCGAAATCGATTTTCGTGAAGATGCCGAGGCTACCGACGATTCGGGTGATCGGATCCCAATTCATCTCGACCAGGTTTCTGTTTTGTCGCTCCGAGCCGGTCAAAGGTTCCGTAACTGTCGCCATTTTGTCCTTCTTTCGTCAGTAGCTCGTCGGTTGATAGCCGGTAGTTAATTTAGGCCCACGATGGCGCCATTTCGGTTCTCTATTCCCGCTCGCGCTGGTGATAGATCGGAGACTGCGAATCAGCGATCCATAAGTGACCACGATGGTGGACGATAAAGTCGCTCCAGGAGGCTGGTCCATGAACGGCATGAATTTATCGGGGAAACCCGGCATCGTGCAGGCAATACAGATACCTCCTACGTTGGGGCACCCGCCGATGCCGCGCATCCAGCCGCGCTTTGTAACGTTGCAGTTCACTACCGGACCCCAGCAGCCGATCTTCACGAGGCATTTGGGTGATCCGTACTCGTGCGCGAAATCTCCTTGTTCGTAATAGCCGGCGCGGTCGCAGCCCTCATGAACCGTTTTGCCGAACAGCCACGTGGGCCGCAGTTCTTGATCCAGCGGAATCATTGGCGATAGGCCCGCCGCTTGATAGAGCAAGTAGAGAACGGTTTCCATCATGTTGTCGGGTTGCACCGGACAGCCAGGGACGTTCACTACCGGCAGGCCTGCCGCCGACCGCCACGATTTGCCGAGATAGTCGGACAGCCCCATACAGCCTGTGGGATTTCCCGCCATCGCATGGATGCCGCCGTAGGTGGCGCACGTGCCGACTGCAATTACGCCCCAAGCCTTCGGCGCCAGACGATCGATCCATTCGCACGTTGGGATCGGTTGACCGGTGTTGGGGTCGGTGCCCAGGGCCGCCCAATACCCTTCGCTCTTAATTCTTTCGTTGGGAATCGAACCTTCCACTACCAGGACAAACGGATCGAGTTGGCCTTTTTCCGCCTCATAGAAAAACTTCATAAATTCATCGCCGACTTCGCTTGCCAGTACGGGATTGTGGAGATGAACTTTGGGCAACCCTGGAATCGCGCCCATTACGACGTCTTCGATGCTGGGCTGTTCCGCGGCGGTGACAGAGATCGTGTCTCCGTCGCAACTGAGACCGGCTGTAATCCAGAGAATGTGAACTTCGGAAACGGTGGGCTTGAGCGGGGCGGGTGGCTGGGGCG
The DNA here is from genome assembly GCA_025927575.1 of Bryobacteraceae bacterium. Taxonomy (GTDB): domain Bacteria; phylum Acidobacteriota; class Terriglobia; order Bryobacterales; family Bryobacteraceae; genus KBS-96. Next base: position 281 of record JAICLJ010000201.1, on the reverse strand, counting down.
ATTGCGTCGCCATAAAGCCTCCTTTGGGTTCGCAATCCGTGGACGTGGAGCGGGTCCGTTTGTTACGCAAAAAGCAATCCTGCCTAGTTGCCATGCGCTTCACCTTAGTCAACACTCAGTTGTCGTTAGTTGAAGGAAACTTTGGGCCTGTAGCCTACAGAACCACCGTTTAGAAGCCAGTCTTCTTTGAACGAAGATGGATGGTGGCGCGTTTGTCATGCTGGTAGCAGGTATTTTCATGACTTTGGCCGGATTCGATCCGATTGTTGAGCGTTGGTTTA
>JAICLJ010000109.1 GCA_025927575.1 Bryobacteraceae bacterium | reverse complement strand
GGGATGTTGAGGAGTGTTAGAAGAATCGGGAGGAGCGAAGCGAGAGCCGATTTCGAGAGCATGTAAATGATCCTCTCGCATTATCGTCCATTTCATTACTTTCCCGAGCACACGGTAGGCACTAACTCAAGTACGAAACCGGCATCGACGACCCGCGTGCGAATACTTCGCCGCAGCCCATCGGGAACATCGGGAACTCCGAAGAAAGAAGCTGACGGCCGAAGAGGAAGTTTGAGGGAATTCGTATCCTGAAGTCGGCCTGGATGTAGGATGTCTCGCCGTTGTCCATAGCTCGTCATGCGCATCAAAATGCCAATGGGCGATGCTGTGGGTAACTCCTTCTTGGGCAAGACTCGCCTCGATGGACAGCTTCCATAAGCAATAATTTTATAGATGCCCAAGACCAGCCCGAACGAGCCCTGTCCCTGCAAATCGGGCAAGAAGTTCAAGAAGTGTTGTCGCGGTAGACCTGCCTCTCCATCTGCTCCGCAAAAGCCTAAGTTCAGCCGTGAATTCATCAATCGCCTATTCGCTCGGGACGATGAACTGAAAGAAACGCGCCTTCAAACCGGACCTCAGATTCAGATGGACACCTCATTTGGTCGGCTTTTCGGCGTGGGCGCCTCCTTTTACCGAAGTGATACCAAGCAAACCTTTCATCAGTTTCTAATCGATCACCTGATTCAGGTCTTATCGCAACGCTGGTACGAGACTGAATCAGAAAGAGCGCAGGCAGAATGGCATCCGATTCTCAGGTGGCTCCATGGTTCGGAACAATATCTCGATGCTGCAACACCGAAGGCCATATACGGTCAGATACACAGCTTCCATCCAGACGGAAATGGGCAGGCGCTCCTCACCTTGGCGGATGACGTATACCAGTTAGCGCACATTATGAAAACCCCAGATAAGCCGATTCTCAAGCGGCTTCGGGATAGGCGTTCCTTTCAGGGAGCACGATACGAGATATTCGCCGCTAGCGTGCTGGCCCGTTGTGGCTATGAAGTAGATTTCATAGAGGAAAAGACGAAAAAAGCCCCCGATATTCTTGCAGTGAGCAGCGATGGAACGTGGTCCGTGATGGCCGAAGCAAAAAGTCGACATCGGTCTGAAATACCTACTCACATTGCTAATCCAGAGAGCGCTCAAGAACTTCAAGCTGACGTAAGGCGATTGATAAGAGAAGCGATGCAGCAGAACCCTGGGAACATGCCGTTTCTCATATTCGTCGACGTCAATCTTCCGTTCTCGCCAAATCGACCTCCTGCCTGGGAAAAAGAGGTTAGGGATTTTATACATATGGACGGCAGTCAAAGAAGTGGCTATGACTTACTCAGCGGTCTCATCGCAACAAATTACAGCTGGCACTACGAAGGAGCGAAACCAAGTTCTGACGCAGAGACCTTGTTCATCCCCAACCAAGCAGCGAAATATCCACTGTCTATAACCTTTTGTGATGCACTCGCGCGTGCACTGCAAGAATATGGGGCCATCCCTGATGATGAGGTTCGCAAAATGCAACTGAACGAGCGTTTCCCTGATCTCCCGCCATTGACTTAGCGCAAGTACTGCCTGGCATCCGTAAATTTAAGTTAGGAACTCTATTTGCGAATTTCTCACCGCTTCAAATCCTTTACGTTATGTCATTTGGGAATACTTATTTTAATGTGCCACGAGGATCGGTGCGTTTTTATGAGCGACCACTCTCGCATTTGCAGCTGGAAAATAAAAGAGAACTGGCGGCATCGTTGTCCTCTGGTTCCCAGCGCAGTCCCGCGTTATGAATGGATCACGAACGAGAGGACCCCCCGGTTTATTGGCATCGGAGTGATTGTCTCTATGATTGTTCGCAAATACCGTTTGTTCGCTTTTAATTTCGGTATTGATACGTTCAAATTTATCGATCCGGGCATAAACTGGTTCTGCATGACGTGCCCCCAAGATGTTGCGATTACGCCGCATGAGTATGGAACGATTTAAACGCAATCACTTGAAGGGCCGTGTCTTCGAACTGTCAAAGTTCACTACCGACCGCTGCCTTGAACCGACGGAGACGTGCACTCGGCGCGCGATCAGCGCTCACTCCATCCAGAATGCGCGGGTTCTAGATCGGCTCTGCACTGACGGGCATTTAATCCAGCCAAGGCTTAGGGCTCGCTTTGGACACCCACAAGTGTCTTTCGAACTCGTCGGCCGCAACGAAGCCACAACGTTTGCAGGCGTCTGCGGCCCGCACGATGACGCTCTATTCAAAGACATTGAAAAGAGTCCAACGGATTACAGCACCGACGAGCACCTGTTCTTGCTCGCCTATCGGTCAGTTCTGCGAGAACTCCACGCGTGCGTCACCAGCGCTGTCAAACTCCAGTTCGCCTTTCAGGCGAAGGTGGACCTTGCGCTGATTCCGGGTGATAGTCCGACGGCCGACGGCATGCTTGCCGTTGAACATCTCGCGAACGCGTATGAGTTCTACCTATACAAACGTGAATATGACGACATCTATCTCGAGCAGAAATTCAGTGGGCTTTCGCACTTGCGACTTTTCGAGCCCGGACGGCTGCCAACAGTTGCAGTGAGCTCTGTGTTCTCGCTCGACAATATTTCGATCGGAGATGACGTCGCTCGAATTGCCCTTAACGTTCTTCCATTGCGCGGTGGAGTACTGATTGTGTTCTCGTTCTTGCAGGATCACGAACAGCATATTCAGCCGTTTCTTAGCCGCTTTCAGACTGCCGCGGACGACGAACTTCTCAGGAGAGTGTCGGTGCAAGTCCTGAACTCATGCGAAAACTTCGTAGTGGCACCCAGTTTCTGGAATGCGCTAGAAGTTTCGAAGAGAATGGCGATGCAAGAGCTTTTTTGCCGGAGCATTGGCCGGGACCTTAAAGGTTTCGAAGCCAGCAACTGCACCCTGTTCAGCCCAGCCGTTGCATAACGGGCGACAACACCGTTAACGCAAAATCGAAGACGCGTTTTCGAGCCAGCATCCCAAAATCTGCCAGACCAGATTAGGAACGGCAAGCCAGCCAGTGGCCTTCGACCGTGCCGTGCCAGACCGCCTCGCGGGCCTGTGCCGCACCGAAGTATTCCATCTGCTCAGCGATCACGGCGTCGGTGCAAAAATACAAGGGAACATGCGAGCGACTCATAAAGTGGAGCGAATGAATGCTGTTGCACTTCAGGGGCTGTCGATCGCGATCAAACGATCGAATATCTGTATAGCGATCGGTCTGAGTCTCACAGGTGCGTCCTGTTTTGCGCAACAGAACCCTCCCAGTCGAGGTCGGGACGTCACCAAACTCTATGCCGAATACTGCGCCGGTTGCCAGGGAGCGGATACGACGGGTGGTTCGGGTCCCAGCCTGGTCGATGGCGCCTAGCGCCGTGGCGGCGATGATTCGATTATTGCCGCCAGCATCCGGATTGGTTACCCGCACGAGGGAATGCCGGCGATAGGGAACAGCTTCGACGCTCCTGAGATCCGTGGTCTCGTTATCTATATTCGCGAACGCGCGGCCAGCTTCAAGGCCGCCCATATGACCTACAATGCTCCGATCCCAGGCGCGACTGTACATAGTGAGAAAGCTACTTTCAAACTGGAACCCGTCATCGAAGTTCATAACTCAAATCCCGAGCGCTGGGATGGCCCGTATTTGTCGTTGGCGGACAGCCTAATCTAGCGTGTTTTCCACATAGCCTGCGGTGCCCGTGTCGGCGACGATTTTTCCGGGATTACCGAGGACTACGGCATTGGGGGGTACATCGAAATTGACGTAAGCGCCCGGGGCGATCAGTGCACCATCGCCGATGGTGACGCGACCGACGATGATGGCGTTGGTTCCAACCCAGACGCGGTCGCCGATTGTGGGGCTGCCGGCGCGCCGTCCCCGGTTGGTCTGGCCAATCGTGACGCCAACGGCGAGGTTTACGTTGCGTCCAATAACTGCCTCCTGGTTCACGATGATTGTGCCGAAGTGGCCAAGGTACAGGCCAGGTCCGATCTGCGTGTCGTCAAGGATCTGATAGCCGTAACGTACCGAGCAAACGTCGAGCATCAGTTTGGCAATCAGGTAAACCGGTTTGCTCAATAGGCTCCTGTGCGAGCGGAGGTGTGCGGCCGTGCGGAGCCAGAACGTGTATTTGAATGCCCGCTTCCTGAAATAGGCATGCAGGAAAGCCCCGGCGCTCAGGCGCCCCTTGTAGCGATAAAGATCGTGGCGAAGCGTGTCGCGGTATGCCATATTGACTGTCGTAGAGGCTTCCAGAGAAGCATGTCGCATCGGACCGCTCACGCTGTTCCTCCATGTTAATCCAATTACTTAGTCCGGCGAGAGTAAATTTCTGAATGCGACCACGCCAGCGCACTTATCGCCAGCGGCGAGGTTTACGATGGCGGGTTTGGGTCAACACTCATTTCTCAATTATTTCGCAGACCGCCGGCAAGGGAACCATTAGGACACCCCTCGGCGCCAGCAGTAGCCCGGCCAAACCACGTTACTCGGCACCAGGCGGCTGAAGATGATTCGCAAGTCCATCTTTCTCGTAATCCACCCTCGTTTCGCAGCATCTGCCGGGCAACACGCAAGAGAAGTATCGCTTGCATCGCATCGTGGCGACGGAACACAATCTGTTCGCCATCGGCACTGTTTGTTCAAGTGCGGAAGCCGAGGCGCTCGTCAATCGCAATGGCCGCTTGAGCACGCCAATAACGCGCATACCTGGAAGTTCGATCGTGAATCTTGCAAACCAGCGCTGGCTTTTTCGAGCGCCCCCTAACCCTGGAGATTTCCCGGCGAGCTAACCACGCGGAAGTATAGGAAACCTTACGTGTTACGCTGAGGCTTCTTGTTTCTATGGCTGAACGTAAGCTGCAGGTGATCCCCCTCGGAGGGCTTGGCGAGTTCGGAATGAACTCAATGGCGCTCCAATACGGGGACGACATCATTGTCATTGACGCGGGCATGATGTTCCCTGACTCGGAATTACTCGGCGTCGATATCGTCACTCCCGATTTTTCCTTCCTCGAAAAGAACGCGGAAAAGGTTCGCGGCCTCGTTTTGACGCATGGGCATGAAGACCACATCGGCGGGGTCCCTTTCCTGCTTGGAAGCCTGAATATTCCGGTTTACGGCACCGAGTTCACGCTGGCGTTAGTGGAAAGGCGGCTCGAAGAACACGAACTGCTGGATTCCGCAAAACTGAATATCGTCAAGGCGGGCGAGCGCATCACGCTTGGGCCGTTTGAGATCGAATTCATTCACGTCACCCATTCCATCGTCGCGGCGGTGGCGCTCGCGATCACGACGCCGCTGGGTGTCATCATCCACACCGGCGATTTCAAAGTGGATCCGACCCCGACCGACAACGAACTCTTCGATCTGCATACGCTCGCCGAGTACGGAAAACGCGGCGTGCTGCTGCTGATGTCGGATTCGACGAATGTAGACCGCCCCGGCTACACCGAAAGCGAGCGCGCCGTCAGACCGCGGCTCGAGGAATTATTTGTCCGGTCGGAGCGCCGTCTCATTGTTTCGTGCTTCAGTTCGTCGATCCACCGGCTGCAGCAGATCCTGGAGATCGCGTCGGAATACGGCCGAAAGGTTGCATTTCTCGGGCGCAGCATGCTGAACGTCACTGAGATTGCGCATACGCTAGGCTTGTTGACCGTTCCGGATTCCATCCTGCTTCGCCCGCAGGACATTATGCAGATGGCGCCCGACAAGGTCGCTGTCGTTGTCTCCGGCACGCAGGGCGAGCCCATGTCCGCGCTATCGCGTGTGGCGGTGGATAATCATCGGCATTTGTCTCTGCAGCCGGGCGACACCGTTGCACTGAGCGCGCGCATCATCCCGGGGAATGAAAAAGCCATCTACCGGATGATGAACCACATTGCGCGCCGGGGCGCCGACCTCGTCTATGGTTCGATGAGTCCGCCGATTCACGTTTCCGGCCATGCCAGCCAGGAAGAACTGAGACTTGTGTTGAATCTGGTTCAACCGAAGTATTTCCTTCCGATTCATGGCGAGTACCGGCAACTGGCGAGGCACGCCCAACTGGCCTCTCATCTGCGTTTCGCGGGTCTAAAGGACGCGTTCGTGCTCGAGACGGGCCAGACGCTTGAAATCGATCCCGCAGGCGCCCGTCCGGGTGAGCGAATCACCGTCGGCCGCGTTTGCATCGATTCGGGATCGCTCGACGATGTCGTGGAAGACATGACCATCCGGGACCGCCGCCACTTGGCCGAAGACGGTTTCGTACTGCCCATCATCGCCATCGACAAACATACCGGCAGAAGCGAGGGGCTCCCGGAAATAGTCAGCCGCGGGTTTATTGGCTCCGAGGGCGCCGAAATCCTGCAGGAAGCGCGTTCGGTCGTGTCGCGAACCCTTGAAACCTGCACATCCGAAGAACTTGGTGATTGGGGTGTGATGCAGGAAAAGATACGGACGGAGCTGAAGCGTTATTTGACCAAGCAGACGCAGCGCCGCCCGCTCATTATGCCAGTGATTCTGGAATTGTAAATTTTTTAATGCCTGCACGGGCATTTCGCCCCAGGTTTTTACGGGGCTTGACGATCGGGCATACAATATAACTCGTAGTTATCTGTTGGGAGACAGAAAATCAGATATGAAGAAGCTATTCATTTCGACGATGATGTTGGCCTCGTTTTGTGCGGCCACCGCCATGGCGGATGATATGACCGGTTTTATCAGTGACTCGGGTTGTGGAGCGAAACACACCGGGGCCAATGGGAAGGCCGATACCGCCTGCGTCCGCACTTGCATCAAAAGCAAGGGTGCCTCGCCGGTTTTTGTCAGCGATGGCAAAGTTTATAAGTTCGACGAGGCTTCAATGGCGAAAGCGAAGAAGCTGGCGGGCGACAAAGTTCAGGTGACCGGAACGGTCGAAGGCGACACCGTTACGGCGACATCCATCAAGAAGGCAAGCTAGAACTACGTTTTCGGGCATTTCGCTCCGTTGAAGACGTCCAGGCAGCACGAAGCGCAACCGTGAGGAAGCGGACGCTTTCGGGACGTCTTCAGCGAAGCGGCTTTTGTGTTCGAGTGAGCACCGCTGCCGCCAGGCTCAGTGTTGGAACTCCAGGTCAAGCCGGCCGGCTTGACCGCGATAGAGCACCGCGAGATTCTTCAACTTGTGCTTGCCATCGAGCGGGAAGTAGAGATAGCCCGATACCTCGGTAGTCGTGAGCTTATCCGGAAATTGTTTGGCTTTTAGCGCTTTCAGCAGAGCCGGATCGCCTGCGCTTTTATTGTCCGCTTTCGACGACAGGGTTCCCGGGCCCCGGCCGCTCCCTCCAGCTCCGATCATGCCGCCGCCGAGCATTATCTCGCCGAGCGGCATGCCGTGGTGCCCGCCTTTGGTTCCTCCACCCTCGGCCGGCGAAACTACCAGCGCGCCTCGTCCGGCGAGCTGCGCGGGCTCAAACGGTTGCGATCGCTCGCCGTCGTCGTGGCTCAGCAGAAAGAAGTCGTCCGGGCTGACACGCAGATCCTTGTCGGTTTTGGGCAATACATGCATTTCAACGAGGACAACCCCGGTCCCAGGATCAACCCCAATCTTTTGAGCGATTTCGGGCTCAGCCAGTGTAATGGTTGCCGTGATCTCGACGTTATCGTTAGAGGAGGACGTCGTGGGGGAAGTGACATGATGACTCGCCAGCATTGCTGCAGGTATGCACGCTACGCCCGCGACCAGCAATCGGTGGAACAACCGGGATCGAGCTTTCATCGCTTCTATCGTTGACGAATCTGGCTATCGTGTCGTTTCTGTTTTTAATCTCTTGTTGGCCTATCGACTTTGGTATAATTGTGCTGGAGGAATATAGATAGATGGCTTACGCCCATCCTGAGGTTCTTGTTTCCACCGACTGGGTGGAACAACATAAAGACGACAAAAACGTTCGCATCGTCGAAGTTGACGTGGACACCGATGCGTACAAACAGGGGCATATCCGCGGCGCAATCGCATGGGATTGGAGAGCGCAATTGTGCGATCCGGTGCGGCGCGACATTGTTCAGTGGGAGCAACTCGAAAAGTTACTGACCACGTCTGGCATTTCGCCGGATACCACAATCATCATTTACGGCGACAACAACAACTGGTTTGCCGCCTGGGCTTTCTGGCAACTGAAGATTTACGGTCACAAGGATGTTCGTTTAATGGATGGCGGCCGTAAGAAATGGATCGCCGAAGGACGTGAACTGACGCAAGACGTCCCCTCGTATGCGAAGACCACGTACCCGAAGCCCGCTTCGCTCGACCTGTCTACTCGCGCCTATCTGCCGACGGTGCAGGAAGCATCCGGCAAGGGAACGTCGCAATTGGTGGATGTTCGCGGCCCACAGGAGTTCACGGGCGAGATCCTAGCGCCTCCAGGACTGCCGGAAACCTGCCAGCGCGGAGGCCATATTCCCGGAGCGCGCAATATTCCGTGGGGCAAAGCCTGCAACGAAGACGGGACATTCAAGAGCGCGGAAGATCTGAAGAGCGTGTACGGCGCAGAGGGAATTGACGGTTCCAAGCAGATCATTGCGTACTGCCGCATCGGCGAGCGTTCCAGCCACACCTGGTTTGCGTTGAAATACCTGCTCGGCTACGACAACACCATCAACTACGATGGCTCGTGGACAGAGTGGGGCAACCTCGTTGGCGTGCCTGTGGAAAAGGGACAGGCCGCGAGCGCTTCCGCGAAGTAAGTACCTGGCACTATCGGGGGATCGTATCATTATGAAAGCAGAGAACTATCAGGAAAAAACGATAGAGCTATCAGGCTGGCCCGTTCGCATCACCAGCTACAAACTCGGAGACGAGTACGTGTGTGAAGCGGATAATGTGTCGCCCGGCGCTCGTCTTGCGCGGTTTACGTCGGCCACGCTCGAAGAAGCTGAAAAGAACACGTTGAGCAAGGCCGCCCATATGCTGGCAAAGACCAAGCGCCACGCAGTCTAACTATATTCAACTCCATGGGGGCGGCCAATCCCGCCCCCGTTTCAACTAGATCTCATTCCGTTTGAACCGCTGGATCAGGTGATCGCAGCCGCGCACCGCGATTGCCATCATCGTGAGCGTCGGGTTCTGGCAGGCCGACGAAACAAAACAGGCGCCATCCATCGCGAACACATTGGGTACGTCATGGAGTTGCGTCCACTGGTCTGTCACTGAACGTTTCGCATCGTTTCCCATCCGCGCAATCCCTAATTCGTGAATAGCCATTCCAGGCTCGGCAAGCGCTGAATGGACGCGAATATTCTTCGCGCCCGCGGCTTCGAGCATCTCGGCTCCCGCGGATGCCGCATCCTCCATCATGGCTTTCTCGTTGTCCCCCTGCGTCATCGAAATATGCAAAGCGGGGATGCCCCAGGCGTCCTTCAGTTCAGGATCGATCGACACGAAATTGTCATCCCGGGCAAGACATTCTCCGAAAGCGCCGACCGAGATACCATACGTGCCGGCGACCACCGCTTGCTTGTATCCTCCCCCGAAACCTTCTGCATTGAAGTCGAATTGCGGGCCGGCGCTGCCCTGGTAGCCATAGCCGCGAATGAATCGCGCATGCCGGGGGCTATCTATCGTATTGCGGAAGCGGATGACATAGATACCGTTTGCCCGAGTAGGACCATTTAGCGATGGAGCCTCATGGAAGCCCATCAGATCGCCCGACGCGGCAGCGCCCGTGCAATGGTCCATCAACCCTTTCCCGAGCAGGCCGCTCGAGTTCCCAAGACCCATTGTTCCCTCGCGCGCGGGGGTGTTGAGCAAAATACGCGTGGATTCCAGGGCTTGCGCGCACAAAATGACAGCCTTTGCTTTTATCTCTTTGGTCCGATGGGTGAGCCGATCGATGAACGTGACTCCCGCCGCGCGATTCTCTCCCTTCTCCAGATTGATGTGGGCCACCACCGCGTTCGTAATCAGGGTGCAGTTGCCGGTCTTCAGCGCATCCTTCACTGTTGTGAACGGGCTGCTGAAATAGGAAAACGTTATGCAGCCCCGTTCGCAAGGTCCGCAATAGTGGCACGCCAGGCGACCGTTGTGGTTCCGGGTCAGCATCGCGGTGCGGCCAATCGTGATCGTATGGCCGAGCTTCTGCTTCACTCTGTCGCGAAAGAGCATTTCGCCGCAGGTCATTGCCATAGGCGGGAGAAAACGTCCGTCGGGTAACGCGGCATTGCCCTCGGCGGCGCCGCTGATCCCGACGTAGTCTTCCACGATGTCATAAAACGGAGCGATGTCTTTGTAGGAAACAGGCCAGTCCTGGCCGTAGCCGTCGTGGCTGTAAGCTTTAAAATCGAGATCGCTCATCCGGTAGCTTTGCCGCCCCCAGACGAGGGTGCGTCCTCCCAGAATGCGCAGCCGCTGCCACGTGAATGGCTTATCTTTTGGCGTGCTGTATGGATTTTCGAGATCGTTCACGAACCAGTCGTAGTTGTACTCCATGCACGCGTAGCATTGTTTCTGAATTGGCCGGGTCTTCACGATCTCCGGCGACATATTTCGATATTTCAGCTTGAATGTCGGCATGTGCTCGGTGAATTCCTTCGGTGAGACCTCGCGGCCCGCTTCGAGCAGCGCGACCCGAATGCCCGCTTCCGAAAGCCGTTTCGCCGCCCACCCTCCCGTGGCGCCGGAGCCGACCACAATTACGTCATAAGTCTGGCTGAGGGGATCCGCAAACATGAAAGTTATTCCTTGTTCGGCCGCGGACCGCGTTCTTGACCGCTGTGTACGCTGTCCGGCTGCTGGCATCCGGTGAACACGCCGTGAGGCGCTTCACCATTCCATCCAATCGCTTTCATACCGGCCTCCGACGACCAAAAGGCCCGGGAAATCCAGTCCTTTAAGCGTTCGAAATGTAGATGCCCGGGATTGTCGTCCGACGCTTCGCCCCACGTTGCGAGCGTGTGTGGATAGGCGAGAAGCGTGAGGAACTCGATTTGATTCTGCTTTGGTATATGAACGAATGCATCCTTGTACCGTTTTCTCGCTTCGCCGTCGATATAAGCAAGGCTGTTGCGAAATGATTGCTGCGTCTCGCGCGATTCGGCCGCAAGCAGTTCGTCGAGAAAACGGTTAACCAGAGCGCTTTTGGCGCCCGGCGTCTCGGTGTCCGGAATCATCAGATCGCTTAACACAATCACCGTCTCATTCTGGTGATCGTCGAAGAAGACCGGCTTCCAATCGGCCCTCTCGAGCGCCTTCGAAGCATCGTAGCCCTCGGGAAATATTCGGGCTTGGCCCGATACGGCCGCCGCGCTCGCTCCGGCGGCGCCAAGCAGAGTCTGCCGAAATAGTTCGCGACGATTCATTCGAAGCCTCCATTCGCCGGATCTTCCGATGGTACTGCGAAGGCCTCGTTTACGCCAACGCCGCCGCCTGCACCGCGGCGACCAGGTCGTCTTCCTGGCGCGCGGCCACGGTGCGGAGATCCATTAGCACCCGGTCCCGCTCAATCCGGGCAATAACGGGAACGGGCGCGTGCCTCAAGCGGTATTCAAACGCGCTGACTCCGTCGATTTCAAGGGCAATGAGCCATGTGGGTAACATCTGCTCTGGAGTCGATCCTCCGCCAACAGCCGATTTGCCCTCAACAACGTTCACGCTCAGCGGGCAAAGCCGCGATGCGACGCGGTCCGCGCGCAACCGGATCGCCTCGGCGGGCTGGGAAATCATGCGCAGAGTCGGAATCGCCTCGAAATCATCGGCGATCAGCCGTTGAAGCGTGATTGAGATCGCTTCGATCGCCAGCTTGTCGCAACGAAATGCGCGGTATAGAGGATTCCGGCGAATGCGCTGCACCAGTTCTGGCTTGCCGGCGATAATGCCGCTCTGCGGGCCTCCCAAGAGCTTGTCGCAACTGAACGAGGCCAGATCGACGCCTGCTTGAAAGCTGTGGCTGACCAGCGGCTCTTCTATTCCGCGGCTGCGCAGGTCCACGAGGCAGCCGCTGCCGAGATCTTCGTACACTGGCAACCCCATCTCGCGGCCGAGCGCGGTAAGCTGCTGTAACTCGGGTCGCGCCGTAAAGCCGCTGATCCGGAAATTCGACCGATGGACGCGCAGGATGAGGCGAGTGCGGTCGGTGATCGCGCTTCGATAGTCGTCAAGTTTCGTACGGTTCGTTGTGCCGACTTCGCGCAGAATCGCTCCTGACCGGGCCATGATTTCGGGAATGCGGAACCCGTCGCCGATTTCGATCAGCTCACCGCGTGAGACGACGACCTCGTAGCCCGCCGCGATCTCATTCAACGTCAAGTACACAGCCGCCGCATTATTGTTTACGAGGATGGCGGGGCGTCCGAGCAGCCGTTCAAGCAGCGGCGCAGTGTGCATGTCGCGTTTGCCGCGGCGGCCTGCGCTCAAATCGTATTCGAGATTGGAATAACCACCGATAGGTCTGAAATCGTCCAGAGGCGCGCGTCCGAGATTGGTATGCAGCACGACGCCGGTGGCGTTGATGACCTCGCGAAGCGATGGGGAAAGCAGCTTGTGGAGCCGCCGCTCCACGATGGTCCAGACTTGCGTGGCGTCGTACGGCACGTTGTCTAACAACGCGCGCCGTCGTTCCTCCAGCACCGACCGGACCTCGCCTGCGATCAGCGGACGCGGCAAGTAGTCGAGATGGCCGAGTTGATGAAGGACTTCGTCGACCGACGGCAGCGCTCGAAGCTGTACGTTGGAAATCTCCAGGCTCACTCTTCCACGTTACTGCTTTCCTGGTAAAGTTTCCGGCCTCCCGCTACCGCGGCGCCCGATCAAGCGTCATTTCACCCTTCGGGAACGCCGGCTTTGCGAAATACAGCGAGCGATGTTTTGAGCCCGAGCCGGGCGCCTTCTTCGGGGGGAATCTTGTCAAGACCGCGGCCAAATACTTCGACGCTCAACCCATCCGTATAGCCGATCTTCTGAAGGGCCCGCAGGAAGCCGGCAAGATTGATAATGCCTTCGCCGGGCATCAGCCGCTGATTATCGCGAATCTGATCCGGAGGAAGGTCCGGAGCGTCATCGAAATGCACGTCGACGATGCGCTCCCGTCCGGCGTTCATAATGTCTTGAACGGTCGCCCCGGCATGATGCCAGTGCCATGCATCGAGCGTGACCCCGATGTTAGGGCCGCATTCCTTTGCAAATTCCAGCATTTCGTTCATCCGCCAGATGAATTCGTGCGGAAACATCTTGCGCAAGTGCAGCGGGCCAAGAAATTCGAGTCCCAGCCGGACATTCGATTTTGCGAGAATACGGCCGCATTCTGTAAACCGCTGCTTGTAAATTCGCCGTAATTCGTCCTTTGGCGTTTCGCTCGAAGGCATGATGTACGTCATCATGCGCGGGCAATCGATGGCGGCGGCGAACGGCGCGGCCGCTTCCAGTTTGGGGAGAGAGGCTTTGAACGCGGCGTCGCCTTTCCGGAACTCGACCGGCGCATTGATGATCGACGGCCGAACTTTCAAATTTCGAAGCAGTTTGTTCGTGGCGTCAACGCCTGCTTTCATGGCGGGATCGAGCATCACATCGACTCCGGGAAATCCCACCTTGGCGGCCAGTTCGGCGAACTGCGGCCAGGGAACCCGGTTCGTCACCAGCGTGCTGTTCAAAGACAGATACATGTGATGGCTTGATGCAGCGCCGAATGCTCTGCCCAAGGCTGGCACGGCCGCGAGGGACTGAAGCGCCTGCCGCCTGCTGATTTGTAACGGATTCATGAATTTCTCTTTAATGAGCCTGCAACAAGTCCAGCGATCGCATCCACTTCTCGGCTTCATGCGGCCATCCGGTAATTGGTTTGTCCGTCTTGCGAAGCCCGTATCCGTGACCGCCGATGCTGTATAAATGCATTTCCGCGGGAACTTTCGCGTCCTTCAGAGCCAGATAATAAAAGAGACTGTTCTCAACGTGGACGGGGTCGTCTTCCGCTTGCACCAAAAAGGTTGGGGGCGTGTTCGCGGTGACATGCAGCTCCGGCGCCAGTTCATAATGGCCTTCACTGTTCTTGGCGGCCAGATAAGCCGGATAAATCAGAATCGCAAAATCGGGCCGGCAGCTTTCCTGGTCGGCCTGATCGATCGGGTCGTAGGCGCGCTTATCGAAGCGGTTGCTGATTTCCGCGCCCAGATTTCCGCCTGCCGAAAATCCCAGCACACCAATTTTTTTCCGATCGATTCGCCATTCCTTGGCATGCTCGCGCACAATGCCCATCGCTCGCTGGGCATCCTGTAATGGCTCCTCGTACGGCGGCTGCCCCTTCGGTTCGGGCACACGGTACTTCAAGAGAATGCCGGTGACGCCAATAGAATTCAGCCACTGGCACACTTCCGTTCCTTCCAGATCCATTGCAAGAATGTGATATCCGCCGCCCGGAAAAACGATAACCGCGGCGCCGGTGTTGGTGTGCTTCGGCTGGTAAAGCGTGATGGTTGGGTTGCCGACGTTTCCTAGCCGAATCACGGAACGGCCGGCGACCAGGTCGTCCTTCGATGTTGTTGTGTCCTTCTCCTGGCCCGTGGCGTTTTGGGGGCCGGGAGCGCCGTTCGGCCAGATGGGAATCGCTTTGTTCGCCGCGGACAGAGGAACGGAAGCGACAGCGGCGCTGAACAGAAAAAAATAAAGAATATGGGTTTGCATGGCGTAACGTTCGCTCTGCAATTAAATCACGGCCGCGCGAGAACTCTGCGTCCGGGCGGCGAGTCGCCGGCTTCATTGCTCCGCCCTGACTACCCGGAACCAGCGATGATCGTACCCCTTCAAATTCAATTGCAGCGGCTTCCCTCGCAGTGGAATATCTTTCTCGTCTTGCAGCAGATTTACCAGGCGCTCGGCTTTATAGTCGCCCAGATCCGCCTTCAACCGGCAGCTCTTCTCGGCAAGATTGTGAATCGCGATAACAGTTCCCGTCGCCCACTGAACGGAGTGGGCGAACACCGCGGGATTGTTTGTCTCCACCGATTTCCAGGAGCCGCGGCCGAATTCAGGACATTCTCTGCGCATCCGAATGCATCGCTCGATGAAATTCAACAGCGAATGCGGGTCGCGCCGTTGCGCGGCCACGTTGACGCGTTCGTATCCGAACGGTCCGTCCGAAACGATTGGGCGAAAAACTTTGTTCGGCGGTGCGGAAGAAAAGCCGGCGTTCGCGTCGGCCGACCACTGCATCGGTGTTCGGATGCTGTCACGTTCCTTGAGCGAGAGATCCTCGCCCATTCCAATCTCGTCGCCGTACCGGATAACCGGCGTGCCCGGCAGTGACAGCAGTAAACTGTACGCCATTGTCAAACGCTGGAAATCGCCGTTGACCATGGGAGCAAGGCGGCGACGGATCCCGCGCTGATAAAGCTGCATATTCCGCTGGGGCGCGAACTCGTGGAAGACTTCTTCGCGCTGCGCATCACTGAGCCGTCCAAGGTCGAGCTCGTCGTGGTTCCGTAAAAAATTAGCCCACTGGCAGTTCTCGGGAATCGGAGGCGGCTTCAGCATCCCTTCGAGCAGCGGAGCGGCTTCTTTACGCGCCAGCGCCAGAAAGAGATACTGATTCAGCATAAAATTGAACAGCATGTGCATTTTGTCGCCATCGCCGAAGTAGTCCTCAATCGTGTCCATTGTGACGTTTGCCTCGGCGAGCAGAATTGCATCGCCGGTGCGCCAGGACAGGAATTCGCGAAACTCGCGAAGATAGTGATACTCTTCGAGCGACTTTGACGCGTCGACGCCCTTCATCTCGATCAGAAAGGGCGCGGCATCCACCCGGAAACCGGATACTCCGAGCTGCAGCCACAAGCCGATGATTCTGCAGATCTCCTCGCGGACCGCTGGATTAGAGATATTCAAATCCGGTTGAAAGTGATAGAAGCGATGAAAGTAGTATTGGCGCGCCGTTCGATCGAAACTCCATGTGCTCTTCTGGACCCCTGGGAATACGACTCCCTGGTTCGCGTCCTTAGGCTTGTGTTTCTCCCAAACGTAGAAATCCCGGTAGTAAGACTTCGGATCGCTCCGGGCGCTCTGAAACCACGGATGCTGATTTGAGGTATGATTGACAACCAGATCGATCATCACGCGCAATCCAAGCGAATGTGCCTGGTTGATGAACGTGACGAAATCCCCCAGCGTGCCGAGCCGCGAATCGACGCCAAAATAATCGGTAACGTCATAGCCGTCATCGCGAAAAGGCGTCGGATGGAAGGGAAGCAGCCAGATCGTTGTAAAGCCAAGGCCGGCAATATAAGAGAGTTGCTCGGTCAGTCCGCGGAAATCGCCGATACCGTCGCCATTGCCATCTTTGAACGTTTCGACTTCCACGCAATAAATGACAGCATCTTTGTGCCAATAATCTCGCAATTCGCTTGCACCCCGGCGAAAGCATTACCAACCGCTAGTTTCAGTCTATTGCACGGCTGTCCATCATCGTCCCCCCACCTGTCTGCTGATCGCTTTCACATTGGCCAGTGCCTGCGCTTGCAGCGGGCTTTTGATAGCGGCGGATTGTTGCGAGAATTTCAACGCGTCCCGTAGCAGCGCCCGCTTCTTGGTCGACTTGCCGAGCTCATAGTCAGCGACGCCTAAATGGAACAGACCGACACCGAGCATCTGGCTATCGCCTTTGATGAGCGGCAGGGCCTCACGTAAAGTCTTGTCCGCCTGTGCGTAATTCTTCTGACCGCTGTAAACAACGCCCTGTATCCAATAGCTGGCGCCTAGCAGCGTCTCTTTCTTCTTTTCCCAATCGGCGTCGCCCAATTCCGCCGGTTTGGTTTTTGCCTGCATCACTTCGGATAGCTTCGTCGCGTAGACCAGCGCCTTGTCCTGATTTTGCCGCTGCATGTTGTAATCGGCGGCGATCAGCAGAACGTCTTCATTGTTTGGATCGCGATCGGCTTCTTTCTCCGCCGCCGCTCCGGCCTTGTCGTCCTGTCCGGTTTTGCGCAGCGCGTTCAAATACATTCCGTATGACTTGCTCAAATACTCGCTTTTCGGGTTACGCTGCTCAAGCGGTTCCACCAGCGCAATGATCTTGGCCGGATCCGTGGTTTTCAACATGGTCGCGTAGATCGAATACTCGGAATAAGTGTCCATCTGCTTCGCGTAGTCGATTCTCGCTTTTGTGTCGTCGTCCAATGGTTGCGTGGATTGCTCGACCTTCCTGGCCAGGCGGGATGTTTCGGCCGACCACTTAGCGACGCTGTCCGGATCGTTCATTGCCTCAGCGGCTTTCAGATTGTTATAGGCGAGGTCTACACTGTCGGCTCCGCCGGCCAGCGCCTTCTCTCCCGCCTCCAAAACCTTGTCATACTGCTTTCCCTGAAGATAGATAGATTGCAGTTGCCCGTAGACCCATCCCGCCTGAGAGCTTTTGGGATACGTCGTCAGAAATGCTTCCAGCATCGTTTGCTTGCGGGCGGCGTCCTGCTGCTCCGTAATTTCGGAAAGGGCTTTGCCCTCTGCCGTGCTGGCATCAATGAGAAGCTTCTGTCCCCAAGAGGACGAACACAGGCCGGCGAGGAGCGCCACCGTCAGAATCAGGTTTTTCATACATCCCCCTATTTGAGCGGCACTTTATCACAGATTTGCGCGTCGCGGCGGGACAATTCTTATGCGCTGGTTCGTGAGGCTCTGCCGGTGTTCCG
>JAICLJ010000190.1 GCA_025927575.1 Bryobacteraceae bacterium | reverse complement strand
CTGTCAACAGTTCGGCGATAGCGGGCGCATTCCTGGTTTCGATATCGCTGCGATGCAGCATGAAAACCGGCTTGCCGTTCTGAAACAATGCGATGGAGGGCGACGATGGCGGCACTCCCGCCAGTTTCTCGCGCACGCGCGCCACGGCCAGGACGTCTCCACCGGCAAATACGGTAGCGGTCACGTCGGGACGGTTCGTGTGTTGCAATGCCATGCCGACCGCCGGCCTTGCCTTACCTGCCGCGCAGCCGCAAACGGAATTGACTACCATCAGAACGTTTCCACTATTCGGGCCGAGTACGCGGTCGACTTCTTCCGGCGTACGGGCTTCTTGAACCCCATACTGTGTCAGGTCCTGACGCATCAGGCCGATGAGTTGTTCGGGATATTGCAATTCAGACTCCTTCGAAATAGAAACGGAAAATCACCGCTCCTTCTATTTTGGCAGCATCGCCCTCCGGCGCGCATCCCCTCATTGCTCCCGCGCGTTTGACGCCGGCCTGCCCGGGGCCGGTTGACGTCTCATCTACACTCAATCAAAGGGGAACCGTTGTGCGAGATAGCCGGTATGGCGGGTGATCTCTGTCTTGAGCGCTGCCGGACCGCCGCGTCCGTCAACAGCGCCGTGTCCGTGTGCTGCTGGCCTTATCCGGAGCCGCTTTCGCCGTGAAACCGGTCCGGGTTCTGATCGTCGGCCCGTCGCTCGATATCCTTGGCGGCCAGTCGATCCAGGCAGCCAGGTTACTCGCAGCTCTGCGCAAAGAGCCCGGCATCGACGCCGATTTCCTGCCGGTCAACCCTAGGCTGCCGGGGCCGTTCCGGCGATTGCAGCGCATCAAATACATACGAACGGTCGCTACCGAAGCTGCCTATCTCGCCGCCCTGTTCGGGCGCATTCCGCACTATGACGTGATTCATGCCTTTAGCGCGGCCTACTGGTCGTTTCTTCTGGCGCCTGCCCCCGCTCTGCTGTTCGCCCGGATGCTGCGCAAGAGAACGATTCTGAACTACCACGACGGGCGCCTGGAAGATCATCTCCTGAAGTTCCCCCGGGCGCTGCGGTTGATGCGCCTCGCAGACTGCGTCGTGGCGCCCTCCCGATTCCTGGTCGACGTGTTTGCCCGCTTCGGGCTATCGGTCCGCTGCATTCCGAATCTTATCGATACCGCTGAATTCAAATATCGCGAGAGAGCGCGGCCTCTTCCTGTTTTTTTGCACAACCGTGCAATGGAGCCGCTGTACAACGTTCCTTGTTCGCTGCGAGCGTTTGGCCTCGTACAAGCCAAATATCCGGAAGCACGCCTGCTTGTTGCCCACGATGGGCCGCTCCGGCCGCGGATCGAAGCCCTGGTTCGCGAACTTGGCCTCAAGAACGTGGAATTTCTAGGGCCCGTACAGCAGAAGCGCATGGCCGAGTTGCATAACGAAGCCGGTATCTACATGACGAGCCCGGATATCGACAACATGCCGGGCTCGGTGCTTGAATGCTTTGCCAGCGGACTGCCGGTCGTCGCGACCAGGGCCGGCGGTATCTCGTATATCGTCGAGCACGAGCGCACCGGGATGTTGGTTCCACCGGACGATCACCGAGCGATGGCCTCAGCCGCGTTGAGGCTTCTCGAAGAAGAGGGGCTGGCGCTACGACTTGAACGTAGTGCGCTGGCCGAATGCAATCGCTACCAGGCGCCCCTGGTTGCATCGCAGTGGGCGGATCTTTACCGCGAACTCAGTTCGGCAGCGCCTTCGTGAAAAAGATCATGTGCTGCCACGGCAGCGATTCTACGCTTCGTTCGAAGCGATAGCCCTCGGGTTCAACCTCGGCCTTCACCTCGAAAAGGCTCATTTTGTGTTCGGCGCGTATCGGCACGCTGGGATCTTCCTTGCGATATTCGAGAAGAACCAGTTTGCCGCCGGGCTTCAAAGCCGCCCGGATATGACCGAGCATTCGCTGCGGCCGGGACAGTTCGTGGTAGACGTCCACCATGATTACGAGATCGACTGCGTTGCCCGGAAGCTTCGGGTCCGATTCCGTGCCGAGAATAGTTTCGATATTGGTGGCCTTCGCCGCCTCGGCATTGGCTTTCAACCGCTGCAGCATTTCGGGCTGAATGTCGTTCGCCAGAACCTTTCCTCCCGGCAGGACATGGCTGGCGATGCGAATACTGTAATATCCGGTCCCGGCCCCGATATCGGCGACAATCATGCCGGGCTGCAGGTCTAGTTCTCTGATGGCAAGCGTAGTATCTTCTTCACGCTCCCGTTCAGGCCGGTTAAGCCAGTCGGCGCCGCTCACCCCCATTACCGGCGCGATTTGGCGGCCGGTGACCGGATGGCATGTTTGCGCCTCGGCCGCGACCGGAAGCAGCGCTACGGCGAGGACGGAGGCCAGCAGACTCCGGCTCAGCAGGTTTAGTTGATTCTTCGGCAAAGCCATCAACGCTTGTCTTGCAATTTGCAGGCCGCTAATTTCTCTATTCGACGGCGGAATCCGCCGGAAGTTCCCCAATTTCTTATCGGCAGCTTTCGTCCGTGATACAGAAGAATCAGGAGTTCGACGTGTCAAAGGCACTCCCGCGCATTCTGTGGCATCGTCCAATCGTGCTCGCTCTTGCGGTCCCATGCATTCTTTTCGCGGCGGCTCCGGAGCCGACTCCGCTGAAGCTGCAGATCGTCAATGCCGGCGTCCAGCGAGCCGAGGATGGCCCGTTCGTGCCTCACGACTATAAATTTTTGCCCGGCGATTATCTGCATTTCGAATTTGCGGTATCCGGCTTTAAAATCAGCGGCGACGCGTATTCCGAATCCCGGCAAATATCCCTGAATTATACGGTCGAAGTCCTTGACGACAAGAATATCGCGCTGGCGCCGGCCGAGAGAGGGGCGATCAAGGACGACATCACGCCCGAGGATAAAAAGTGGATTCCGAAGCGGCGCGCTTCATTCCTGCTTCCGTCTTATATCGCAGCGGGAACCTACAAGGTGCGCGTTATGGTGGAAGACGCGTTAGTGAAAACCAAGGCAAGTGCCGATTATCCGTTCCAGATTGGCGGCCACATCATCCATCCAGTCGCCAGCCTGGCGCTGCAAAACTTCCGGTTTTTGCGATCCGAACAGGACGGTCCGCCTCTGGAGGTCGCCGCGTACCGGGCCGGAGCGACGGTCTGGGCTCGTTTCGATATCACAGGCTTCAAGGTCGGGCCGGCCAACTCGGTGGCATTGCAATATGGCGTGAAGGTCCTGCGGCCGGATGGTTCACAGATTTTTGCGCAGCCTGAAGCCGCTAACGAAAAGATCGCCACGTCCTACCCGCCGCAGTTCGTGCCGGGAGTTCTCAGCATTACGACAACGCCCAACCTGACCGCGGGCGAATACACCATGGTCGTGGCCGTGCACGATCTGATTGGCAGCCAGGATCGCGTGACCAGCTACAAATTTCGGGTTGAATGAGCGGGTACTATCCCGTTACTATTAGGCCCCGGAAGTTTGCAACCGCTGTAAAACGTGGTTAGGATGGTCCGAATACTCTATGTCGAGCTATCCGCCGAACCCGCCGCAGCCGCCCTATCCCGGCCAGCCTGCCATGCCCGGGCGCCCGCCGTACGCGCCGGTTCCTTCTCCCGCGCCTCCGAAGAAGAAAGGAAACCTGATCCTGTTTATCGGCGGCGGCTGCCTGCTCATCCTTGTGCTAGCGCTCGCGACGTGCACTATAGCAACCCGCTCCTGCGCCACGTTCTTGCAGCGTAACCCCGATTACGTGACCAAACGCCTGGTGGAGATGACGAATCCCGATCTCGAGGTCGTCCGGATCGACCGCAGCGCGGGGATTATCAAGGTCTATAACAAGAAGGAGCACAAGAGCCTGACGCTCGATCTGCAAAAGGCGAAGCAGGGCAAGATCAGCATCATTGGCGACGACGGAGAAAAAGTAACGCTCGGTGCCGATGGCAGTGGCAACGGCAGAATTGAAGTCACCGACGGCAAGGGCAAGCGCGCCACGGTGGAAACAAACAGTGCCACCGGCATCAAGGAAGCCTGGATTCCAAAGTATCCGGGGGTGTCGCGTGTATCGGCATTCAACTCGACCGAGAACGGCAAAACGGCCGGAAACTATCAATTCAAGACGCCGGACGATCCGGCCCAGGTGCTGAATTATTACGAAGCCGCCTTTCATACCAAGAGCTTCAAAGTGAACAAGACAGCCGTATCGGGAGAAGGAACCGATGGTGGCGTGTTGACGGCTGAAAACGGCGCGCAGACCGCTACCGTGACGATTAGCCGCGAAGGGTCGCTGACAAACGTTGTGATTGCTTTTGGAGAGCAGTAACAACAGCCATAGCCTCGCGATCTGTCGCGTGATAGCCTGACCGCAGTGACCCGCCGGAAAGCTCTACTCTCATTGCCCGCTGTCGCGGCGACGCCCGCAATGCGCGCGGAAAAGTCAAAACAACCAGATCTCATCAAGCCTCGAGTCTTGCGGCCCGGCGATGTAGTGGGAATCATCAGTCCATCGACGCAGGTAACCGATCCGGACCGGCAGCAGCTAGCGCTGAAAACTGTCGAATACTTCGGGCTGAAAGCGAAATGGGCCAAGAACGTCAAAGCGCAGCACGCTCGAACTGTAGCTACCGTTGCCGAGCGCCTGGACGATCTTCATGCGATGTTCCAGGATCCCGAAGTGAAGGGTGTCGTCTGCATCCGGGGAGGGTACGGATCCGGGCAGCTTCTCGCCGGCATCGATTACGACCTGATTCGCAGGAATCCAAAGATTTTCCTGGGATACAGCGATATCACGGCGATGCATCTCGCGATCCACAAAATGACGGGGCTGGTCACCTTTCACGGTCCGGTGCTGCTGTCCGAATTCACTCCGTATACGGAGGATTGCTTTCGCCGGGCGCTGTTTCAGACCGCTCCGCTGGGAGATCTCACGAATCCGCCTTCCGGAAATCGGTTGCGGCCCGCTCACAACCTCCGCACCATTCATCCGGGCACGGCGCGCGGTCGGCTCATCGGCGGTAATCTCACGCTGGTTACGTCCTTGATGGGCACGCCTTACGAGATCGAAACACGGGAGCGAATTTTCTTCACGGAAGATGTCGGCGAGGAGCCGTACCGGATAGATCGCATGCTCACGCAGATGCTGCTCGCAGGTAAGTTACAGAAGGCGGCGGGCATCGTTTTCGGCGAGTGCCTCGACTGCGGCCCAAGCGATTACAAGCCATCCTTCGCGTGGGATATGACATTTGGAGAAGTGCTGGACGACCGCTTCATGAGCGTCCAGGCGCCGGTGCTGTCGGGCCTGACAATCGGGCACACCAATGATCAGTTGACGCTGCCGCTGGGCGTGATGGCAACGCTGAACGCCAATAAGGGTGTTTTAACGGTGGAAGAATCCGCAACCGTGTAGGCTCGAGCCGGCCGTCGCAGCGAGAGCTGGCAGTGAACTGCCAGCCGGCACGATAAATCGTGCGCCACGAGACGCCGAAACAGCCCTACGCCTGGTGCAGTTCCGCCATAGTCTTGCCGACAGGTCCCGGCCCGAAATCGATCCGCGCTTTTGCAATCGGCAAGCCGGCTACTTCAATGCGGTTCAAATTCGTTGTGCCCAGGCCCACGGCTTCGGCGAGCTTCAAGGCGCTGTTGCCACGAACGAACGGTGGCTTGCCGCGATCGCCTTGCGGATCGTAACCCATAATGGCCATGCCAACAGCATCCACGCAGACCGGATTGCGGCCCGCGAGCATGACGCCCGGGCGAATCATCTCCACGCCTTTAATCCACGTTCCCTCACCGCCGCGAATGGTGTCGACGCCATCGACAATTGCGAGATCGATGGGCCGGATTCCGACCTGATCGACCGCGATGCGGGGCACGCGATAACCGGGGTCGTGCGAGAAGTTCGGATGCAGTTCCGCATCGATGCCTTTCGGCGGCGCGGTTGTTCCCGAATGGCAAACCGGACCGCGCTCCTGCGTCGCATGCTCATTCCCGCTGGGCCCGCAATCGCCGCCATACAGAGAACACGGCGTATCGCCGAAGTTGTTCTTCAGCGACATCGTGACACCTGCGATCCAATGGTTCTTCATTTTGGAAAGAGATGCGTACACGTCGCAATCGACGTAGGAGTGGTTCAGGTGATAGGCCGGAAACATGTAGCCGCCCCACGGCACCTTCAGGCGAACATATTCTTTGCCGTAGCCGAGGTTCTGAACGTTTTCCCATTCGACCTTCGTGCCGAGATTATTAATTGCGTGCACGTCAAGTCCGTAGCGCGTCCACAGATCCATATCCTGCCGGGCAGGAAAGAAACTTTCGAGGATGCGCACGCGGCGCGCGCCCGCTTTCGCGAGCAGATGCACGACGCTCTCCACCGTGCTTGGATTGGTGCGATACGGAAATCGAGGGTCGATCGGAAACCGCATCGGTTTTCCGGTTAAATTCAATTTCAAAGCGACCGTCTTGCCTTTGACCAGCTTGTCGATCCCGCCGATCTGATCGAACAGCGTCGACATTTTCCCGGTCAAGTCGTCGTTATAGTTGCGGCAACGAACGACCGCAACCGGCTGTGCCGGCGCATCTGCTTTCAGCAGCGTGGGCGCTCCAAGCGTCACCGCTGCCGCGGTCGCCGCGCCTGCCAATACTTCGCGTCGAGTAGGGGTCAATCCATGCGTCATCGTCTGTCGCGGGCCTCTTGCCCTATAGTATCTCTACAGACATGGTTATGTTGAATCGATTTTTCGGGGTATTTTTGCTTGGCTCCCTGAGCCTGCTCGCTCAAACTCCCAAGACAATTCTGCTGTGGCCAAACGGGGCGCCGGGGGCGAAGGGGGATGCCGATGTCGACAAGCCGGATCTCACCCGTTACGTTGCGTCCCAGAAGAAGGTGCCGACCGGAATTATCGTGTGCCCGGGAGGCGGGTATGTTCATCTAGCCATGAGCTACGAGGGTACGGATATTGCGAAATGGCTGAATACAATGGGCATTTCCGCATTCGTCCTGAAGTACCGGCTTGGTCCGAAATATCATCACCCGGCGGAACTCGACGATGCGCAACGCGCCATTCGTTACGTTCGCGCGCATGCCGCGGAGTTCGGAATCGATCCGCACCATATTGGCGTCTGGGGCTTCTCCGCCGGAGGCCATCTGGCCTCCACTGCCGGGACGCATTTCGATAACGGCACGCCGAACAGCGCCGATCCTATCGATCGGGAAAGCTCGCGCCCCGATTTCATGATCCTCGCCTATCCGGTGATCACCTTCGAAGAGCCGTATGCGCACCGCGGATCGCGCGATGCTCTGTTGGGCCCGAATCCCGATCCGGCTCTGGTTGAGCTGCTTTCGAACGAAGAGCACGTGACCAAAGACACGCCGCCTACGTTTCTGTTTCACACCTCGGACGATCCGGTCGTGCCGGTTCAGAACAGCATCTACTTCTATCTCGCTCTTCGCCGCGCGGGCGTGCCGGCTGAGATGCATATTTATGAGCATGGGAAGCACGGCGTCGGATTGGCGCAGGACATCCCGGAACTATCGACCTGGCCCACGCTGCTTGCGAACTGGCTGAAACTCCGGGGATTACGCTAGGGCACGGCGGCGCGCCCAATGTCATTTACTTAAGGCCGCGGTGATTGTGGCGCGAGCTTCAGCTTGCCGCCGTGGGCTTCAGCCCACGGTCCGGCGGACAGTGAACTGCCCGCCAGCACGATGAATGGTGCGCCACAACCCCCTTATACAATGAGGGTTGGCCGAAACACTTCCCCGTCTTCGTTACAGCCTGGATTTCGCGCCCTCCCTCGATCCTGCGCGGCCGGGTCTCGTCATCCGCGATCCTTATCATTTTTCCGATGCGGTGCTGGTTGTGCCTCCGGCGCTTGTGGCGGTGCTCGATTGTTTCGACGGCGAACATACGGAACTCGACCTGCGCTCGGAACTGGTGCGCCTCACGGGCGAAATTCAAGTCGGTGACATCGAGCGGAATCTTTTCGATTCGCTGAACGATGCCGGCTTTCTCGAGACGGAGAAATATCGCAAAATGCGCGCGGACCGCGAAGCTGAATTTGCGGCAGAGGCGGTTCGGCCGCCGCTGTTTGCGGGCTCCGCGTATCCGAGCGAGCCAAACGAGCTTTCGTCCGTGATGTCACAGCACATCGGCGTGGCGCAGGGGACGCCGGAGACGATTGCAATCGCCGCGCCTCACGCCAGTCCTGCCGGGGGCTGGGATACGTATCGGGCGGCTTACCAGGCTCTTCCCGCCCGTGACCACGCGGAGGAACGCATTTTCGTCGTTCTCGGCACGTCGCATTACGGCGCTCCGGATCGCTTTGGCTTGACTCGCAAGCCCTACGTGACCCCCTATGGTGCGAGCCGCACGGATACCGCGCTTGTGGACGAATTAGTTGCGGCTGCGCCGAAGGCGATACGCCTCGAGGATTATTGCCATGCTGTCGAGCACTCGATCGAATTTCAGATTCTCTTTCTGCAGCACGTTTATGGGCCGTCGATTCGCGTGCTTCCCATTCTCTGCGGCCCATTTGTGAAGAGCGTTTTCGAAGGCGGATTGCCCGAGGACGACGAGGACGTCAGCCGGTTCTTCGATGCCGCCGCAAACATCGCCGCGCGGGAAGGTAAACGATTGTTCTGGGTGCTTGGCGTGGACATGGCGCACATGGGATCGAGGTACGGCGATCCGATTGTGGCCCAGGCGCATGCCGGCAATATGCTCGAGGTCGAAGATCGCGACAGCAGGCGCATCCAACAGTTGACGCAAGGTAACCGCGGGGCCTATTGGAACCTGATCCAGGAACGGCACGACGATTTGAAATGGTGCGGATCGGCGCCCTTCTATACATTCCTGAAAGTGATGCCGAATGTGAAAGGCGAGCT
>JAICLJ010000251.1 GCA_025927575.1 Bryobacteraceae bacterium | reverse complement strand
TGTTTGGCTTGCTCCTACAATCCCGGCCCTGAGTCGGCGCTCGAGTTGCTTCCCAGCAGCGCTCTATCCTCCGCCCAGGTCTTCAAAGCCTATCCCAAAATCGCGGCACTGGAAAACCGGACATTTCATTTGCTATTTAAACCGGACATCTTGACGTGCTACGAACATCCATCCAATATAGGTTCGGGTTGGCGTCGCATCAGGCGGCACTCGAAAAGGCCAGGGCCGACCCGCAGGATTCGCGGTCGAAGTTCCAGGTATGCGCGTTGTTGGCATGTTCGAGGGTCCATTTGCGCTTCACAATTGCCTCGGCTTCGGCACTTGAACAAACGAAGCCAAACTCGGCCGGATGAAACTTCTTGCCGGCGATGAGATGGCACATGCCGACTTCGTAGATCGCTTCCTGCTCGCGCGTTTCCTGTGCTTTGCGCCCCGCCTGAACTTCGCGCAGCATCTTAAGCGTCTTCTCATACTGGCGCATCAGGCGCTGTTCGTAAATTGATAACGTGAGCAGCGGGTCTTTCGAGCGGCGCAACGTTTCGGCGAGGACGAATGCCGTTTGGGCTTCGGGATGATTGACGTCCCAGAGATCGGAATTTTCGGTGAGGCCGATGGCAAAGAGATTATGCTCGGTCGCCATGATGCGGTGCAACCGATACTGCAGTTGAGCAAGCATGTGGACAAGATGCTTCTCCTGCGTGTTGCCCGGCAGATATTGTTTTTCGAGATCGCCGATGAGAGCGTGAAGCGCTTTCATTTCCTCGGCAGTCAGAGTGAGAACCTGGCCGGTGAGTCCATGGCGGGTGGCGTTGAGCGACGCGCGCTGCTTCCCTTCGTCGGTACGCGGCCCGGTCGACTTCTGCGCGTTCAGGCGGTTGGCGCGAAGCTGCGCTTCGGAAGGCGGGCGACGGATGGTGGTTGGAGAGTTGGGCGATTTATCGCCGGAGCGCAACGGCTCGGTTCCGGGCGGATTCTTTTTAGTGGACATGAATGATCCTTTCGCTTGTGAGCATAGGCGCACAGGACAAACGATCCGAAACCGTAATAGCCGAAGTTATTGATAGGCAAGAGGAAAGAAAATGAAAAAAGTGGTGACGGGGCGAGGATGTCCGGTTTTTAGTTGAAAGGGGCGACTCTGAAAGCAAAATCAGCCGGCGCTGGCGTGGCGCACGGGGATGGAGCGGACCACGGCCAGTTCCAGCTCCTTCATTAGGATAGGCATCTCACGATAGCCGTGGATGCGATTCCAGCGAGACTCGGCCCATAGCAGACCGCTGGCGATCCAGCGCAAGTATTGATCGCCACCATGCCAGCGCTTGACATT
Source organism: Bryobacteraceae bacterium (assembly GCA_025927575.1). Taxonomy (GTDB): domain Bacteria; phylum Acidobacteriota; class Terriglobia; order Bryobacterales; family Bryobacteraceae; genus KBS-96. Next base: position 4,504 of record JAICLJ010000251.1, on the reverse strand, counting down.
GCGGCAGACCGTATCGACGATGGAGAAGGCCGATTCGATGATGTTGGTGGAGGCCAAACTGGAGCGAAGCTTGTTAGGCACTCGCAACCGATGGACACACAACGTCTCGGCTAAACCTTCCTGCAGGCTTTTGGCAGCGCTCGGATTGAGATGCATGAGTTGGTGCAGCAGTAAGTCCAACGCTCGCCTGGCATCGGCGTGGTCTCGCATCTGATAGGCATTGCGCATCTTGACTCGTATTGCGGATTGATGCTCTGCGGTGAGGTGGTCGATGACGTTGCGAATCTTGTGGACCTGACAGCGTTGGATCACGGCACACGGACCAGCCATCTTCTGCACGGCCGTACGCAACGCTTTGCCGCCGTCCAGCACATACAGTTCGCGGTACCTGGAAATCAACGCCGCGCGCCTGCAGATCTTCCAGCAAATGCCGTACTACGGTGAGGTTCTCAGTGGCGCCTTGGCGTAAGCCTAAAACCACCTTTTGCCCTTGTAAGGTGAGGCCCAGAGCCACAATCACTTGCTGCTGGTTGAAAATTGTTCCATCAAGAAAGATGGCGCCTAAGCAGTGCCGGTGCAGAGGCCGGGTGTCTAGTTTTTGCAGCCGACCGCGGCTGGCTGCGATGAAGTGCTCGCTGATGGTCGATTTATCGATTCCATACGCTGCCTTCAGTTCCCGCACGATAGCGCTATAGCGCCGTGTCGTTAACCCGTGCATAATCTTATGCCAAATCGCGTCTTCCATCAGCGAAGCTCGTTGCAGTGTTTCGTAGCTGCCGAGCGGCACCTCGCGTTGCCGGGTATCCCGGACGCGCGGACGCTGCAAAGGCACCTTCTGCCCGGCGACCACGCAGTAGCCCCGCTGTGCGCCCCAGCGGAACGCTTCGCGATCGGGGTTGGCTCGTTGCCTGGGACCCGCGATACGATCTACCTCCCAGCGCATCATCTGCTCAGCTACCTGGGTGAAGGTTGCCACCGCTAAATGCATCAATCCTTGCTGCACTAAATCGGCGGCTTCTTTCAACGGCAAGCTTAACTGGATCGCGTCCTCCGACGCGCCCGCCGCCGTGCCGAATTTCTGCACGGCTCTTTCTTTGTCGATCTGGTACTGTCTTTTAATCAGCGACTCTCCTGTTTGGCAAAACGGTTTGGCCGGAGCCTATCACGGCTTCGGCCCGAGTCGCTGTTTCAACTAATTTCCGGACATCCTCCGTCCCCGACGGGGCCATTGCGTTCAATGCCACTTAGCTTTGGTGGGGTAGACGCTTCGTCTGCGCGCGGCTCCCAGCCGCGCTCTTGGGATGTTGCTGAAACCTCGGAGAGCCGGGCGGAGCGCCCGGCGCAGGCCAAGGGCCTGCCCCACCAGACTACCGGCCGGTGAGCCGCAGCTCCAGGGGTATGGCCAGAATCAAACCGGCTCCGTGATGCGAAACAGCGGACCTAATAACCCCCACGGTCCGGTACGAACTTGAGGACTGAGACTTGGGTAAGCGCCGAGGCCAGGGGCGGATTGGGCATGAAGCGGCGCTTCCGAATGGAAGCCATCGGCGCGCATAATATAAAGCTAAGCGGCTTGCGCGGGCTGCGAACCGCTTACTTCAGAAATCGTAACCGGTGATCAAACTATTTAGTTGGCTTCTTGCTTGTATTGGTTTGCTGGTAATCTCGAGTGTTTCTCTGCGGGCTGAGTGGCCCACATTCGGTCGTGATCCACAACGTTCCGGCTGGGCTCGGGAAGAAACGAAGCTCACCCTCCAGACCGCCAAGGATCTGGAATTGAAGTGGTCCATCCAACTAGACAACGTGCCATTGGCACTGGATGCCCTCACGGCGCCAGTGACAGCAAGCAATGTTGTCACACCGTCCGGCATCAAAACAATGGTCTATGTGGGGGGCAGTTCGAACCACCTGTTCGCGGTAGATGCAGCAACCGGCAGCCTGGTGTGGCAGCGAACGTTTCAGAGCTATGTGAAGGCAAAGGCCGAACCGTTTTTCTTGTGCCCGAACGCAGTCAACGCGACACCGGTCATCGACCAGCGGCAAAACCTGATTTTCGCTCTCTCCTATGACGGACGATTATATGGGTTGGACCTGGGCACGGGAAATATCAAGTTCGGGCCTTATCAGTTCGTTCCGCCCTTCGCAAAAGCCTGGAGTTTGAATCTGAATAAGGGATTCATCTACACCACAACATCGCAGGGTTGCGGCGGCGATCGCTCGGGCGTCTATTCGATGCGGGTTGACGATCCCACGCATCCTTCGAGCTATGAACTGCTGGTGCAACACGGCTTCGGAGCGGGGATGTGGGCTCGCGGCGGCACTGCGATCGATCCAAACGGCAGGCTTTTTGTGAGTACAGGCGATGGCGCCTTTAATCCGACGAACGGAGATTACGGAAGTACCTTTCTTTCCGTATCCACTCCGCACTTGAACATCAGGGATTACTTTACTCCACTGAACTGGAACGAGATAAACAAGAGAGACTTCGACCTTCCCTCAGGCGGCGCTTTATGGTTCGCTTATCGGAACTTTCACTTGATAATCGGAGGGGGCAAAGAAGCGATCGTCTACTTACTAAATGCGGACTTACTTGGGGATAAAGATCATCAAACGGCATTATATTTATCGCCGCAACTCGGCAACGAGGGGAAGGCTCTCGAAGGCAACGGCCTGTGGGGCGCGCCGGCTGTCTGGAAGGACGAAAACGGCCAGCCCTGGGTCTACGTTACTCTTTGGGGTGAACCGGCAAAAAACCTAACCAGCGCGGCCCGCACGAATGGCGCTGCACCACATGGATCCGTTATCGCCTTCCGCGTCGAGATGGATCAATCGAATGAGCCATGCCTTAAGCTTGCCTGGATTTCGCCAGACGTAAACCTGCCCGATGCGCCTGCAGTTGCAAATGGCGTCGTATTCGTGGTCGCGACCGGAGAAAACGCTCGGCAGGAGAAAATCTTCGGCAAGACGCATTTCAAGAGCGAACAGGAATGGAAGGAGAATTTATTTACCACGGAAGAGCGCGGCGAAGGCACGCATCCGGCCGTGCTAATGGCGCTGGATGCAAAATCGGGGAAACTACTCTACGAAAGCGGGAATGCCATGAAAAGCTGGAATCACTTCGGCGGCCTAGCCATTGACGATGGCAAGATCTACACCGTCGACCACAGCTCACGGCTGTATTGCTTCGGATTGCGAGCCCACTAGAAGCTTGTTGACAAATGATAAGAACAACCCCTTCCTCGCGGTCGCGGCTCAGTAAGTACTGACAAACGCTAGGTGGATACGTGTATGTGTAGCGAGATGTGGGTCATCGAGCGGATCTGGGGCTAGCGCGCTGGAGCAAAAACATAGCGCCGGCCGCCGTGCACGGGCCGGAAACTCCGCCAGCCATCGCGCGGCGCGCTGAGATCCACTTTGCCGAGGCTTTCGCCCTGTGGGCCGTAAGCCATGAGAACGCCGCCGGCCGGCGCACGCAAAGCAATGCGATCGTTTCCATAGATGTCGATCAGCTCCAGCACGCCGGCGCCTTTCTGCCGCAGCGCAACGCTGCCGGTCGATCCCACGTTGCCGTGCTGGGTCCACTGGCCGCGCCCGTCGAGAAACTCGAACTCCGGCGCCATCACGTAGTCGATCCGCCGGCCGCCGGAGCCGGCCGACAACTCGTAAAAATGGTGATCGCGGTTGAAGGCCAGCCATCCATCCACGGGCAGGGCCACGGTGTTGCCTTTTGGATCGCGCACAGCCCACTCGCCCGCCGTGTCGCGGTTGACGTATACTTCCGTGCCGTTTTCGTAGACCACGTGCAGGCGCGAGTTCGCTATCGCGTCGTTAGCGAGCGCTTGGCTCGGTGTAAAAAACCGGCCATTGCGATCCGCGTATTCGATCAGTTTCGGCGGCACAAAGGCATACTGCTGCTGCAGTTGCTGCATCATGTAGTAGGAGCGCGCCATCGCTTCGACGTGCTGCGGCTCGGAGGGAAGCTCGTTTACCAGCCAACCGGCGTTGCCATACCCGATGGTGGTCGCCAGGAAAAGATCCACATAGTGCCGCCAGTTTGGCGACTTAGTCCAGTCGGGGTCGATCTGACTCAGGTAATAAGCGGTATAGCCCATGCCGTAGTCACTTTCGAGCGGATGGATTTTCATCAGGTGAAAGGCCACATCCAAGGGATGCGTCAGTAAGTTGACCTTGGTGTACACCCAACCGTAGTTACCGGAAGGCAGCCCGGCGTATAGCCACTGGTAAGTGCCTTCAGATTGGGTGGGACCGTAGACGCGCTGATCGTTGAGCAGCAACTGGCCGTAAGCATAAAAAGTTGCGGCAAATGTTCCTGCCCCCGGCACTCGCGCGTCGTAATCGCAGTACTGCCATGGCGCCACGGCGGTGTGCACGTCGGTGTACGACATCTTCACTCCGAACTTAGCCTTGATGCGCTGCGCGTAGTACTCGTCGAACTCAACCGCTTTGGCAGGCTTTTCCGCGTAGTTCCGCGCCCAGGCGGGCC
>JAICLJ010000203.1 GCA_025927575.1 Bryobacteraceae bacterium | reverse complement strand
CGATCGTGTCAAGTTCCAGCGGGCAGCCTCCCATCTTGCCGCCATCGTCGATTCTTCCGACGATGCCATCATCGGTAAATCGGTCGACGGCATCATCGAAACCTGGAATGGCGGAGCCGAACGGCTTTACGGCTACACGGCTAGCGAGATGATCGGCGATTCGCTGGCGAGACTGCTGCCGGAAGATCGCGCCGACGAGGAGAAAGACATTCTTCAACGCATAGAACGGGGCGAACGGGTCAGCCACTTCGATACCATCCGCGTCCGGAAGGACGGAACGCAGGTAGAGGTTTCGCTGACATTGTCCCCGATCCGTAATGGGGCCGGCGAGATCGTCGGGGTTTCTCATATCGCCAGAGACATCACGCAGGACCGGCAATACGAGGAGAAGCTGCGTCTCTCGCAGAAGATGGAGGCAGTTGGCAGGCTTGCCGGCGGTGTTGCGCATGATTTTAACAACCTGTTGACGATCATCACGGGATACGCGGTGCTGCTGCGGCGGCGGCTGGAGAACGATCCGGAAGGCGGCGAGATGCTCGAGCAGGTGCTAAACGCCGCGACGCGCGCCGCTGAGCTGACCGGCCAACTGCTTGCGTTCAGCCGGAGGCAGGTGACGCGGTTCCGCTCTATCGATTTCAACGAGATTGTCTCCGGAATGCAGAGTATGCTGGAGCGTCTGATCGGCGAGGACATTATCATCGAGACGCTGCTCGAGCCACAATTGTGGAGAGTGCGCGCCGATCCCGGGCAGATGGGGCAGGTCATCATGAACCTCGCCGTGAACGCGCGCGACGCCATGCCCGAGGGTGGCAAAATCGTGATCCGAACGGGCAACTGGATCGTCGAAGAATCGTACTCCGGCGAACAAATCGCCTTCCCGCCTGGCGATTACGTGCGTATTCTCTTCAGTGATACCGGGCGCGGTATGGATGCGGAAACGCAGGCCCGTATCTTTGAGCCGTTCTTCACGACGAAGCAGGTGGGCAAGGGGACCGGCCTCGGCCTCTCGACCGTTTACGGCATTATCCAGCGGAGCGGCGGGCAGATCTCCGTTTACAGCGATCATTGCTCGGGCACAACTTTTGCCATTTATTTGCCGCGTGCGGAGGTGAGCGAGCCAGCCGCTCCCAGTCCGGAAGCGGGAGCTCTCAAGGGCGATGAAACCGTCCTCGTCGTGGAAGATGAACCGGCGCTCCGTACGCTTGCGACCTCCGTTCTCCGGTCGAACGGCTATCATGTGCTCGAAGCCGCCAACGTGGAAGATGCCCTCACGACCCGAAACGCTTATCCGGGTGAAGTGAAATTGATGCTGACGGACGTGGTCATGCCCAGCGGCAATGGGCGCGAGCTCGCCTCACTTCTTTCGCAGAGGGAATCGGCCCTCAAGGTTCTCTTCATGTCGGGCTACAGCGAGCACGCGCTACTTGAAACGATGCTTTCTGAATCGGGTACTTCGTTTTTACAGAAACCGTTCACGCCCTTGCAACTGCTGCGCAAGGTTCGTGAAGTGCTTGATGCGTAGACACAGGTTGCTTATCTAGTCACGCCGGCCATCGGAACTGGGGCTAACTCCAGAACGCCTAACTCGATCCCACCTTCTTGCTTGTTTCCGGGTCTTGCGGACGCGGGATCTGCTTGCGAATTAACGCGATCACATCTTCCACCAGGAAGGGCTTCTGCACGAATGCGAACGCATGACCGGCGCGAGCTTCTTCCTCCGCGGGAGAAAGATCGCCGCCGCTCATCAAAATCACTTCTAGTCCCGGAAGGCGTTCCTTCAGCCGTTTGCCGAGAGCCAGCCCATCAAGATCGGGAAGCAGATAGTCCACGAGCGCAACATCGATCGGCTTGTGTTCCGCGATTTGGAAAGCCTCGTCGGCAGTGGAAGCGCCCTCGATCTCCCATTTCTGGCTGCGCATCGCCATCTTCAAAAGCCCGAGCAAATCCTTGTTATCGTCCACAATCAGAACTGAGAGGCCTTGAGATGTTCGTTGTTGTTGCGCTCCGGGGTCCGCCTCGATCCGCAGCTTTCCGGCGGCATCATCGAGTGAAACGGTAACTTGCGCGCCGGGCTGAATGCGATCCTCGGCAACCATCGTCGCCAGCGGCTGCGTCAGATTCCGGTGGACGGTGCGCTTCAACTCGCGCGCGCCATATTCCGTGCTGATGCCACGCTTCAGCAGGAACTCTTTTGCCGGCTCGGTCACCTTGATCGGAAAGCCGCGTGGGCCGAGCCGCCGGTTCACATGATTCTGCAATTCCTCTATCTGATGGTCCAGAATGTGTTTCACCGCGTCCTCGCTGAGCGGCTGGTACGTGATGACTGCATCGACCCGGTTGACGAACTCCGGAGAAAACTTCTTCCGTACCGCGGCGAGAGCGATGCTTTCGAGCTTGGAAGCCAAGTCGCCGGCGTCGCGTTTCACTTCCGATGCCGCTTCAAATCCGAACGACGGGTTCATTTCACGCATCATGTCGCGCGCGCCGAGGTTGCTGGTGAGAAAAATTAAGCTCTTTTCGAAATTGACTACAGAGTTGTCGCCCAGCGTGAGGCGCCCTTTATCGAGCACTCCCAGCAAAAGCCTCGACAAAGAGGGCGCGGCCTTCTCGATCTCATCGAATAGCACCAGCGAAATATCGCACTCCGGCGTAATTGCCTCGGCAAGCCTTTGCGTAGAAAGCAGAGGCACGGTTTCACGATGCCCCAGGTATCCGGGCGGCGATCCGATGAGCTTAGCCACCTCGTGTTCAAGCTGAAATTCGCCGCAGTCTACTCGAACGTAGCGCTGAGCGCTTCCGTGCAGTGCTTCGGCCAATACCTCGACCGTGCGCGTTTTCCCCGTTCCTGTCGGGCCCAACAGTAGGAACACCGCGATTGGGCGGCCCTCCGGTGTGAGTCCCGCCTGATACATCCGCACATAGGGAACAATTCTCTCGATCGCGCCGGGCTGCCCGACGATTTTACGGCCCAGAATGCCAACCAGGTCTGGCGTTTGGTTGCGTTCTGACGTTTCGTCCATTCCGATACTTCTTTCCTTATCTCGAGCCCGAGTGCGGCGCCGCTGTCAACGTAGAGCGAGAGTTCGGCGACACAATCGCCAGCGGCAGCACTTCTGCTCCTCGTCGTCTCTCTTCATTGTGGCAAGCTGCCCTTTCGACACACATCTCGCGTCCGAACCCCATAACGAGGATCTCGAACACAAACCGACTGCGCTACTTAGGCAGTGTGGCAGGCAATGACGGTGGAACGGCCGTCCTGGCCAACGTGTCGCGATTGCAGTATATCCCTGGGGATTAGTCCAATGCAACGTCTTTTACTGAACGAGTTGTATTTGACACTTCATGGACTGCGCTCTCGCTTCTTTGCCGGCATTCCGGAAGACCGGCACGAAGCAGCAAGTACAAAAATTTTAGCCTTGCGCAACGTTACTCTGAAGGGAGTGACCACGCCCCGTCTGTTTCTGATCGATAGCTTTGGCTTCATTTTTCGCGCTTATCACGCGCGGGCCCGCAGCGGTGCTCCGCCCATGCGGACCTCAACAGGTCTGTCAACGGAAGCCGTTTACATTTTTCACAATATGGTCCGGAAGCTCCTGTCCACCTACAAGCCGGAGTACATCGCCGCAATTTTCGAATCCGAGGAGCCCACCTTCCGTTCTGAAAGTTTTGCGGAATACAAGGCGAATCGCTCTGAAATGCCGCCCGATCTCGGCCCGCAAATTCCGTATATCCGCCGCACGCTCGAAGCGCTCCGCATTCCCGTCCTGGAATTCCCTGGCTACGAGGCCGACGACGTGATTGGCGCGATTGCTTGCCGGCAGCAGGACAACCCGCTCGATGTGGTCATCGTATCGAGCGACAAGGACATGCTGCAGCTTGTGAACGATCGTGTTTTCATGCTGAATCCCATGAAGGACGACGCCTGGTACGATTCGGCCGAAGTCGAAAAGTTCATGGGTGTGAAACCAAGCCAGATTGCGGATCTTCTCGCGTTGAAGGGCGACGCGATCGACAATATTCCCGGCGCGCCCGGAATCGGAGATAAAGGCGCGAAAGATATAATTACCCGGTTCGGTTCTGTCGAAGCGGCGCTCGACCGCGCCTCCGAGGTAGAACGCAAGATGTACCGCGAGAGTTTGCAGAACCACCGCGACCAGATTCTGCTCAGCAAGACGCTGGCGACGATCCACACCGGAGTGCCGGTTGAGTGGAGCCTGGCGGCGCTCAAAGCGCAAACCCCAGACCTTTCCGCGCTGAAGCAGGTCTATAAGGAAATGGAATTTACGAGTCTTCTGCGCGACCTGCCCGCCGAAGACGATAGCCACCGCCGCGATTATGCAACGCTCGCAAACGCCGAAGAAGTCGCATTGTGGCTCTCTGCGCGGCCAGCGGATGCGCCCCTCGCCGTGACTCTGGATGCGACGAACGGCTTCTTCGGCTTCTCATATCGGGTCGGTCAGGGCAGGGCAGTGCCTGTGGCCTTGATCGAAAGAGCGCGCGCGGTTCTCGAAGCGCCGGAAGTGCTCAAGGTGGTGCACGACGCCAAGGCTGCGCTGCTGACATTCCACTCCGCGGGTATTAAGCTGGCAAATGTCGCGCACGACGTGATGCTGTTCGCCTTTCTGCTCTGTGCCGACCCGAGCGCTTGTTCCCCCGAAGTCGTCGCCGAGCGGTTTCTCGACCGCAAGCTGAACGCCGCCGCCGAGCAACAGGCCGAAACGACCTTGGCGCTCTTCGAAATCTTCCAGCCGCAGGTCGCGCAGGCAGGTTTGCTGCACGTGTACGAGGAAATCGATCTACCTCTCGCGCCTGTCCTGGCAGCCATGGAAGAGTTCGGCATCCGAATCGACTCCGAGGCTCTCGGGGCGATTTCACAGCGGCTTACCTCCGACATCGAACAGCTTGCTGTGCAAATCTATGACGCCGCGAGCAGGACGTTCAATATCAATTCGCCTCAGCAGCTAGGCAAAGTTCTGTTTGAGGACCTGGGACTGCCATCTCCTGTCAAATACGGCAAGGGCAAAGTGATTTCGACGGCCGCGGATATACTCGAGGCCCTCGCGCCCAAGTACCCCATCGCTCAGCTTGTGCTGGATTACCGCCAGCTTACGAAGTTGAAAGGCACTTATGTGGACGCGCTCCCGGCATTGATTCGCCCGTCCACGGGACGCCTTCACACGACCTTCAATCAGACCGGCGCCGCTACCGGGCGGCTTTCCTCGTCGAATCCGAACCTGCAGAACATCCCCATTCGCACGGAAGTCGGGCGCGAGATTCGTGCGGCATTCGTGCCGGACCCGGGCTGGAATCTGATCACCGCCGACTACTCGCAAATCGAACTCCGCCTGCTTGCCCATATGTCGCGGGATCCAGTTCTGGTCGACTCGTTCACGCGCGGCGAGGATATTCACACGCGGACGGCTGCGGAAGTGTTTCACATCGATCCGGCGATGATCACCCCAGACATGCGCCGGGGAGCCAAGGCCGTCAACTTCGGCATCGTGTACGGCCAGACGCCCTTCGGTCTGGCGCAACAACTCGGCATCGATCGCAAGGAAGCGGAACTGTACATCCGCCGTTACTTCGAGCGCTATGCCGGCGTCCGCGAATTCATCGACCGCACCATCGCCGAGGTGCGCGAATCCGGCATCGCTAAAACGCTGCTCGGCCGCATCCGCCCGATTCCCGACATGCACAGCCGGAATCCCGCGGCCCGCGGCTTTGCGGAGCGGACGGCCGTGAACACCCCCTTGCAAGGTACGGCCGCGGATCTGATCAAAATCGCCATGATCCGGATTCAGCGCCTGATCGAGGAACGCAACATGCAATCCCGCATGCTGCTGCAGGTCCATGACGAACTGGTATTCGAAGCGCCGCCGGATGAAACGCCTGCCCTCAAAGAACTGGTGAAATCGGAAATGCAGTCGGTGTATAACTTAACGGTGCCCCTACTTGTTGAAATTGGCTCAGGCCCGAATTGGAGAGATGCAAAATGACCGGACGAAGAGCGCTGCTAGGCGCCATTCCGCTGGCCTTGATTCCATTACTTTTTTCCTGCAGCCATAAGCCCAAGACTGTTGGGCCTGCGCCCGAACAGTTCCGCGCGCAGTTCACGACGACGAAAGGCAATTTCGTGATTCTTGTCCATCGCGATTGGGCTCCCATCGGCGCGGATCGCTTTTATGAGCTGATGAAAATGCACTTCTACGATCAGAATTACTTCTTCCGTGTGCTGCCCAACTTCATCGTGCAGTGGGGCATCAATGGCGATCCAAAAGTGGCACAGGACTGGAGCGCTCTCGATATTAAAGACGACCCGTTCAAAGTGAGTAATCGCCGCGGTACCGTCACGTACGCAACGGCTGGAGCCAACACGCGCACAACTCAGGTGTTTATCAACCTGAACGACAATAGCAGCCTGGACGCGCAGGGATTTACGCCCTTTGGAGAAGTTTCCGAAGGCATGAACGTGGTCGAGAGCCTATTCAGCGGCTACGGAGAGGGAGCGCCGGGTGGATCGGGGCCCGACCAGAACGCCATCAAGGATATCGGCAACGCCTATCTCGAAGAGCATTTTCCGCAACTGGATTACATAAAAAAGACGAGCATACTGGAGCCTTGATGGACTCGTAACTCCGCTCAAAGTGGGGGGAAGCGGCGGCGCAATTCCTTAAGCGTAACGGGGATCGCCGGCGCAGGAACATTTCTTGGATAAGCGTTAAGTCCCTGCAACGCCGGCGGCCCCTATCATCTTCTTTATCCCTAGCCGCAATAACAAATACAGCAGTAGGCCCACCGGGCCGACAAGAAACGTGCCGACCAGGCACGGGATCACGAGCACATGGTGTATTCCGATTTTTCGTGCATCGCGCACTTCCCAGCTTCCAATGAACAGGTCAAATGCGAGATAGTGAACCCAGCCGGCCAGCACCATTGCCGGATTCTGAAAGATCGCATAAACCTGGTCGAGTGATCCGACGCCCAGATGCGAATTCCAGTGAGCGAGAAGCAAACCGAGATATAGCGCGGCGAGCGGAACAATCAGAAAAAAAGTAGTGATTCGCTGCGTCCACTTCCAGCCCGGCAGAAAAACCAGCAGCAGCCAACCGGGAATGACGGCCGCGCTGCACACATGAAACAAGTTGCTGAGATACATGTCCTGTGCGATTCAGCTTGTCCGCTTCTCGTGGACCGCGATGGCGTCGATCTCAACCTGCACGTCGCGCGGCAAGCGCGACACCTCCACCGTGGAACGGGCCGGCGGCTTGAAAGCAAAATACTTCGAATAGATTTCGTTCATCTGCGAAAAGTCGCTGAGGTTTTTCAGAAACACAGTCGTCTTCACAACTGCGCTTAAAGAGAGCCCCGCTTCTTCCAGCACTGCTTTGATATTTTCGAGCACGCGTTCGGTCTGGTGCTGGATGCTTCCCTCCACCAGATTTCCCGTCGCCGGATCGATTGGGATCTGGCCGCTCAAAAAAACCAGATCGCCGGCGCCCACTGCCTGTGAATAGGGGCCTATCGCCTTCGGCGCTTTCTCGCTGGAGATGATTTCGCTCATAAGCTGCTCCCGTCTCCTGTCTCATCGTTTGAATTGCAGTGTGCCGATCAGATCGCAAACGCTGCCGATTTTTTCATCGCGCAGGAAGCGGTCCAATTCCCGTGCGATCTTCACCGGAGCTTGCGGATTCCAAAAATTCGCCGTACCTACTTCGACGGCTTGTGCTCCCGCAATCAGAAACTCTGCTGCGTCCTCCCCGCTCGCAATGCCGCCGAGGCCGACTACCGGGACCTTCACCGCGTTTGCCGCTTCATAAACCATGCGCAGTGCAATCGGCTTGATCGCCGGACCGGACAGACCACCGAAACCGGCACCAATCCGCGGCTTCCGTGTCCGCGGGTCGATGGCGAGCGATACAAAGGTGTTTACGAGCGAGATGGCGTCGGCGCCGGCCTCTTCGGCGGCCTTCGCCAGCGGTTGAATGCATGCGACATTCGGTGAAAGCTTCACAATAAGCGGACGATTAGCAACCGTACGCACGGCCCGAACGACTTCCGCCAGCAGTTGCGGATCGCTCGAAAAGTAGATGCCGCCATGCTGCGTGTTCGGGCACGAAACGTTCAACTCATAGCCTGCCAGTCCCGGATGGGATTCCAGAACGCGGATAACCTCGAGATAATCCTCGGTGGAGTAGCCGAACACGTTGGCGAACACCGGGACGTGGAAGGCGCTCAGCTTGGGAAGCTTCTCCTCGACAAACTCGTGGACGCCCACGTTCTGCAAGCCGACGGAATTGATCATGCCCGCCTTTGCTTCCCACAGTCGCGGAGCGGG
>JAICLJ010000284.1 GCA_025927575.1 Bryobacteraceae bacterium | reverse complement strand
ATACCTGATGCACCCAATACCAGACGCCGCTGAATACCCGCCGCCTATGCCTACCATTGAAGGTTGCTCCGAAAGCGCCGGGCAGCCCGGCCTTTGAGCCACGCACCAGAGGAGAAATATGAAACAAACTTGGCTTCGGGCGGTTGTGACAGCGGCGATCACTTTTACCATGAGTGCAGCGACGGTTCCGGCCAAGCAGCGGATGGTTGTCGTCATCAGCCTCGATGGATTTCCGGCGTACACGTTGCAGGATCCTAAGCTGCCGGTTCCGACACTGCGCCGCCTGGCGGAAACAGGCTCCACGGCCAAACGAATGATCCCGATCAATCCAACCGTAACGTGGCCCAATCATACGGCCATGGTGACGGGCGTGCAATCGCCGCAGCACGGCCTCCTTTATAACGGAGCGTTGGTGAGAACCGGCGGCTGGCCTCCGGTGAAGATCGAGCCCTGGATAAATAAAGAAAAAATGGTGCATGCCGTTACCCTGTACGATGTCGCTTCGCGGCAGGGGCTGACCACGGCTGAGGTCGATTGGGTGGCCATCAACAATGCCCAAACGATCAATTGGCATTTCCCAGAGAGGGCAACTCTGGGCGGCTCGCTTGAAAGAGAGATGATCGCTCGGGGCGTTCTCAAGCGATCGGATGTCGAGAATTTTAGTAAGGACAACATTGTCTGGCGGGATGAGATCTGGGCCAAAGCCGCCACCTATCTGATTCGGGAGCACAAGCCCAACTTGCTTCTCGTTCACTTTCTGACGCTCGATTCGGTACAGCATCACTATGGTCCGAAGACGCTCGCCAGCGAAGCGGCAATGGCTTTTCTCGACAGCCGCGTGAAAGAAATTCTCGATGCGATTAAGGCTTCCTGTCTCGCAGACCGGACAACCGTACTTATCGTTTCCGACCACGGATTCAAAGCGTTCCACAAGCAAATACGGCTATCGATTGCGCTTGCATCCGCCGGCCTCGGCCGGGACGCCTACGTCGTTCCCGAGGGCGGCAGCGCCATGATTTACGTCGACAGGAAACATACGGCGGAGTTGGTTCCCAAGGTCCGGCAAGCCTTACAGGGTATCGAAGGTGTCGAGCGAATCGCCGCTCGTGAAGATTTTCCTTCGCTTGGTTTGCCCGATCCGCAAAAAGATCCCCAGATGGCGGACCTGGTTCTCTTTGCGAAAAGCGATTATACGTTTTCACACCCCGCGACGGACGGAGGGCCGGTCGTGGTTACCGCTGCACAACAGGGCGGAAGTCACGGTTATCTGGCGAGTGATCCCGACATGGACGCGATCTTCATAGCATCGGGCTACGGTATTCGACGCGGAGTTACGCTGGACGAGATTCCGAATCTCGATGTGGCGCCTACGTTAGCTAATCTGCTGGGCGTGAAGCTGCCGAAAATCCAAGGGCAGGTTCTGCGGCAGATTCTTCAATAAGTACGTTCACGGCGGAGCGGCCCTTGGTCCAAACCAGCCCGGCACGTATTCTGACGCCTGGCATGCGATAGCGTGGAAGTAGGTCGGAGAAGGAAACACATGCCCACCCCATCGATGTTGGACGATAAGTTGAAGGAGCTCGCCGGATTTAAGCCGACAACCATGCCGGTGCTGAGTGTATACCTTAATACCCAGCCTGATCAGCATGGGCGCGATCGCTTCGAGCCGTTTCTTCGGAAAGAGATAAAGGCGCGGGCGAGCACGTACGCGCCGAGATCGCCTGAACGGAACAGTTTCGATAAGGACGTTGAAAAAATTACGTCGTGGCTGAGCACCGAGCTGCGTCCTTCGTCGAACGGAGTGGCGATTTTCGCCTGCTCCGGAGCGGGTAATTTCTTTGAGGCACTTCAATTCGACGCTCCCATTCAGAAGAACCAGCTATACGTCTATCACCAACCCCACCTGTACACTCTCGCCAGGCTCAACGATGAGTACCCGCGCTATGCGGCTGTGATCGCCGACACGAATTCAGCGCGGATTTTCGTTTTCGGATTGGCGCGCACTCTGGCGGCTCAGACGGTGACGAGCCCGAAGGTCAGGAGCCGCTCGCAGATTGGCATCGACGCAGCGCCCTTCAGAGGCCCGGCGGGTTGGTCAATGCGCCGCTATCAGCTCCATGTGGAAAATTACCACCTGCGCCACAGCAAGGAGGTCGTCGAGCAACTCGACCGCATTGTACGGGAAGAAGGCATCGAACACATTATCCTCGCCGGCGACGAAGTCATTCTGCCTATTCTGCGCGAACAGCTTTCCCCGTTTCTGGCGGCAAAGGTAATTGATGAGAAGAATTTAGACATGCATATTCCAGAGCACGAATTGCTCAAAGCAACTCTGGCAACGATGCGAGAATACGACGCGCAAACGGACGCCGAGAGTGTCGGCGCGATGATTGGCGAGTATCGGGCGGGCGGATTGGCTGCCGTCGGCGTGCATGACGTTCTTGCGGCTCTAGCCAACGGACAGGTAGACACTCTGTTCCTTAGCACCACTCTTGACCAACTCTACCCCCTCGCCGAAGATCTGCATGAGGCGCTGGCTCCGGCAGCCGGCGAACTGCCACCCGAGGCGGATGCGAGCGTCAAGATACCGGACGCTCTTGTCACGCGTGCCAAGCAGACGAACGCTCACGTAAAATTTATTGAAGACCCGGCACTACTCGCGAACGTGGGCGGCGTAGGCGCATTGCTTCGATATCGGCTGTAAGCGAAGATAGCCGTCGACCGGTAATCCGATCAACCGCAGAACATCTACCCCGGTATCACCACGGAGCTTCGGAGCCTGAACGGGGCCGTTGTCCTGGTGAATTTACGCACTTAATACACGCAGGCCGTGGCTTGACGATTTCACTACGATAATCTAACAGAGAGCGAATCTAACAGAGAACGAGCGCTCTGGAAGCGCTTTTGCCATCTAGATGAATCCGGAGGAGCGCCTTGACCAAGAGTAGTCTGCCTGTGATCATTGCCCGCAATGAAGAGGATCTTCTCAGCGAGTGGATTCGGCTCCAGAACGATGTGCTCTCGGGGCGGCTGGACCGCATCTCACAGCCGCAGCTTCGAGCGAAATCGCAGGATTTCCTCCGCGTCCTTAGCGCCGCATTGTCTGGGGGCGCCGGACTTGACATTGGAACATCCGGGTGGTCTAGCATGCGGGACCTGCTTACCGAGTTCGGCCGGCAACGGGTCGAGCAGGGGTTTACTCCTTCGGAGACGGCCGCGTTCGTGCTCTCGTTTAAGCAGCCTCTATTCGCCCGAATCGGAGTTGCGTACGCCAGTAACGCGCAGGAGCTACAGGACGAGATCTGGACAGCTTCCGAATTGCTGGACAAATTAGGCCTCTACACGATCGAGGTCTTCCAGAAGACTCGGGAAAATGTCATCTCACGGCAGCAGCAAGAGATGCTGGAACTATCGACGCCGGTCGTTGAACTTTGGAACGGCCTCCTTGCGCTGCCGTTGATTGGCACGCTCGACAGCGAGCGCACCCAGATCGTGATGCAGAATCTGCTGGAAGCAATCGTTGAGAAGCGGGCGGACCTGGCCATTATCGATATCACCGGGGTGCCGACTGTGGATACCCTCGTTGCGCAACATCTTCTGAAGACTGTCGCAGCCGCGCGGCTGATGGGAGCGGATTGTATTATCAGCGGCATCCGCCCCCAAATTGCGCAGACGATCATTCACCTGGGCGTGGATCTTGCGGGGGTGATGACGAAGGCCACTCTCGCCGATGCGTTTCAACTCGCGTTGAAAAAGAAGAACCTGGCGATCGGCCGATCGTAGGATGCCAATGCGAAAGAACTGAAGCATGGAGCGGATACCGATCCTAAAAATGGGCTCGTTGCTGCTGGTCACAATCCAGGTGGACATGCACGACCAGTTGGCGCTGACGTTGCAGGACGATCTTACGACACGTATTGTTCGCGATCGGGCGCGAGGCGTATTAATCGACATCTCAGCGCTCGACATCGTGGATTCATTCATTGGGCGGATGCTGGGAAATATCGCTGGGATGGCCCGTATTTTGGACGCGGAAACGGTGGTGGTTGGAATGCGTCCGTCAGTAGCCATCACCCTGGTGGAGCTTGGTCTTTCTTTGCCTGGAATCCGGACGGCCCTGAATGTCGACCTCGGAATGGAGTTGTTGCGAGCCGAATTGACTGGGGACATCGCGAGCAATGGTCCTCAAGAAGCTTGAGATGCGGCTGGCCGCACAAGAGGATGTTGTCGCGGTGAGGCAGGCGACGCGAGCGCTTGCGGTTGAGGTTGGATTGAGCATTATCGACCAGACGAAAATCGTCACGGCCGCGAGTGAACTAGCTCGGAACGCGGTAGTTTACGGTGGCGGCGGCATCGCCACGCTGGAGATCGTGAGTGAAATACCCAAACAGGGCGTGCGTTTGACATTCGAAGATAGTGGCCCTGGAATCCCCGACCTTGAGCAGGCAATGCGGGATGGCTTCACATCGGGTGACGGCCTGGGCTTGGGCCTAGGCGGCGCCAAAAGGCTTTGTAGTGAATTCTCCATCCATTCGCAGCCCGGT
>JAICLJ010000233.1 GCA_025927575.1 Bryobacteraceae bacterium | reverse complement strand
TTCTTGACAATTACCTACCATGAACGTCACCCGATTTCCGCACAAACTGTAAACCATGTATCCGGTCTAAACTGTCAAGTATGTGTCCGGTTCGGACCACGGGATTGCAAACCGTGTATGTGTACGACATCGGCGGAAAACTTGTGGCGGAGTATTCGTCCGGCGCGGCTTCGGTTCCTCCGTGCCACACGTGCTTCCTAAGCACGGATCACCTAGGCTCGACGCGATTGGTGACGGATGAGAACGGCACTACCGTTTCACGACACGATTACATTCCGTTCGGCGAGGAGATACAGTCGAATAGCGGCGGACGCGACGGCACGTTCGGAACGCAGGACTTCGTGAACCAGAAGTTTACCGGCAAGGAGCGGGATTCGGAGACGGGACTGGATTATTTCGGTGCCAGGTACTATGGGAGTGCGTTGGGGCGCTATACCGCACCTGACGAGCCGTTTGCAGATCAACGTTCGATTGATCCACAGAGCTGGAACCTATACACTTACGCCCGGAACAATCCACTCAAGTACATCGATCGAACCGGCAAAGCAATCGAACTAACCGGCGACGACGATGAGCGCAAAAAGCAGCTTGCCGCATTGCAGGCGGCGGCTGGAAAGAAGGCCGGAGCGTATCTGTACGATAATGCCGAAAAAGATAAGAAAGGAAATCTAACAGGACGGCATTTTGTTGGGATTCTTGGCGGCGGACCGTCAGGCAAAGGGCCAGATTTTGGTTCCATCAATTCGGTGGCGAAGGATATCGCAGGCGTTGTAGCCGACTCGCAAATCGCGCAGATACATCTTGTCGACGCCGGACAAAGTTTTCTGCCTATGGGGGCAGGTCACGATGCAGCTTCGCTCAACAGCGACACGACCGGGTACACTTCGCCCTTTAACGCCCCAGCACCGATCCAGATTTGGGTTTTGGATCCAGCTAGTGCGCCTTACAGTGCCCTTCCCGGCTACGTGATGTCAAACGGCCAGCCAGGACCGCGAGACCTTTCCGACAATCTGCTTCATGAGCTTGGGCATGCTGCTTGGCAAATGGACATCAAAGGCGGGAGACAAGTCAACCCCAATGACCCTTACGGCAACAGCAGGTCTGTTCATTTCGAAAACGATGTGCGCCGCTTGAGAGGTGGGGCTGAACGTGAATATCACACGTACCCGGGAGATGCGCAGTGACGATCGGACCCAAGCTTTTCCCTGGGCTGTTGATTCTGATTGCCTCCTTAAGCGCAAGCTGCGGTGGACGATCCTGCGGAAGCTGCATTGCGTCAGTATTCGAAGGATTTAATCTCGTTGCAGAATATCCCGCGAATACGAAGCCTCTCGACTTACGGCCCCAGCATGTACGGCATTTTCCGCGTGTTTTTGAGAGCGGAAAAATCTACGTCTTCCAGCCAATCGGCCGGACCGATACCGAGCGCATCGCCATCGAGACCTTTCCTGCCCGGCTTCGGAAGTGCTCAGCCAAGATTCTAGAGGCGCCCCGCAACAATGGCGATTTTGGAGTTGCGAGTCTTGGCGGGCCCTTTTGGGGCATTCGATTCCAACTGGGGCACTGTGTGGGTCATCTGGTCAACAAATACGATCGAGAGCTCGATGCCGCCAGAATTGGTTGGCCCTCGGGATCTCGAGACGACTACATTCTGGAAATCGAAACAGCCAAGCAATAACTTATGGTCCTCCGGTTTACCGGCAAAGAACGCGATCAGGAAACGGGACTGGATTATTTTGGCGCCAGATACTACGGAAGTGCGCTGGGACGAATGACGTCTCCAGATTCCGGTGTCGATCAGCATCCGGAGGACCCACAGAGCTGGAACCTGTACAGCTATGCGCGAAATAATCCTCTCCTTTATGTAGATCCTACTGGTCAGTATGTTTGTGGAAGTGGCGTGACAAAGGAAATGTGCGACAACTTCCAGAAACAATTGGATGCCGCTCAACAAGGGGCGAACAATCTGAAGAAAGAGTACGGAGCTGATTCAACGCAATATAAGGACGCCCAGCGAGCTATCGATGCATACGGTCGTGAAAACGTTGACAATGGCATAACCCTGCAACTCGGAAACACCGAAGGCGAAGCCGGAGGTGTAGCTCGGAACGTCGGCTCTACTGCGCCGACCGCCGATAACCCTAATGGCCAGAAGATCACGGTTACCTTCGGAGCTGATATGTTCACCGGAAGCGCCGACAATGCAAACACGGTTGCGCACGAAGGTTCCCACGTTGCCGATGCCTCAGACTGGGTCAAATCGGGATTTGCGTCGAGCATGAATCCGACGAGATACGGGACCGAGTATCGCGCTTTTCAGGTCGAAAGCAACATGGCCGAAGGCACAAATTGGGGGCCGCTTGGCTTCTTTATCGGCTCTCAGCAGCAGTATATCTGGCGACCGGGTTGGACCCCAGCGCAGGTCGGCCAAGCAATCAAATCGCTCCTCGGCAACAAGCAGGGTCCGTACCATCTGACAGAACAAAGCAAGATCAGAGCGTTCCAGCAGAATACGCGCGGTGGACGATGAGGCTAACCGTAAACGTAGCCGTCCTAGTGACCCTGGCCGTGCTTATCAGTTCTCAATGCATATCTGGCGAGGGGCCCATCGCTCTTGCTCGCGACCCAGACAGGCCGATCGTGTACATTGAGTTCGATCACTCTGGGCACCGGGATCCAGTTAAACAAGAGGAGCCAAGCCGCGGATATTGGCTTCGGCTTGTGAATAACTCTGTGCTAACAATTGCCGTACGGGCCAACAGTTCTGGAACCTCTCCGGAGTTCACAATCCTGCCTGATAAGCTCGTCCGAAGGCGACGACCGATCCCTAGATCGGGACTCGGCCCAAGGGAGATGCCATCCGGCTACGAGTCCGACACATCAAGCCTCCTCAAACTCCGCCCCGGTATGTCTCTGACGTTCAGTGTGCCTGAAGATCATGTGACATCGCAGTGGTACATGCAAGTACCCTTCGAGTTCGATCTTCCTCCGGTTAAAACAGGCGTTGAGCCGATTTGCTTCGCTCCGTTTGCGTGGGAAGATATTCCAGCAAAGGATCGATTGTCAGCCCCAGCAAGGTAGCCGACAGAGAACGGTATACGAGGTTTCAGGAACAGACAACATAATTGTGAAATTGGGTCGCTACGTGGTAAGTCGCGGACGTTTGGGTGCCTATGATTGCGTCAACTTAAAGATTGGAGAGATCCGGGACAGTCACCATAACTCCGAAATTTTGAGAATCCGAGCGCGGCGCGAGCACTTTTAAGGTATGCCTCGCCAAAGGCGGGTGGTTCTGCCCGGCCGTCCGCACCACATAACCCAGCGTGGAAACAATCGGCGGGATGTGTTCTTTGAAGACAGAGACCGCGAACTCTACTTATCTTTGCTCAGAGAGTATATCGCCAAGTATCAAGTGCAGATCCTGGGGTACTGCTTGATGACCAATCACGTTCACCTGATCGCGGTCCCGGCTGACGCAACAGGACTGGCCAAGGCGATCGGGCGCGTGCATAACGACTACGCGCGCTGGCTTCCTATTCGCAGACGCGAATCCGGGCATTTGTGGCAAAATCGTTTCTTCTCCTGTCCTCTAGAGGATGCCTATATCTGGGCGGCGCTTGCCTATGTGGAGCGAAACCCAGTGCGTGCTGGAATGGTTGCGCAATGCGAAGAATGGGCTTGGAGCAGTGCCCGGCAGCATCTCGGCAGGGCGGATTGGTGCGATTGGTTGGCGGTACAGGAGTGGTCGCAAAACTGGACGCTGGCGCTTTGGCGGGTTGCGCTCCCGCAGAGCCCGCCTCCGCTTTCTCTGCCATGCTCATCCTCAACCGAAAACTAACCCGTTGGCTAGAATTATTCAGCGAACGGTTGCTGTCCCCGAATCGCCTTGTCTCAATTCACGCCGCAGTCCGCCATCTCTCCGTCCCCGAAGTTCCCCGATGAGGTGATGCGGCCGCCGATGTTGCGCATAACCGCCGGGGAAGTTCCAGGGAAATAGCGTGGCCTTCCGCTCGGAGAATCTCTCAAAAGAGAAATTGGCGTCGAGAAAGTCTCGACGCGGCACGCACGAGTGCGCGCGCCACAGCTTACGTTAGCGCTTATAGTGGAGAGGCAAAATGGGGCGCCGGCTCGGCAAAGATCATGCCCCCGCGCTCAACCGAAACGCGTCGCGCAGGTGCCGCGTGCCCGTCCGAGGGGCGACGATGTCGTTTTGCATCATCCGGGCGAGGAAGGCCGCAGTGGTGTATTGCCGCCGGTTCAGCCGCCGCAACACCGCCAGAGCGGCGTTGACGACCCAGAGGGGGACGTGTGTCACCCGGGGCTTGGTCCCGAGCACATCGAAGGCGAGCGCCCCGATCTCTTCGTAAGAGAAGACATCAGGGCCACCGACTTCGATTTCGACAGTATCCGTGCCGAACGCAGCGATCGCGGCTACAGCCACATCTGCGCCGTCGACGGGGTTGATCTGGCTTCGGCCCGTGCCCACAAGCCAGACCCGTCCGCCCCGGGCCATCTGCAGAAATTCGCCCATGTCGGAAAAGAAGCCACTCGCCCTCACCACGGTATGCGCGATGCCCGGCCTGGCCATATCGCGCACCAGGGCCTCGCGCGCGGCCACGATATCGAGGTCGACTGATAACTCGGGCCTTACCACGGAGATGAAGAGCAACTGCCGGACGCCAGCCGCAACGGCGCGGTCGAGCACGGTCTTGTTGGCGCGGTAATCTACGTCCCAGAAGCTCAGCTTGCCTTTCTGCCGGGTCTGTCCGAGCGCGGAGAATACGTAGTCAATCCCGTCGCAGAGGCCTCCGAGTGTGTCGGGGCGGGTCGCTTCGCCAATGAAGACTTCGTCCGGCTTGTGCGCCGCCTTGGCGAAGGCGCCCTCGCGGCGCGACAAGGCACGCACCCGATGTCCTGCCTTCTTGAGTTCGGCAACCATATGCGATCCGAGATAACCCGTCGCCCCTACGACAAGAACGTTCGCCATGACGGCCTTCATTTTATCGTCCACTCAGTCGGAATAATCCGGCAGAGTCCACAATTTCCCAAAACGTTTTATGGACAAAACGGCACCCTGCTGCCAAGGATTTTGTACATACGCTCGGCTTTGTTCTGACCGACAGCCATCCGGTCATTGAACCGAATCTCGTCCTCCGATCGTGTCCCCGCCGGAGCCGCCCGCCGCGAGATATCTCTGGCCGGAACGGCGCGCAACAGGCCAAGGGCGCTATCGGGACTGTTTCATCTTGCTGCACGAGGGAACCGCCAACTACAATGCCGTAAGCTTAATCCTGAACGTTTGGAGTCACATCGCGAAATGAAATTCCTGATCGGCTTGATTATCGGTTTTCTCTTGATTCCTGTTGGGGCATTCTTTTATTTCAAATTGGGCATGGCGCCCGTCTCCACGTCCAGCGCGCCGATGCCATTCGAGGGCTGGGCGGCGAATACGGCGCTGCACGCGCGACAGGACCGCGAATACCCGCGCACCGTGCCGATCCCCGTCACGCCTGATAACTTACTTGCCGGCGCGAAAGTTTACAAGGAACACTGCGCGTTCTGCCACGGGTTCGAAGGGCAGGACCAGAACATGGCGGCGAAAGGCATGTTTCCAAAGCCGCCGCATCTCCTCCGTGGCAAAGGCGTCACGGACGATCCGGCGGGCGAGACGTACTGGAAGGTGGAGAACGGTATCCGCCTGAGCGGCATGCCGGGTTTCAAAGGCGCCTTGAGCAACCAGCAGATGTGGCAGGTCAGCATCCTGCTGGCAAACGCGCATAGTTTGCCGCCCGAGGTGGAAAAGGTCGCGCGGGGACAGGAGTAGAGGAGAGCATCGCCCACAGAACGGAATAACTGGTCGAGCCAAACCAGAAACGAAGCCGCCGCACGCAAGTGCGCGGGTTGTGCGGTTGTCCCAACCCGCTTGCTCCCGCAAAGAGGCTCTGGTTGTATCGGGAAAGGCAATCCTCTGCCGCGTGAGACGTGACGCGGAACAGTTCCAAGCGCAGGTCATCCTAAACATTCGCGCCCCCGCCGCCGATATGACCTATGACGAGAAGGTCATGCAAAGGAGGCGGCAGTGAGAATCCATCATCGGGGCGCGAGCGAGGGCCCCCCTCGCACCCTCTCAACAGCGGCAAGTGATGGTGCTCTCGCCAGTGAGGGTGGCAGCGGCGAACCGGATCCCTCGACACGGGACGACGCCATCCAACTCTCTTCTCTCTGCGGCGTCCTGAACAGCATTCAAATGGACGCAAACGGCGCGGCCACCTTTCGTCGCGTCGCCCAGCTCGTCCGGCAGAACAAGTACCAAGTGGATGCATTTGCCATCAGCCGCAAGCTGATCGCCGCTTCTTTGCAGTGATCGGAGGGGATCTTGAACCTGATTCGATTCTTCACTAGCATCCTGCTCGGCAGACAAACACGAGGAGGAGTTCTTCCGGAACAAATAAAGCGGCCGGATACCGATCGAAATCCGGTGCCGGCCTTGGAGGCGACGGACGGCCTCAAACAGATCGGACACATTCTCGAGCGGGTGATTGAACTGCTGATCGACCCACCTCCCGCGGCGATACGGCAGGCTGGCTTCCTCCTGGAAAATGCGGACGATTGCCTGCGGCGTGAGGCCGCGCGCCAGCAGCGAGAACAT
>JAICLJ010000279.1 GCA_025927575.1 Bryobacteraceae bacterium | reverse complement strand
GCGTCACGCCGTCCGATCTCGACAACGTTGAGTTTTGCCCCTGCCACCTCGACGATGGTGCCTTGTGCCGGATGAATGCGCTGAAGGACCAGGACACCGGCTTGAGTGATCAAGGCCAGGATTGCGAGCGCCGCCACGAGCAGAATTGTTGTCATTGAGCTTTCCGAGTGGCTTAAAAATTAGGCTGCCAACAGCGAGCCGGTTTGGTGTCTTCCCGATCGACCGGTTTGGTCCGCTGCAGAAAACCCGCGATCGCTCAAAGCTTGTATCCCAAGGCAAACAATGAGTTGTGGGCAAAATACACGAGTTTTCCACCGGCTTGCATGCGCCTTCATATCGCCGTCATCGGTATCTTTATAGGCGTTCTCACCCGCGCTGCCGGTGACAGACACGATCGAGGCGCTCGAAGTTGTCCACGCAATCCACAGGAACGCGGACTGGGCTCTCCGGTTTATTCAAGGGGCATTTGGAGGCCTATCGATGAATTCGAGACCGAGCGAAACTGCGATTGATCGGATTGTGGCGAACCACGACGGCGACATCCATGGGGCGCTACGGGCGCTTCTGCTGGTCAATGAGCAGTTGGAGGCGGAGCTTCAGCAGCTTTACGCGGCTGTGGCCGTCGGTGGGCCTTTCGAGCGCGGGGCTAACGCTCTGCATTAGGATCGCTTCTCACAGCCATCCTTGCAGTCTGCCGGCGGATCTTCTTGCTTTGGACAAACGCTGATCGTGGAGCGCGCGAGCTTCGCGTCCGACAGCGATTTGTATGGACCATCCCCGAACCAGATGTCGCCGTAGATGAGCGGATTGCTCACCACGATCTCGCAGTTGTTGGTCGCATGATTGCCGATCACCCAATAGAGTCCGTCGGCATAAGAGATCGTCGTAACCGGCAACACCATGGTGCCGGCAATTAGCCAGGATTTCATCTCTTCGCTCCCGCAACGGAGACAAGCGCTAATTGGCGTCAGCGAAAAGCGTTCCGGCCCACAATGGACCGATTGAGATGTTGGTTAACTCGCGCGGTAGCATCGCTGAGTTATCAATCAGATATCGCGGCCTTCCACCTTCTCGCTTAAGCTCTTGACCAGTTCCGGCACCTTTTCGAGGTGCGGATTAATCGCAAGTGCCTTGCGAAAGGCGTCGAGCGCGCGCTTCTCATCGCCAAGATCCTGCATGATCATTCCCAGTCCCGCCAGCGCGCCGAAATGGCGGGGCTCTCGAACCAGTACCTGTTGGATGTCTTGCAGAGAGTGGGCGTAATCATTCCGCAGATAGTACAAGGTCGCGCGCCTGTTCCACGCCTCGATGTAATCGGGACGAAGCTTCACGAGCGCATCGAGCAATTTCTGCGCAACATCGATCTGTTGGGCATCCATCGCGGCCTTGGCGCGCATCATGAGGAGTGCCGCCGTGTCGCTCGGCGTCTGCAGCCAGAGCGCCCATATCCGGGCTTCGACGTGCTTGGCGCTGGCTTCGTCCGGTGCCGCCTTGAGGGCGCCGAACAGGAAGTCCAGCCCGCGCGAGCGGTCCGCGCCGACTTTCGGGAGCTTGCTTCGTGGCTCAGGGGGGAGTTTTTTCTCGCGCTTCGGCGGCACAGGCTGCGGATCGTCCGCAAACGCAACGGCGGGCGTGAGCGCAATAGCGGCGGTGATGAACAGTGCCGTCAGGCTGCCGGTTGGATTTGGGAATCTCAAGCGCATTCCCAAAGTCTAGACGCGCGCATGCGCGCCGCAAGCAATAAAGGCTCAAAGACCCGTGAGGAGGAGGACTCCGCGGGGCTTCCCGCGGCTAGGGTCAACCCTGGCGCGCCTTGAACCGGCGCTGGACCTTGTTGATCACATAGACCCGGCCCTTGCGGCGCACGAGCCGGTTGTTGCGGTGACGAGCGCGCAGCGATTTCAGGGAGTTACGGACCTTCATGAGACAATCCTGATGCGTTGAAAGGCCGTGTTCGGCACTAAGCGCTGAAGCCCGAAAATAACGAAAACAGGCCACCTTCCCGCCCACGGCAGTGCCGTCCGGGATGCGCGGTTTCTAAGCATGGACCGGCCGATTGTCAATCGAAACGGCCCTTCAAAGACCATTCTGGCCGCCCGGACCTGCCCGGCACTCTCCAGCCGGAAATGCGCCGAGTGACCTTGAAAGTGTTGGCAAAATCAGGTGGCCGGGAACTCGACCATGGCTTCGCCGCTAGCCACTTTCTCTCCGGTTTGGTTGCACACGGTGACGTCGATCAGCACCCAGTGCGATTTCGCCGTTGTCTGTTTCGACCTGACGGTTCCGACCGGCTGGATGGTATCGCCGGGGCGGACGGGTTTAATCCACCTCGTCTCCAGCCGGCGATGAATGGCACCGGCGGCATAGGCCCAATCGGTGATCATGCGCGAGATCAGCCCGAAATTGTTCATGCCGTGCATGATAATGCCGCCGAAATGGGTCTTCCCGAAATTGCCTTCCATGTACTCGTCATCGAGATGCAACGGATTGTAATCAAGCGAGGCATCGCAGAACAGACGGATGGATTCACGGCTGACCGGGAATATCGGGCCATCGATGCTGTCTCCCGCGCGAAGGCTTTCGAACGTTACGCTCATGGGCTTCGCTCCTGACACTTACTGCGGCCGAATGGTCCAGCCGCGGCCCGAACAAATCACCTGGCCCTGCTGATTGAAGAAAACGTTGTCGTGCACCACGAACAGCCGCTCGCGCCTGATGAATTTATCGAGCGCACGCGCCTGCAGCGTGATCACGTCGCCGGGGCGGGCGGGAATGTTGTAGCTCCATGATTGCCCGGCATTGACGGTGCCCGGGCTGCGCATCCAATCGTCGGCTGGTGTGCAGGCAAACATCAGGAGAATATGGATCGAGGGCGGCGCGATCAGCCCGCCATAAATCGTTCGCTTCGCATACTCCTCATCGAAATAAATCGGATGGTCCTCGCCGACAGAGGCGCAATAGAGTTCGATCGCCTCTCGCGTCAGGGTGTAGGGGATGGTCTTGCGCGGCTCGCCGGGAACGATGTCGTCCCAGACTTTTCGCAAATCGGCATGTTTCCAGAAGTCGGTCTCGAACCGTTCCGTCTGCCCCACTTCATCCTCCCGTTTCGGCTATCTTGCCTGTTTGTTATATAGTGTAATCAATTTCCCACCCCTGCAATCGATCGCCTCAGGAACTCAGTATGCCCAGCGTAAAGCTACCGAATGTCGAAGAGGCCGTGGCAATTGACATCCATACCCACGCCGAAGAACCCTGCGGAATGCATGCCGATGATGGGTACGACGATTTCCAGGCCCAGATGGCCGAATATTTCAAGTCGCCGAACAAGCACCCGCCAACCGTCCCGGAGACCGCCGCTTATTATCGTTCGAAAAAGATCGCCGCCGTGATTTTCCCGGTCGACGCCGAGCGCGAGACCGGGTTCCGGCGCTACAACAATTACGAAATGCTGGAGGTCGCCGCGCAGAATTCGGACGTACTGATCCCGTTTGTCAGCATCGATCCCCACAAGGGCAAGCTCGGGGTTCGCGAGGCCCGCAAGCTAATCGAGGAATACGGCGTCAGAGGTTTCAAATTCCATCCGACCATGCAGGGCTTCTATCCCAACGATCGCATGGCCTATCCGCTCTATGAGGCAATAAATGACGGCGGCGCGATCGCGCTGTTTCACACCGGACAAACCGGCGTCGGCTCTGGAATGCCCGGCGGCATGGGAATGCGGCTGAAATATTCCAACCCGATGTACATGGACGACGTCGCGGCGGATTTCCCCGATCTCAAGATCATCCTCGCGCACCCCTCTTTCCCCTGGCAGGAAGAAGCGCTCTCGGTCGCAACCCACAAGCCGAACGTTTATATCGATCTCTCCGGCTGGTCGCCAAAATATTTTCCGCCGATCCTCGTGCGCTACATCAACTCGATCCTGCAGGACAAGATGCTGTTCGGTTCGGATTGGCCTGTGATTACGCCGGACCGCTGGCTCGCGGATTTCGCCAAACTGGAGATACGCGATGAGATCAGGCCGAAAGTGTTGAAGGCCAACGCCCGGAAACTTCTGGGCATTTGAAACGAGCGCAGTCGAATTCACGACCACCGCTTGCGCGGCATCGGAAAATGAGCAGGCCAGGTGATGATAAAAGCTGTTGTGTTTGATGCCTATGGTACGCTTTACGACATCCAGTCGGTTGCTGCTGTGACCGAGGAGGCGTTTCCCGGTTACGGCGACATCATTACCCAGATCTGGCGCATCAAGCAGCTCGAATACACCTGGTTGCGTTCGCTGATGATGCGCTATGAGGACTTCTCTACCATCACACGGGACTCGCTTACCTACACGCTTCGGGTGCTCGGGCTCGAACATGACAGCGGCGTGTTCGAGCGGATCATGGATAAATATCTCCACCTCGAGCTGTACCAGGATGCGATGTCGGCGCTGGGGGCGATGCGAAACCGCAAGCTTGCGATCCTTTCCAATGGAAGCTCCGCAATGCTTGACGCACTGGTTCGCAACAGCGGCCTCAATCGCGTGCTCGATGCGACGATTAGTGTCGACACCCGGAAAATGTTCAAACCCGCGCCTGACGCTTACAGCCTGATTGAAGCCGTGATTGGGGTGGCTCCGGCCGAGGTGCTTTTCATATCATCAAACCCATGGGACGTTTGCGGCGCCAAGGCATTCGGCCTGAACGTCGCGTGGATCGAACGCGTGATGCCGGAGGC
>JAICLJ010000094.1 GCA_025927575.1 Bryobacteraceae bacterium | reverse complement strand
CGCAAACGGCTCCGGAGCGGCAATTTGGAGCGGCGGCAGTGGTTTCGTGCCGAGCTGCTCAAACTGGCAGGCCAGCAGGGTTTGCAGCTTGCCGTCTTCGTATACCAGGAAATCGTCTTTCGTCAGATTCGTAACCGGTTTACCGTCGCGTCCTGTGACGGTCACGTTCACGATCACCTGGCTGGTGGTGGTCGAAAAGCTGGCGATTCCGCTAGCGCCGGGCTGAACCTGCACTCCCGGCGGTGGAACCGGCGGCGCGGGTAGCCCGGTCGTGATCTGCGGAAACAACGGATGAGCCAGCAGAGCGATCAGCAACCCGCAGATGGCACTGCGCAAGTGGCGGGTCGGGCATGCCCGACCCCTACAAATCGGTCGGGCTTTCTTGTAGGGGCGAGGCATGCCTCGCCCATTTTTGGCCGATAAAGCTGCCATTGGTTTAGACATCGCTTAGAACCGGAATCGGACCACCAGACTCAACGAGCGCATCGCTTCCGCCCCGGTCGCCAGTCCAAAATTGGTGGCATTCACCACTGTGTTGTAACCGGAATAGTTCACGTTGTTGAAGATATTGTTGGCCTGCGCCCGGAATTCCAGCCGGCGCCGGGTATCGCCAAACTGGAACGAGCGTCCGAATGCCGCATTGACCGAAAAGGAACCGGGGCCAGGGATCGTATTCCTGCCGGCATTTCCGTATCGGCCCGGCAGCGGGAGCGTAAACGCGGCCGGATTAAAAAAGTAGGAGCTCGACGCCAGACTCTTGCCCGTCGCGTCGGCGCGTCCGCTTCCGACATTGCCTGAGCCGGCGATATTTGCCTGGTTCCCGAGAACCTGCGCAGTTAATGGGCTGCCGGTCTCGGCCGTAATCCCGCCGCTCAGAGTCCAGTTTCTTAACAGCGCAGCCGTAAAGCTTGTGCGATTCACGCCGTAACGTGACAACAGCACCCAGTTCATATCGAAGATGTGCCGGTGGTCGAAGCTCGACAGCCCGCGCTCGGCGGCGATATCTCGATAGTTTTGGGCTACTGTGCCGGCGAACACCGAAGCGTCGTCAATCGATTTTGAAAACGTGTAAGTCGCGCGGAACGACAGACCACGGTTGAAGCGCTCGGAAAATCGGAGCTGCGCGCCGTTGTAGCTCGAATTGCCCACCGGCGTATCGAACGTGAATGTAGTGGCGTTCGGGATCGGCAAACGGTTTTCCGAGTTCAACGGAGTGCCCGGCGGCGCGCTGTTCGGCGACGTGTACACGTCCAGATAGGTGCCCTTTGTTCCCAAATAGGTTCCCTCGACGAACATGCCGCGCCCCAGTTCGTGCTGGATAGAGAAATTCCACGTTTGCGCATACGGCGTCTTGTAGAACCGGTTCACCGCGTACGTATTCAGCGTGTCTTTGCCGGGGACGGCGCCCAGCAGCCCGGTCTGCAACGTGAGGCGATTCGAAACACTCGAAACGATATTGTTCGAAACCGCGAAGGGCGGCTGCTGGGCCAGCCTCAGCGCGAACTGGTTGTACGCCTGTCCGTTGTAATAAATCCCATAGCCCGCGCGGATAACCGTCGATCGTTTGATGCCGGGCACTCTCCACGCAAATCCGACGCGCGGCCCGAAGTTGTTGTAGTCCGAGTTGATCAGGCCAACAGGAAACGCTCCGGTATACGGCCCGACGATCGATTGCGGGGTCACCACGGCTGCGCCTGTAAAATCGGGCGCGATGTCCAGGTTCGTCAGAACGCCGTATTTCTCCTGAAAAGGCTGGAAATATTCGTAACGTAGTCCGGCGAGGATAGTGAACCGCGGATGCACGCGGAACTCGTCCTGAACGTAAGCGCTCCAGACGTTCTGATTAAAGTAGAGGCTGGAATTGCCGTATGTAATCGACGCCTGCTCGGGCAGCCCCAACAGATAATCCGCCAGATCGAAGCCGGTGTTCGCAACCGGCTGGCCGTTCGCACCAATAGCGCTGGTTGCCAGGCCGGTAAACGTGAAGGCGCCGCGGCCGTTCTGGTCGGTTTCGGTCGACAGGTCGTTTCGCTGGAACTGCACTCCGAACGAAATGGTGTGCTGGCCCTTCGTCAGCACCACGTTATCTCCGAGCGCCTGGCTCTGATTTCTTGTGAGCGTGAACGACGAATCGGTCAGCGAACCGAAATTGGTGAAGCTCAGATTCGGCGGCCCATAATTCAGCGAATTGGTGGACGTGCCCTGAATACCTAGCTCTGCGGCGACATCCGGCCCATTCGCAAAGAACGGTAGCGCCTGGTTGTTATTCCGGTTGAACGTGAACTGCAAACTGTTTAAGGCAAGCGGCGTCAGATTGTGGGTCCAGGTCAAGCCGGTGCGAATGCCGGAGCCATCGAGAGCGTCCAAAAACTGATAGGTCTGCGCTTTCTGGCTGCTTCGGTTCTGATAATTGAGTTGATACGCCAACCTGTCTTTGGCTCCCATATTGCGCTGAAGCCGGAGCCCAAAGTTATCCGTGTTTTGCGCAGGGGAATACAAGAATTGGTAGTTGTTGACGAGTCCCGGCTGATTCGGCAGCGGCACATAACGCAGCAGACCCAGCGCAATCGGATTCAGTTGGTTTGTAGGGATGAACTTGCCCGGGAACGGCTGGTGCGTGGCCGGGTTGAAGATTTGAAGCGGCCCGCCGGATTGCAGGCTCTGCGAGAAGTCCCCCGCTCGTTCCAATTCCCTCGGCACGGTCGCAACCGCTGAAAAGGGGTTGCGGTTCCGCGTGCCGAAGTAGCTGATGAAGAAAAATGTCGATGGATCTTTCACTAGCTTCGGAATCATAAGGGGTCCGCCGAGGATCAGGCTAAAACGGCTCTGCGCGTAGGACGGCTGCACGACATCCTGGCCGGTGATGGAGAACGGCTTCGCATTCACCGCCGAATTGCTCAGTTGGAACGACGCCATGCCATGGAGTTGGCTCGGCCGGCTATGATTGCCGAAATTGCTGCCCCGGAACCGGCCGTTGCGGCGAGGACCGCCCCCTCGACCTCCGCCTCCACCAGGGCCTCTAAATCCGCCGCGGCCGCCGCCAGGACCGCCAAATCCGCCAGCGAATCCTGGGCTTCGCCCTCCCTCGCCGGGCTCATTTTCAGCGCCGAAATTTCCGCCGGAAGACGCGGACATGTCGGCGCTCGGACCGCCGCCCGCCCCCGGCAACCCGAAGCCGTTCGTATCCGGCCTGGCGTTCTGCGCCAAGCCCTGGCTCAAGCTTCCCGAAACAAGAAAAGATTCGCCGTTGTCGCCGCTCGCCGAAAGCGATGGTGTGAATTGCGCCGGTTCACCGTCGTTAAGCGCCGCTTGCAGCGCAGCTTGCGCGGTGGCGCCTTGCGCGTTGCCCGCTCCCGGCAGTTGCGGAGCGGCGCTTAGGCCTTGTTCACCCGACCCGCGCTGCCGTTGCGCGAGTTGCTGCAGTCGTTGCGCCATAGGCGACGGGGCCAGAGTTAGTTGAAAATCCGCGGTTTTCGAGCCGGCGTAGTTTAGCTGCTGCTTCAGCGGCTCAAATCCGAACATCCGGACTTCGACGGTGGTAGAACCCGGTCCGAGCGTCGGAAACTCGTACCTTCCGTTCGCATCCGTTACGGTCGAATAGCTCTTGCCGTCGTTTGTTGCCGTTACAGTAGCGCCTGGAATAACCTGGCCGCCGGAGCGGACGACGCCGCTTTGCGCCACGAGAAAACCGCAGGCAGCCGCCAGTAGTATAAGAGAATACGCGATTCGTCGCACTCGGATTAACACGTCCACCCTTTTGCACCTGTAACGGTGGTTTCCCGGGCCCGAAGGTTACCGACGACGGCGGCTAAGCGCTTGTAACCGCAGGACGAATGTGTAAGGAATCGTCGCTGTGTGTCGGAGGGGCTGCAATAGTCCGTCTCTGCGCCGATTCCGAAATCTTCCGCTCATCCCATGTCGTTCCGGCGACGGCCATGGGTTAACGACGATTTATTGGAACGCACGGGACGTAGCAGGCATCAAGGTTCACATTGGCAGCCTGAGTGACTCGCTGTTTGCGGTTGGGGGGTCTGAAGGATTCGCGACCACGGGCCAATGGGCCACAAATGGAATCGTCACTTTACCTAGTTGACGCTAGTTCGGAATCGGTCTTGACCTATTACGCCGATGGCAGTCAGGCAGGTCCGGACGCCGTAAATCTTGCTTCCGCCGTAGCCATCCCGCCCGGCGAATCATCTACAGCCCTAGGGATTTGGGATACCGCCGACGGAAATAGCACCCAAGCCGAATTTCAAGGGAATCTCTTTAATGCCGCCCAAGGAGAGCAATTTCGCGGAAGGGTTGTTCAAGAAACATCGCCATTCGGCGGAGCAGATGGGTGTCATTCCCCTGGCGATGAGGTCGAGGAACTTACGCACATAACGGGCGGTATATGGTGGGTTCAAAATAATAATAGCTACAAAACAGACTATATTGGATTGAGCCCCAGTTCAGCAGCTTACTACCAGTATTATCGAGCAAAGAAAGGGTTAGTACTCCCTTGTATCATCAGCGTTCCGCAGCAAATGCAAATTAATACCAGTGGAACAAGCAGCTTCCTGCCTTACGGTTCAACGAATCAGGGAAATACAAATTCATTACAACTGACGATTGACGGAACTTCTGTCAAGTCATCGAGGGCCGGACAGTCTTCATCTAAAGCATTCCGTTTCCAGCAGTAACAAAAGGCATCTAACAATGAAATTGTCATTTACGTGTTTGTTTGCTTCATTCGTGATGGCTCATATCGCCCTTAGCGCGTCAATCACACTGACGAGCGACTCGGCTGACCCGAGACCACTAAAAAATGTTGCGGAGCAGCTTGAGAATCAGTGTGGCTGGCGAATTACCTACGAAGAAGGTCCTATCAATAATAGAGAAGATTTACGAAACAACGTTCCTGGTTTCCTTAAAGGGGTTGATCCCGTTTCCCTCCCGATTGCAACCCGTAAGTATTCGCCTTTCAAATTTACGTTTAATCAGCCAGCAACTCCGTATGATCGAGCGACAGAGATTAAGATCATTGATGCCCTGCTTCAAGACTACCAGAAATCGGCCAATCTTCCCTATTTCGACGTTCGCCATTCGGGGAATGATTACTCACATATCGTGCAAGTGTTTACCAAAGACGAGGATGGTAACGTTATCCCCTTTGAGCCAGTTTTGGACACTCCGATTACGTTCCCGAAGGAAATGCGATCGATAGATGAAACAGTGAAGCTGATTTTGCGGGAAGTGGCAGCTGAAAGAAGCGTCGGCATCACAGAAGGGACTCTGCCGACAATGTTGTTCCGGCAAGTTCAAGTCGCAATCGGGGCGAATGGCGAGTCGGCCCGCTCTGTGCTCATCAAAGCCTTGGATGCCGCACAACTCCAGCGGTCGGCCGACACGCGCGTTGTGTGGCATCTAAATTGCGATGCTCACAACTACTATTATTTCAACGCCCATATTATCGCCGGCAGCTTTAAACGCTGGCCCGTCACGGAAGGTGTACCGCCCGCCACACAGACTCCCATTCCGCATCCGGCGAACGCCTGGTTTCGTCAAAAGGCGGCGCAGTAGTTGGCCAACACGAGATGTGTCCCCGCCAGGCTGGTTGGACACAGCGATGGCGGCCTACGAGCTCGCCACCGGCCAAGTACCCAATGTCGCTTAGTTTTTTCAAATTCGACCAGTGTCTTGTGGGGCGGGCCCACGGCCTGCGCCGGGCGCCTCCGCCCGGCTCCTGGACAATTCAGCAACATCCGAAGAGCGCGGCTGAGAGCCGCGCGCAGACGGAGCGTCTGCCCCACAGAAGTAGGCGGAATTGAGTCGAGGACCTGCTCCACCACATACCGGTGGATGAGATAGTGTCGACAGTCTTCGCGCTATTCGGTGGTCCAGAGGCTCGTAGGACTCCCTGGAAAGCCAAAGCGGGCTTGGATAATGCCTGAAGTTAAAGGGTTGGTTGCGGGGGATGGATTTGAACCACCGACCTTTGGGTTATGAGCCCAACGAGCTACCTGACTGCTCCACCCCGCAACCGTATGGTAACAAATGCCACCGGCGACGGGTCAAGGTTTCGGAGCATTCTGTCGCTCGCCGCAACGCATCTGAACATTTTCGGCCAATCGGGCAGCGGCGCTTCCGGTCTCACTGAATCGGAGAAAATTTCAGCGGCTGCAGAATTGCGTTGCTGATGTTCGAGACGATTTCGCTGTCGTGGAACTCGGGCGGCGCGCTCAACTTTTTCCAGTCGGGATCGGAGCCGAATTTGCGCCACAGTTCCTCGCGGGTAGCTACGTTGTCGAAGGACAGCATATATACGAGATTCGGCATGCGGGGTCCGACAATTGTCTCGCCGAAGAAAATCGGGCGCATCCCGAGCTTCTGAAAAATTGCGATCTCGCCTCCGTTGAACATCTTGAGCTTGCGCGCGAGCGTCACTTCCGTCGGCGATTCATACCGGCGCAATTCGAAGGCCCGCGGCGCGTGGTGTTCCGAGGCGCCGCTCACCAACGGTTGCGGGAACCCGTCGAACGTTCTCAACAGGCTGCTCTCCTCCCGTTGATACGGATAGCCTTGCCTGCTCGTCAGCGCGGACAGCGCATGCTGGTAATCGCTGTCGCTTTTCAGCTTTTCGAGAGTCGTCTGAAACGCGCCCAACGTATCGTACTGAGTCAGCGCGATCACGTACGGAGCTTCCATGCCGATGTGATTGCCGAATGCGCCGATCAGCTTTCCATCCGCTTTTGCGACCGAAGGCGCGTAGCTATCGCGCAGGAAGCCGGTCAAATGCGCGCTTTGATCTTCAGAGCTGTTATGAAGCTGATAATACTTCAGTTCGAGATAGACATTGGCGGTCTGGCCTTCGGCCGCTTGTCCGGCCGCGCTGGCAAACGCCGAGGCGGCTACGCCACCCAAAAGATTTCGACGAGTCATCCCCTCGACTGTATAACAGAGTTCCTGTCTATCGACGGGATGCCGCTCACGCCATTCGGCAGGCCTCCGAATCTGCGCTCGCGCCGGCGGAATTCCGCAACCGCGCAATCGAGTTCGCGCGGACCGAAGTCCGGCCATAAGCACTGCGTGAACAGCAACTCCGCGTAGGCACACTCCCATAGGAGAAAATCGCTGAGCCGCTGTTCACCTCCGGTGCGGATCAACAAATCGACATCGGGGCTGTTGAGAGAGTCACTGACAGCCTGCCTGTCGGGATGCCCGCGCAGTTTGTGGCAGGCGTCCATCAGGGCGTCCCGGCTCGAATAATCGATTGCCAGGCGTAAATGCAGCCGTGCGCCGCCGCGCGTGACAGCCTCGATATCATCGATCGCGCGGCGCGCTCCATCGGGCAACCGGTCGCGGCGGCCAATCGCGGTCAGGCGCACGCCATGGCGCAAACAGACTTCGGCCTGTTTCGCGAGATGAGTTTCGAGCAGCAGCATCAGCCCGGAAACCTCGGCAGGCGGACGCTTCCAATTGTCCGAGGAAAACGCATACGCAGTCAGCGTGCGAATGCCCAAATCGGGAGCGGCCTGGACGACCCGCCGCAGAGCGCGTTCGCCGGCACGATGCCCGGCGAGGCGAGGCAATCCGCGCAACTGAGCCCAGCGGCCGTTACCGTCCATGATGATGGCCAAATGCAAACTACTTTGCATAATAAAGTACACCTCCAAAAAAAAGCTCAGGATCGGGCTAAGCCGCCAGGCAGAACTCAAACATTACCGCTCCCTCATGGCTTGGATCAGCGCTTCCATGTGATTCAGATATCGTTCGAACGCCCTCCGCCCGGCGGCCGTCAATTTATATTCCGTTTTGGGCATACGGCCTTCGAACGATTTCATGCACGCGATATATTCAGCCTCTTCCAGACGGCGAGCGTGAACGCTAAGATTGCCGTCGCTGGTCTGCAGAAGCCTCTTCAGCTCATTAAAGGTAAGCAAATCGTTAACCGCGAGCGCGCTGACGATGCCCAGCCGCATGCGCTCGTGGATAATGCGATCCAGGTGCGGCAAGGCCTGATCCATCGCCTGTTCGGCGGCCAGCTTGCCCGCTTTTTGAGTTCGACTCTTCTGGGGCGCTTCCGCCCGCGCAGCCGACGATTTAGCCACCGTATCTCCTCGCAATCACGTATCCGAATCCGATGTGTAATCCCCCAAACCCAGCGGCCATGAAGAAATTGCCCCAGCTTGGCGGAAGCATCAGAGCGGCGGCGCCGAGGATCATGAAGCAAAGCCCCATCACAGGAACGATCCGCACTGAAAACGCTCCGCCCGTCATCACAGCCACTCCATACAACAGAAGCCAGAGGCCGGCAATCACTCCCAACGCATGCAGATGATAGAGAACGGTCGTCAGCATCGCCCCGGCCAGCAGCGGAGGCGCAAAGCTAACCAGCGCTCGCCGGGCCGGCCGGGAAAACATCGGCAGCGCCACGCGCCGGGCCTTCCAATGCAGGGCGAAACCACCTACCGCAATCGCCAGCAGGGCCTCCGTCAACCATACGAAGAACTGCTGGTCGAGCGTACGGCCCGCCGCCGCCATCCCGGCGACCACCGCCGTGAGTCCGATGGCGACCCCACCCCAGCCGGGTACGGCCGTGAACGCGGAGGCGCGCTCCATCGTATCTCGAATGAAACGCAGATTGTCCGCTGCGCGGCGGTCTATTGCAATGGGCGTGACAGCTCGAACGCGCTCGGCCAAAGCCATGTGTCGAGTATAGGCGATCGACTTTGTTCTGTAAAGCGGACTGGTACTCCAGTCAATGCAAAATAGAAACTTCCGAAAACAATGCAGATCTACAGTGCCGGCACGTTACGCGGAATATCGTGGAGCGATTTCGCTTAGACACCAGGGTTTCCGTCCTGTGGCAAATCGTACTCTCGTACAATAGTCACCGTTCCTTCCTACTGAGTAATGGCATCAGCAACTATCAAGCTTTTCCTTCCACGCGGAGATGCGAAGAGCCTGCGGACTGCTGAAATCTCCAATTGGACCGGCAAGGCCGTCGCCGCGCCCCGCACCGAGCTGGACGAGCTGCTCGCTCGGGAGGAACTGGAGAAAGCCGGTGTCTATATCCTTCTCGGCAGCGATCCACAGACCAACTTTCCCCGCGCTTACATCGGCGAGGCGGAGATCATTCGCGACCGACTGAAGCAACATAAGATCAAGGAGTTTTGGATTTCAGCAATCGTCTTCGTCAGCAAAGACGAGAATCTGACCAAGGCTCACGTGAGGTATCTAGAGGGCCGCCTCCTCGCCGAAGCTACGCAGATCAACCGTTTCACACTCGAACAAAACCAGGCTGGTGGCGCGCGGCTTCCCGAATCGGACCGGGAGGACATGGAAGTTTTCCTAGCCCGCATTCGGCAACTTCTTCCCGTCCTTGGCTCAGATATTCTCGCGCCCATCGCCCAAACGCCGGCGACAGCTCAACCGGGTGGGGTGCTCTTCTGCCGCAACAAGGGAGCCGAGGCACGAGGTCAGCGGACAGCGAACGGATTCGTCGTATTTCGCGGGTCCACCGCCGTCTTGGAGCAGCGCCCGTCGGCTGACAGCTACCCCTACGTCTTAGCCCAGCGCAAGCAGCTGATTGCCGATGGCACGCTCATAGAGAAAGGTGGGTTTTTGGTCTTCAGCAAAGACGCAGAGTTCTCTAGCCCTTCTTCGGCTGCCGCTGTCATACATGGCGGGAGTGCCAACGGACTTATCGCATGGAAAAGTGCAGAGGGAGTATCTCTGAAGCAACTGGACGAACGGGCTTGATGACGTCCCCATACTAAAAATGAGGCACCCAACAGTAGTCGGCAGCTTTTGGAATCCGGAGAGCGCTCATTTTCACTCATTTTCCTGCTTTCCCCGCCTCCGAAGCTTATCCGCACGAAGCTAATAGGAAGTCCCGGCTTTGACCCGTTCCATATCGGAGCTAAGCTTCGCTCGTCGAAGTTGCTGCGAACGCGCCAGCGCTTTTTGCGCACTCTCTGTCCGCCCCAGTTTCTGTTCGGCGCGAAACAACAGGTAGTGGAGGTCGCCATAGACATCGGTTGTTGAACCGGCCTCCAACTCAACCGCGGCTCCGGCCCAATCGCCGGAGCGGAACAGCGCCCGTCCTAATTCCGCGTGGGCCTCGGCGAAACCCGGCTGGATTGCGACCGCTTTCTTCAGGAATCCGATCGCGTCATCCGTTCGGTCTCGCGCCTCCGACAAGCGGCCGGCAAGCAGCAGTGTCTGGGCTGAATCGGGATTTAATTCCAGGGACTTTCGAATTTCGGCTTCCGCTTCGGGCAGAGCCTTGTCGTCCAGATATTGCGATGCCAGCGCGGCATGCAAAGGAGCATCGTCGGGTTTGCGCTCGATCGCCAGCTTGTAATTCTTGATGGCATCCGCACGATTCTCACGCACTTCGTCATATTCGGCGCGGAGCTTATACGTCAGCCAGGAATCGCTGTGCTTCGTCAGGAGTTTCTGAAAACAGTTTTCGGAGAGCGCAAGATAGGTTCGGATTAACCAGTACATCGCCTGGGGCTCGGGCGCGCGCGGCTGGAATGCGGCGGAGAATGTCTCGGCCGCTTTTTCGTACTGACCTGCATGGAAATAGGCCTGGCCCAGCAAAATGTGGTTCGGCCCGGTTGCCGGCCGCTTCTCCAAGAGGGAAACACAGGTTCTGCCCGGATGGACCTGGCACATGCGTTCGGTGGCGGGCGCCCGCGGAGCCGGCGATATCGCCGCGAACTCGGCTGCCGCTTTTGCGGCTTCACCACGCGCCTGATAAAGCGCCGCTCGCAGGAGACGCCCGGCTGGAGAATCGGGCAGCGCAGCGGGCTCGGTGGACTTCGCCCACTCGATAGGCAGAACCCTCGCCAGCCAGTCAAGATCCGCCCGCCCAAGGGGATCGCCCCCAGCGATCGCCAACTCAAGCTCTTGCAAGGCATCGTTGATCTCGCGCTTTTGAATGGCTATGGCGGCAAGGCCGATGCGAGCTTCTACCGACGCCGGGTCAATTTTCAGCTCCGATTCAAATTCCTGAACGGCTTCGGATGCTTTGCCGCTACGCAACAGCGCAAATCCGAGGCGCCAGTGAAACCCGGGGACGTTCCCCGCTTCGGCAACAGCCGCGCGATAACGCTTCAGAACGGTGGGCAGCAGGTCCGGTTTATCAAAATAGATATCGCCGGTCAGACGTTCGTTCCAGGCGGTATGCGAGAACTGCAAATTTAATCGCACGCCGAGCCGCTTGGACATATCCAGATAGGTCTCGCCAAGCGCGTACCAACTCTCGGCGCTTGCGCCGCCCGCTTGTTGGAACACCTTGCGAGCGAACAGCGTGGCCTGGCGGTAATCGCCTGAATTGACGAAAGCCTCGCGAAGCAGCCTCGCCGCTTGCCAGTTGTTGGGATCGGCCTTCAGCACGTCTTCGAGCGGAGCGACGGCTTTTGCAGGTTCCCCGAGCTTCAGGTAATCGTTCCCGAGTACGATGTTGGCGCCCGCGATATCCCGGCGCGCTTTGCGGGACAACACGAGTTGATCGACGGCACGCCGGTACTCGCCCGCGAGATGATAGGCAAGGCCCAGATTCACGCGCGCTTCGACCATTGTGGGATCGAGCGTGAGTACAGCCTGAAACTCCTTCACGGCGGCTGCTGAATTGCCGGATTGCATGGCGGCTTGCCCGGCGCGAAAGTGCTGTTCCAGGTCCGCCGCGCCGGCTACCGTCGTCAATACGCCGCTCACCAGCAGCAAGATCAGCAACGCGCTCCCGGAACGAAGTATGCCGCGCCTTCGGTTCAGATGGCGGAACACCCGCGCGGCGAGAGTAAGCTTTTCCGGTTTGGGAAGGCTACTCGACGTTGGTCCAGTCGCCCCGCTCGATGGCGGCGCGAATGTCAGCCGCGCTCTTTCCTTGTTTGTGCATTTTGTCCGCAAGGAATGCTTCTTTCTGGCAGATATCGCAGTGTTCGCCGTGCGTATCGACGTAGCAATCGTGCAGACTTCGATGCCCGCCGCGACTGCACCAGCAATAGCAAGGCTGCTGCGCGAGCACCATGGGAATCTCTTTCGCGATCTTATAGGCCCGCACAGCTTGCGGATCGGTAAAATTGGACGGCGACTGCGTGGGAGGCAGCGGCTTTTTGGCCTCGGCCTCGCTGAGATACGGCGGCACCGGCGCTTTCTGGCTGGGCTGGCCGGAAAAGAGAGGCGTCGCGAGCGCGCCGGCAAGAACTAAAAATACAAGTGTCTTCACTGGAAGCTCCTCACCAATTATTCACAGAACCGGTCCAGCCGCGCACCCGCCGGTGCGAATCCTTTGAGAATACGGCGTTTCGATATACTGAATGCGAACACTCACCCATAGTTCAGGAGATTCCATGAAGCTTTCCGATGGCAAGATCAAGCATTTAAACGCTCTTGCCGACAAGCGGGGCGTCATCGCCGCGGCCGCGATGGATCAACGCGGCAGCCTGCGCAAGATGATTGCGGCGGGCAAAGGCGTTTCGCAGAACGAAATTACCGACGAGATGATGCAGGAATTCAAAGCCTCCGTCTCAAAGGCGCTCACTCCTCATGCAAGCGCAATCCTTCTCGATCCCGAGTACGGCCTCCCAGCCGCCAAAGCCCGAGCCCGCAACGCAGGCCTCCTGCTCGCCTATGAAGAAAGCGGCTACGACAATACGAAGCCCGGCCGCTTGCCGGATCTGCTTCCGCACGAATCGGTAAAGCGCCTCGTCGATCAGGGGGCGGACGCGATTAAGGTCCTCCTGTATTACACGCCCTTCGAAAACCCGGACGTGAACGATATCAAGTATGCTTTCCTCGAGCGCGTAGGCGCGGAATGCACATTTCACGAGATTCCGTTCTTCCTCGAGTTCGTCGGGTACGACCCCAAGGGCGGCGACGAGAAGGGCTTCGAATACGCCAAGAGCAAGCCTGAGGTGGTTCTGAAGTCGATGGAAGAATTCTCGAAACCGCAATATCATGTCGACATACTGAAAGCCGAGGTGCCGGTGAACGCCCAGTTCGTCGAGGGCAGTAGCGTCTACAAAGGGCAGACTGCCTATACGCGCAAGGAGGCACTCGACTTCTATCGCAAGGGTTCCGAGGTGGCGAAGAAGCCGTTTATCTATTTGAGCGCGGGCGTCGACAACGATCAATTTGTCGAATCGCTGAATATGGCTGCCGAAGCCGGCGCGGATTATTCAGGCGTGCTTTGCGGCCGCGCCACGTGGAAGAACGGCGTTCCGGTTTACGCGAAGCAGGGCGTGAAGGCGCTCGAAGACTGGCTCAACGACGAAGGCGTCAAAAATATCACCGCAGTGAACAACGCCCTCAAGGGCGCGAAGCCGTGGCAGACAAAATACGGCGCCGCCGCCGTGGCATAAAAACAGACGAAATGTGCTTTGCTTCCATCGCGGAGGCGATCGAGGATTTCCGCGCCGGTAAAGTCCTCATCATCATCGATGACGAGGACCGCGAAAATGAAGGCGACCTGACGGTTGCGGCGGAAAAGATCACTCCCGAAATCATCAACTTCATGGCCACGTATGGACGTGGCCTGATTTGTCTTGCGCTGTCCGCGGAGATCTGCGATCAGCTCGGTCTTCAGCCGATGTCGCCCATAAACACGGCGCGCTTCGGCACGGCATTCTGCGAAGCTGTGGATGCGGCCGAAGGAATCACCACGGGCATTTCCGCGTTCGATCGCGCAAAGACCATCCAGGTTGCGATGCGTCCCGAATCCCGCCCACACGATCTCGCGCGGCCTGGACATGTCTTTCCGCTGAAAGCCAAAGCCGGCGGTGTCCTGATGCGGACCGGGCAAACCGAGGCGGCCGTCGATCTCGCACGGCTCGCGGGATTGCGCCCAGGCGGCGTGATCTGCGAAATCATGAACGCGGACGGCACCATGGCCCGGGTGCCGCAACTGATCGACTTCTGCCGGAAACACAAATTGAAGATGATCTCGGTGGCGGAGATGATCCGCTATCGCATGCAGACGGAGCAATTTGTCAAACGCGACGGCGAAGGGTCCATCCGCACCAGGTTCGGGGAATTCCGGACGGTCCGCTACACCAACCAGATCGACAATGAATGCCACCTGGTCCTCACCCGCGGCGATATCAGCGG
This sequence comes from Bryobacteraceae bacterium, assembly GCA_025927575.1. Classification (GTDB taxonomy): domain Bacteria; phylum Acidobacteriota; class Terriglobia; order Bryobacterales; family Bryobacteraceae; genus KBS-96. The sequence continues at coordinate 6,545 of JAICLJ010000094.1, read as the reverse complement.
GAAGGAAGATGTTTTGGTACGGGTACACTCACATTGCGTTTACGGCGATGCCTTTGGATCGCTCGATTGCGATTGTTACGAACTGATTCCGGCCGCGCTCGAGCGTATCAGCGAAGTGGGCACCGGAGTTTTTCTCTACCTTCACCAGACCGGCCCCGGATTACAAGCGGTTTGGCAGGAAGGCGAGCACCGGCTGGTTTCACACGGCGCCAGCCAGACGGTATTCGTGCCGGCAAAAGGCCACCCGCCAATCCAGCACGAAAGCGGCCTTGGCGCGCAGATTCTGTCCGACCTCGGGTTGACTACCATACACCTGCTGACCAACCATCCGCGCAAGGTAGTCGGGCTCGAAGGCTTCGGAATACAAATTACGGCTCAGGTTCCATTCGGAAACAAATAAGGCCGTTCGGCCCTTGCCAGCTAGAGGACCTGCAACGCAGGGACGAACGCGCACAACTCTCGCTCGAACAACTAACGTCCTGCGGTCAATTCCAGGGGTGAGGTGCAGAAGGCGCAACGGCGCGCCGCGATCGGCACATCGCTCAGGCACTCCGGACACTTCTTCACGGTTGGATCGGGCGGTACCTCGCCGCGGTGCATGCGCGCCATCAAGGAATTCATGGGCAACACGACGAAAAAGTAGACGGCGATGCCGATCAGGATGAACGAGACCAAAGCATTAATGAAGTCTCCGATCAGGAACTTGCTGTTATTGACGGTGAATTGGATCGCTGAGAAATCGGGTTTCCCCACTATCGCCGCGATCAACGGCGTAATCAGGTCCTTCACCAATTCGGTGACAACCGCTCCGAACGCCACGCCCATCACGACGGCAACCGCCAGGTCGATCACATTGCCGCGCATCAGAAACTTTTTAAAACCCTTCATAGGTAAGTGCCTTTCTTCGTCTTAAATTGAAGTTGCTACGCAATGACATTATTGAAATGAGTAGGTCGCGCCGGCAGTGAGCTGGAACGAGTTTTTCTTGAATGTCGGAGGAGGATTGTTCAGGAAATTGTCCAGAGCGCCCAAGGTTAGACCGAATCGATGATACACCGGAAACGTTAGCGCGGCGCTGGCAAAGGCCGAATAATCGTCCAGGCTGTTCCAGGTTGGCGTAATTCCGGCTTGTTGGTTCAGAAAAATACCGTGGACAAACGTCCGGTCATATGTTTCGCTGAAAGTTGTGCCGAACAGCGATACGCTTCGACTAAGCACTGCCGGCGTCGCAGCGGGGTTCCCGGCATACCGCTGATTGATGTAGTCCGCGCTAGCTTTGAAGTCCAATTCGTCTTGGGTTCTCTTGAAAACGACGAGGCCAAGACCACCGCCATAGGTTTGCTGCAGGTCGAGTCCTTGCGAAAAGCTGTGGTCGAACATCGCGTGGACAAAGGCAAACAGTCTGGGCGAAAGATACCGGTCCTGTTCCACTCCGGCGTGAAACAGAGAGGTCTTCACACTCGGTGTACCTGGTTGTGATATTTTTCCATATGCCTCATTCAGGTCGAATAGCGTGCGGCTGCGCACATCGAGCCAGTCGACGCCTGGAACCGATCGCGTCAAATTCAAGGCTCCTGTGAACGTTTGGCTTTTTTGCGTAGCTTCGGTCAATGAGATACCTCCAGTCGCGCCGCCCTTCCAGCCGTGAAGAAAGCTGGAACGTTCAAATGCCTTCTGGAAAGCTCCCTCCTCTACAAGATTTCCAACATTGCCGACGGGCACCGTTACCGGCGAGGCCTGTCCACTCGAACTGACCTGGATTTGCTGACTCGTCACCGCAAGAGTGCCTTGCGGCACTCTTGACGCATCCTGCCTATTACGCAGCCTTGTGCCTTTTGAAATAGCGGCGAATTTCTGAGAAGAATGAAGTTCCTGGATGTTGCTCCAATCCACCGTCACTTCTCCAGCCATATCGCTTTTGAACACCACGGACTTGCCTGTTGCGCTCTCCAGATGTCCAATCAATTTTTCTCCATTTGTGAATATCAGCACGTCTTGCTGAAGACTGGAACTGCCGGCTGTCGATTGTCCGTATAAATGGAGGCTGGTGAGCGCGATAAGGCATGGCAGCGCTGCCGCAAATCTCATAAGTGACATTAAATATCTCCTTGAACTTATTCCTAGATAAAAGCTCCGCTATATTGAAGGTTGAGTCGTAACCCCTTCTCCGCTTCAACCTCGGGAAAGACGATCGAATTGGCAGGAAACCGTTCTGCGGTTAGGTCTTTTGGCTTCAAGGGGGAAGGCCGACCGCCTGATAAATTCTCCTGAATCTCACGCTCAGCCTTCGCCGGCCCTATCGCTTCTTAGGTTTTAATTTACAAGCCAAGCTTACTGCCGAGACCTTTTGCCGCCTCGGTGGCAGAGCCGCCGGCCAGCAGGCTATCTAATTGGCCCGAAACTGAACCCGGCAACCGTTGTTTGAGAAAGCCGACTACAATGTCGACTGCCCTCTTCGCTTGATCCTCACTAATGCCGACTCTATCGGCAACGCTCTTGACTAACTCGTCCATATTTGTTCCTTTCTGTACTGACACGATAGCAACCGTTGAAGCGCTTGACCGATTGCAACAATTGGCCTGGCTTAGGTTGGTGGCGGACCGCGCGATATGCTTTACATTTCCGCGGCTGCTGCTTACAACGAAATGCCAGCAATCGCTTTCACCTGTTTCATCTGATCATTGATGCTGCCAGCCCCAATTTAGTTATTACTCGCTTTTCGGTATGCGTCCTTTCACTTAATCGGATAGTCGGACAACATTGTCGGGCATGCGGTTGCAGTTACCTGTCTAGACAACCGTCCCGATTGTTATCACTAATTCGTACTAGTACCAGCTATTTAGCCGGTATGGCGAGCTGCATTTGCTATTGACTGTAACTCCCTCTGTCAAGGCTTGTCGAGAGATTAATGTAGAAGACTTTTGTAAGGAGCGCCGGCGACGCGCTTCGAGGCCTGTTCCCGCTTTTATGGAATACTCGCAGGCCGGACAAACGACGGACTCGTACTGAGGACCGCGCGGAACTGGACGAGACGCCTCCGTTTTCGCCATTGTCCGAGGCAGACGGTGGCCTTCCCAAAGGAACGATAACGGAGAGTAGCGAACGCAAGAGAACGGACGCTGCCATTTTTCGTTCTGCGGGCTGGAATCGGCGTTTCGAGCGGCTTTCCTCGATCCAGCCGCGAAAGAATGGAATGAGAACGGGAGGCAACTACAATCCCTATTTCCCTATAGGAGATGAGACTTTATGCTAAAATTGCGGGTACGATGCTACGGTTGAACCACCTCCAATTGCTCGAGGCGGAAAGCATTCATATTTTCCGGGAAGTTGCGGCTGAATGCCAGCGGCCGGTACTTCTCTACTCGATTGGGAAAGACTCTTCGGTGCTGCTCAGGCTCGCTCAGAAGGCATTCTATCCTGGCCCGATTCCTTTTCCGCTTCTGCACATCGACACCAGTTTCAAATTCCGCGAAATGATCGAGTTCCGTGACAGGTACACCGCGGAACTGGGACTGAAGTTGATCGTTCACACGAACTGGAAGGCGCTCGAAGACGGCGCAATGCCATTCGCGTGGGGAACCCAGCGTTGCTGCGGCGCTTTGAAAACACAATCATTGCTCGATGGGTTGCGAGAAGGCGGCTTCGATGCCGCAATCGGCGGAGCGCGCCGCGACGAAGAGCGTTCCCGCGCCAAGGAGCGCATTTTTTCGTTCCGCGACATCAAAGGGCAGTGGAATCCCCGCAATCAACGACCAGAATTGTGGAATTTGTACAACACACGAATCGACCCAGGCGAGAGCCTGCGCGTCTTTCCCCTCTCCAACTGGACGGAACTCGATGTTTGGCAATACATTCATGTCGAGAATATCCCAATCGTTCCCTTGTATTTCGCGAAAGAGCGCCCGATGCTCGTCCGGGGCGATTCGCTCATTTCGACGGAGCAGCCGTTTATCCCGCGCCTGCCGGGCGAACAGCCCAAGATGGTGCGGTGCCGGATGCGCTCGCTCGGATGCAGTCCCTGTACCGGCGCAATTTACTCTGACGCCGATACGGTGCCGAAGATCATCGAAGAGTTGTTCACGACACGACGTTCCGAGCGGCAGAATCGCGTGATTGACTTCGATACGGATGGTTCAATGGAGCTGAAAAAGCAAGAAGGTTATTTTTGATGGCGACTGCGACAATGAACGCGCCTGAAGCATCGTTTGATGAATTTCTGGCCGCCGAAGAAGCGAAAGACCTTCTGCGATTCACGACAGCCGGCAGCGTCGATGACGGCAAGTCCACGATGATTGGACGGCTGCTTTATGATTCGCGCAACGTTTTTGAAGATCAGATTGAATCGGTGACGAAGGCCTCGGCAGGCCGGAATGCGGGTCCGATTGATTTTTCGCTGCTAACGGATGGACTTCGCGCCGAACGCGAACAAGGCATCACCATCGACGTCGCCTATCGCTATTTCGCCACTCCGAAACGCAAATTCATCATAGCGGATACACCCGGACACGAGCAGTATACGCGCAACATGGTGACAGGCGCTTCGACGGCGGAACTCGCAATCATTCTCGTCGACGCCCGCAAGGGCTTGCTGCCGCAATCGCGGCGGCACGCTTATATCTCTTCACTTTTGGGGCTTCAGCACCTCGTAATCGCCGTAAACAAGATGGATCTTGTCGATTACGACGAGGGCGTCTTTAATACGATCGAGACCGATTTCCGTCAATTTCTTTCGCAATTCCAATCGATTGAGCCATATTTCATCCCAATCAGCGCGCTGGCCGGAGACAATGTCGTCATCCGGGGAAAGAACACGCCATGGTTTCACGGCGCAACGCTGCTGGAGCATCTGGAATCCGTGCCGGCAGGTCCGCGCGCCGAGCATGCCTTATTCCGCCTGCCCGTGCAGCGAATTGTCCGGCCGGATCTCGATTTCCGCGGCTACGCCGGACAGATCGCTTCGGGCGCTGTTCGCCCGGGCGATCCCGTGACCATCATTCCTTCCGGCCGGACGACACATGTCAAAAGCATTGTCACGTTCGATGGCGAACTGAGCGAAGCGCGCGCGCCGCAGTCTGTCACGCTGACGCTCGAAGATGAAATCGACATCGTCCGCGGAGATCAGATTTCGTCGGAAAAAGCTGTCCCGGCGGTCTCGCGAGTATTCGATTCGACAGTTGTCTGGTTCGATGAGCAGCCGCTCGATCCGCAAAAGCGATACCGGTTGAAACATACGTCTCAACAGCAATGGGTGGAAGTCAAGACGATTCATTACCGCTTGAACATCAATACGCTCGATCACGAATCCGCGGACACTCTGGAAATGAACTCGATCGGATCCCTGCGTATCGAAGCGGCAAGGCCGATTTATTTCGATAATTACCGGCGCAATCGCGGAACGGGCAGCTTCATACTCATCGATCCCATCACCAACGCGACGGTCGCGGCCGGCATGATCACCGGCGCAGTTGAGGAAGCCCATGTCCGGTCTAGAAATGACGCGGAGCATCTCAAATCCGGATCGGTCACCGTAGGCGAGCGGACAGCCCGCTACGGCCATCGCGGCGCCGTCATTCACCTCGGAAACCGGGTGGATCTGGTGGAACGCCTCGAGCGGCGCCTATTTGATCGCGGCTCGACGGTGCTGGTTCTGGAAAACTGGAGCGAATCGCTACGCGGCGCGCTCAAAAATGCCGGACTACTGGTGGTTGTGGCCGGCGACAACGGTGGAGACTTCTTCCTCCAAACGTTCGACGGAAACGTCACGCGCGAGCTGAACGATTTGCCTGACGACGACGACCTGGCAGTCGAGACAATCTATCACTTGCTGGAACGCCTGCAGATCCTTTTGGGCGGGCAATCCTGGAGCGAAAGCGCCGGAATCTGAAAGTAGCTGGATACCTTACCGATGTTGACCGACAAACTGACGGAAGCAAGAGAACTAATTGCCGATTCGCTCAGCAGGAAAGCGCCCGCGTGCTTCACCTGTAGCTTCCAGGCGGAAGACATGGTGGTGCTGTCGCTGGTGCGGGAACAGATTCCGGATGTTCCGGTGTTGTTCCTCGAAACCGGCTACCACTTCGCGGATGTCTATCGTTATCGGGATGAGATGACGCAACGCTATGCGTTGAATTTGGTCAATGTTATGCCCGAAAAGACCGTGGCCGAGCAAGAGACGGAGTTCGGCCTCTTGTATCAAAGCGCCCCCGACCGTTGCTGCAAATTGCGCAAAGTAGAGCCCCTGTTTCGAGCATTGGCGGATTACGATGTGTGGTTCACCGGCTTGCGCCGCGTGCAATCGCCAACCCGGGCAAACCTGCAGGCCGCCGACGTCTTTCCGCTGCCGAGCGGCAAAACACTCCGCAAAATCAGCCCGCTTGCCACATGGACGGACCAGGAAGTCTGGACTTTCGCGAAAGAGCAAAACATTCCGCTGCTGCCGCTCTACGAGCAGGGCTACACGAGTATCGGGTGCGAGCCTTGCACAGCGCTGCCCATGGACCCTGAAAACCTTCGGTCGGGTCGTTGGGCGGGGCGCAAGCTGGAGT
>JAICLJ010000258.1 GCA_025927575.1 Bryobacteraceae bacterium | reverse complement strand
TTCGCACCGCAGCCTCGTGGATGCCTGCCATCTCGCGGGAGTATCGCTGCAGCGTTTTCGTCACAACGATATGGAATCGCTGCGCCAGGAGCTTCGTTCGGGCGCTCCGGCCAACCGCACGCTCATCGTCGTGGACGGCGTATATTCCATGGACGGCGACATTTGCCGCCTGCCGGAAATTATCGGGATAAAGAAAGAGTTCGGTTGCTTCCTGATGGTGGATGACTCGCACGCGCTCGGAGTCATCGGCGCGACTGGCCGTGGCACAGATCAATATTTCGATGTTCCTCTCAACGATATCGACCTTTGGACCGGATCCATGGCGAAAGCTATTCCCTCCACGGGCGGCTATATCGCAACCTCCGAGGAACTCGGCATCTTCCTGCAGCACGCTGCTTCCCCTTATGTTTTTTCCGCCGCGCTCTGCCCGCCAGCCGCTGGAGCCGCCCTCGCTGGATTGAAGATTCTGCAAGCTCAGCCCGAGCGGTTGGAGTGCCTGAGGCTCAGTTCCGATTTTCTTCGCGATGGCCTCCGGTCTTTGGGCTACGACGTCGGATTATCGGAGACGCCCATCATTCCCATCATCCTGGGAGACGACCCCGCCGCGGCGTTCCTGGCGCGGCGCCTCCGCGATCTCGGGGTATTCGTCTCGCCGGTCCTGTTTCCGGCCGTGCCTCTGGGCTCCGCGCGCCTGCGCCTCTGTGTCACCGCTGCCCACTCGCGCGAAACACTCGAAATCGCGCTCGATGCCTTCCGCAAGTTGAAAGAATAAGTACACCGACCCAGCCCGCTGCGTTAGGCGTCGTTTGCCCTAAATCAAGTCACGCCTGCGCCTATGCCGGAATAATCGATCCTTGGCGTAGCTGGAGATCCCGAGCCGGCTCCTCTCCACCGGCTGGCGTTCGACCGTTTGGGTCCATTAGGTTCCGCGCCCACGGCGAATAACAGCTTGCAGTAATCTTGCGCCGTTCTGCGTCTACGAGGCGTATATCATACAGAGATGAAAGGAGTTTAATGCTTAAGGTATGGACGAATGCTGTCCTGCACAAGTTCATACAGTCGGGGCTAGAAGGGTATCGCCTGATTGTCGTATCGAACCGGGAGCCCTATCAGCACCGCTATACGGCCGATGGCCGCATTGAAAGTGCACGTCCGGCGGGTGGAATGTCAACCGCTTTGGAGCCTGTGATGCGCGCCTGCGGTGGTCTTTGGATTGCCCACGGCAGCGCCGATGCGGACCGTGCCGTCGTGGACAGCCATGACCACGTTGAGGTTCCCGAAGGCAACCCGCAGTTCACGCTCCGGCGTGTCTGGCTGACCAAGGAGCAGCTTCAAGGCTACTATTACGGTCTTTCAAACCAAGGACTGTGGCCTTTATGCCACGTGGCCTTTACACGCCCTTACTTTGAGCGCCGGGATTGGGACCAGTACCGCGAGGTGAATCAGATATTCGCGAACGCGGTGCTTGAAGAGGCTGCCGATCAGCCCACTTTTGTTTTTATTCAGGACTATCATTTCGGCCTGCTGCCCAGGATGTTGAGCGAGGCGAACGCGAATCTGATTGTTGCGCAATTCTGGCATATTCCCTGGCCCAATCGTGAGGTTTTTCGTTCTTTCCCCTGGAAGGAGGAATTGCTTGACGGCTTGCTGGGGAATGACCTTTTGGGCTTCCATCTGCGGCACCATTGCCAGAATTTTCTCGATACCGTCGATCGAGGAATCGAAGCGCTGGTCGACCCATCCGTTTCGGAAGTGTTACACAGAGGGAAGCGAACCCTCGTTCGGCCGTTCCCCATCAGTATCGACTTCGATGCTTACACGGCGATCAGCCAGACGGCCGAAGTTGAGAATCACATGAACTGCTGGCGCAAACGCATCGGCCTCAACGGCAAAGCGCTGGGAATCGGCATCGACCGGCTCGATTACACCAAAGGAATTCCCGACCGGATTCGCGCCCTGGATGTTCTTTTCGAGGAGTGTCCCGAATATCGCGAGCGCCTGATGTTTGCTCAGATCGGAGTGCCCAGCCGATCGAGCGTCCCCGCGTACCATGAAGTCGAGCGCGAGGTGGATCAACTTGCCGAATTTGTGAACCGGCGCTGGGGAACGGACGAGTGGCGCCCCATTACCATCTTTAAACGCCAATTTTCGCAGGCGGAAATGATTGCCCTTCACCGTCTGGCGGATTTTTGCGCAGTTACATCCCTGCACGACGGCATGAATCTGGTCGCCAAGGAGTTCGTCGCGAGCCGTGTCGACGGAGATGGAGCGCTCGTACTGAGCCGGTTCACGGGTGCGGCGCGCGAGCTAAGAGATGCCATCCTCATCAACCCGTTCTCTATCGAGGAAACGGCATCTGCTTACAAACGGGCTTTGGAAATGCCGCGCGAGGAACGGATGCGGCGAATGCGCCGGCTAAGAGAGGAAGTGGAAACGAATAACATCTATGCATGGGCGGGACGATTCCTGACGGCGCTGACGAGGTTGGAATTCCCGGATCGCATGGAGAATGGGGAGAGCGTAGAGAGCCTGGAGGCGGATGAATGACTGGAACTAAGCGGGCGAGGCATCCTCAGCCTCTGGATGTGAAGCCGGAAAGCTGGCAGCAGCGGGTGCGGTCGGCCTCTTCTATTGGCTTGTTTTTAGATTTTGATGGAACCGTGTCGCCGATTGCCGAAACCCCTCTGCTTGCGGAGATCGATCCTGAAATTCGCGAAATCATCGGACACATGGCGGCCCGCGAGGATGTACACGTGTCCATTGTCAGCGGGCGATCAATCGACGATGTACGCACTCGAGCGGGAGTGGCCGGTGTCATCTATGCGGGAAACCACGGGCTTGAGATCGAAAGCGACACCGTATGCTTCCGGGAACCGCAGGCCGAAAGCCTGCGTCTGGAACTTCGTGCTCTGATCCTGCAACTGGAACTGGCGCTTAGTGGAACCGATGGGACTTTGATTGAGCAGAAAGGACTCAGCGCAAGCGTCCATTACCGGCAGGTCAACGAAGCGTTGCGCGAATGGGTGCGGCATACGGTCCAGCAGACAGTGGAGCGATCCCGATCATTTTCATGCCGCGACGGCAAAATGGTGGTGGAGGTCCGTCCTGCAATCGATTGGCACAAAGGTCACGCCGTGCAATGGATACTCGATCGGGTTCTCCCGCCCGGCGCTCTTCCGATTTACATTGGGGACGACGCAACGGACGAGGATGCGTTTTTCTTGTTGGCCGACGGAATCACCATTCGGGTAGGTGAAGCTGCAGAGTCGTACGCAGCCTATTCGGCGCCCGATCTCGACGCCGTCCGGAATTTCTTGTCGAAACTCGGAGAACTACGATCTAATGCAGAAAAAGGCGCTCAAGAACGTACTTGAAGGCGATTCGCTCTGGTACAAAGATGCCATTCTCTATGAACTCCATGCCCGCGCTTTTAGCGACAGTGATGCAAATGGCATGGGCGATTTCCGGGGCCTCACCGAGAAGCTCGATTACCTGGAAGATCTAGGCGTCACGGCAATCTGGCTGCTGCCGTTCTTCCCGTCGCCTTGGAAGGACGATGGATACGACATCGCCGATTTCCGCGACGTCCATTCGGCATATGGAAACCTGCGCGATTTCCAGGCGTTCATGAAAGAGGCTCACCGCCGAGGTCTCCGCGTTATCACCGAGTTGGTCATCAACCACACTTCGGACCAGCACACTTGGTTTCAGCGTTCCCGCCGCGCCGCTCCCGGGTCGCGCTGGCGCGATTTCTACGTCTGGAGCGACACGCCCGATAAATATACCGGCGCCAGGATTATTTTCAAGGACTTCGAAGCTTCCAACTGGACCTGGGACCCGGTGGCGAAGGCCTACTTCTGGCATCGTTTCTATTCTCATCAGCCGGATCTCAATTTCGATAATCCGTTGGTCCGCCGTGCCGTATTCCGCACCATCGATTACTGGGCCGACATGGGCGTTGATGGCTTTCGTTTGGATGCTATTCCGTATCTCTATGAACGCGAGGGCACGAGCTGCGAGAACCTGCCGGAAACCCATGAGTTTCTAAAGGACCTGAGGCGGCATGTGGACGAAAACTATCCCAATCGCATGCTGCTCGCCGAAGCCAATATGTGGCCGGAGGATGCCGTCGCCTATTTCGGAGATGGCAACTCGTGCCATATGGCGTTCCACTTTCCTCTCATGCCGCGCATGTTTATGGCGCTGCGTCTCGAGGACCGTTTTCCGATCGTCGAAATTCTTCGCCGCACTCCGGCCATTCCGGAGAACTGCCAGTGGGCATTGTTTCTGCGCAACCACGACGAACTGACCCTGGAAATGGTGACCGACGAAGAGCGCGATTATATGTACCGCGTGTACGCCAGCGATCAGCGCAGCCGCATCAACCTGGGCATCCGGAGGCGCCTCGCCCCACTGCTCGATAACGATCGCCCGCGAATCGAACTGATGAACGGAATGTTGTTTGCACTGCCTGGAACCCCCGTCATCTATTACGGCGACGAAATCGGCATGGGCGACAACATCTATCTCGGCGATCGAAATGGAATGCGCACGCCGATGCAGTGGAGTCCCGATCGCAACGCCGGTTTTTCTTACGCCAACCCCCAGCAGCTATACCTCCCCGTTAATATCGATCCGGCTTATCATTACGAAACCATCAATGTAGAGACGCAGCGCACCAATCCGCAGTCGCTGCTGAGCTGGACGAAGCGCCTCATTGCGATGCGAAAGCAATATAAGGCGTTCGGCCGGGGCACATTGGAATTCCTCGCGCCGGCAAACCACCGCATCATGGCGTTTGTTCGCCGGTATCAGGACGAAACCATTCTGGTTGTGGCGAATCTGTCCCGCTTTGCGCAGCCGGTGTCCTTGAATCTCTCCGAGTTTGCGGATTTCACGCCTGTCGAAATGTTCGGCCGAACCGAATTCCCTCCCATCACGGAAGAGCCATATCCCCTCGCGATGGGCCCAAGCTCGTTTTTCTGGTTTTCGCTTGAGCGCCGCCGCGTTCGCGAAGAGATTGTGACCGCTTCCGGCGAACCCGACCTCGAACATCAATTGCCGCTTGTGGTCGTCTCCTCGCCGGAATTAATCTGGCAATATGAATCGCGGCTGGTGCTGATGCGCGCTTTCGCCGCTTTCATCGCCAGGCAGCAGTGGTACCTGGGCGGATACCGGGAGGTACGCAGTCCGTCGTATTACGGGCTGCTCACACTTTCGCCCGGCCGTTTCTATATCGTTTTGTTGCAACTGGAGTATACGGAGGGAGATCCGGAAGTGTACGCCATTCCGATTTCGCTGCAAGCGGAACCCGCGGGCTGCGCCATCGCCAACGTTCGCGCTGGATCGGAAACGTTAATCTTGAGCGAAGCCTCAGAGGATTCGGAATTCGCCGAAATTCTTTTCGACATCATCAATAAACGGAAGCGATTCACGGGCGAGCGCGGCACTCTCACGGGGCAGCACAACCGCTGGTTCCGCAAGCAAATGTCCGGCCTTCAACAGCCTCTCGCAGTTCAAACTTCGCCATGTGGATCTCTCAAGACGCGTATTCGTTTCGCGGATCGTTTTGTCCTGAAGCTCTTTCGTTCAGTGGAGCCC
>JAICLJ010000269.1 GCA_025927575.1 Bryobacteraceae bacterium | reverse complement strand
GTCGGCTCGTCCTTTAAGGATTGAAGTTGTTCTTCCGAAAGGCTTCGCTCTTCGAGATAGGTCAACAAACGATCCACGCTTCCCGGAATGTGTCGGAGGTGAAAGCCAAGCGGAGCAATGTTCCCAATCCGGCGCCACACATCCTCGGTCGTGAGGCCCTCCGTCTGACGCTCCAGGTCTTCACGGACCTGAGCGAACGTGAAGAATAGCGGCATCACAAGGAGGGGCACGTCTTCTAGCGGCCCTCGTAGCCACGGTTCTGGTTGGTTTTCGGCCACAATTTCTACCTGAAAATTCCAGTATGACCTAGCGAATACCGGCCCGGCTGCGGGTACACACACAACCCGTGCGGTCCCTTGCCCACCCCGATCTTCGCAATCAGATGTCCGTCCGACGTATCGAGTGCGTACACCACGCTGTTATAACGGCCCGAAAGCCAGAGAACCTTCCCATCCGCCGAAACGCCGCCCATGTCGGGACTCCCGCCGCCCGGAATCCGCCACTTGGCTGCAATTTCCCGGTTCGCGAAGTTGATGAGCGTAATGGACCCCTCGCCGCGGTTTGTCACGTACAGATACTTCGAATCACGGCTGACATACAACCCATGGGCGCCTTTGCCGGTGTGGATAAAACCGATCTGTTTGAATGAATCGCCGTCTACAAGATGCACGCCATTCGCTTCCATGTTCGCCACGTAGAATACTTTCCCGTTCGGCGAGGCTTTTACGTCCTGGGGCATCCCAGGCGGATCCATCTTCAAGGTGCCAATGACCTTCTGATGGACGACGTCCACCTTCAATAACTGGCCCGAAAATTCACAGGTTGCGAGCAAGTACCGGCCGTCAATTGAGAAATCGATGTGATTGACGCCTTCGCACGGCACGGGCAATCGATGCACCACTTTCATCGTTTGCGCATCGCGAAAATCGAGCCGTTTCTCACGTTCGGCGCAGATGATGGCGTACTTGCCGTCCGGTGTGTAGTACATGTTATACGGATCGTCAACATGGATCGTCTCACCTTTTTTGCCGGTGGCCGGATCGATCAACGTTAACTGATCCTGTAAGTCCTGCGTTACCCAGAGCCGCTTTAAATCCCAGGATGGCACCACGTGCTGCGGCTCGTCCCCTACTTTGAAGAAAGCGATTACTTTGTAGGTCTTCGGATCGATCACGTCGACGGAGTTGCTCTTCGTATTCGGCACATAGACGAGAGACGGGAAGTTTTTGACCACCGGGCTCAACATGCCGGGACGGTCGTGCGAATACATGTCGTTCGGATCGGTAACCGGCGGCATGCCGGGGATTGGGTCGAACTTTGCCTCTGTGACAAGAGATAAAGCCGAGGCGGTGTGGCCGCCCACAATTTCGAGAGCGCTATGCCCCGATCGCGAACAGCCCAGGCAGAGAGACATCGCGGCCAAGCTCGCGGTAAACACAAATATCGAACGCATAGAAGGAATCAGTGTCTTGAGGTCAAATTCCGCAAATCGTCACGGCTGGAGGACCGTATCGCGATAAACCAGCGGATCGTGAACGCCCGCTTCGGCAAAACCTTTCTTCCGCAGTATGCACGAGTCGCATTCGCCACAGGACCGTCCCAGCGCATCAGGATCGTAACACGAATGCGTGAGGCTCAGGTCGACTCCTAGTTCGACGGCGTTGCGAACAATATCCGCCTTGCTCATCGAAATCAGCGGCATATGGATCTGTAGCCGCGTGCGCCCTTCCACGCCTGCCTTCGTCGCCAGGTTGCCCATCGTTTCGAAGGCGTGTACAAACTCTGGACGGCAGTCGGGATAGCCCGAATAGTCGATTGCATTGACGCCGATAAAGACATCGGATGCTTCAAGAACCTCGGAGTACGCGAGCGCGAACGACAGGAAAATGGCGTTGCGGGCAGGGACGTACGTGACCGGAATACCCCGATTCATCTCCTGCGCTTCGCGGCCTTTGGGTACCTCAATCTCATCGGTCAAGGCGGATTTTCCAAATATCCGCAGATCGATGTGCGCCACGCGCTGCTCGCGCGCGCCCAGGCTTTTGGCGATGCGCGCGGCGGCGTCGAGCTCGATACGATGTCGCTGGCCGTAATCGAACGACAGGCAGTAGCACTCGAATCCCTCGTGCCGGGCAATCGCGAGGCATGTGGAGGAGTCGAGGCCGCCGCTGAGCAAACAAACTGCCTTTGGCCGCGGTAAATCTTGAGGCATCTGACGTTTCGAAGGGGAACCTATCCGTATTGTAGCGAGCCATCCGTCAAGCGGGCGTTAGCATCCAACAATGGGGAAAGCATGTGACTGCCATAATAGACAAACCGGTGCGTCTTTGTTTCCTTACCTCGACGCCGCTGAACTTTATTCAGGGCAGTGGAACATACAGCGGCATCGTCACGCTTGCAGAGGCATTGCGCGGGCTGGGTGTCACCATTGAAACCCGCAGTCCCGTCACCGCCGTCCAGCCATATACATTGCGCAGATATCTTTTCAACCGGAGCATTGCTCGTCAGGATTTCTCTAATTTTGACGCTACTGTCGGCTTCGACCTCGATGGCTTCCTGCTTCGAAACCAGAAGGCGCCGCATGTTGCTTGCATCAAAGGCGTGATTGCTGACGAATTGCGGTTTGAAGCCGGCCTGAGCCGCGCGTCTCTTCGTCTGCAGGCGGCCTGGGAGAAGCGTCACGTTAGCTCTGCTTCTCTCGTCATCACGACCAGCCGGTATTCGGCGGGCCGCATCCAGCGCCATTATGGCCGTGCGGATTCCAAGGTTGTCCCCGAATTGATTAATCTCGCCGAGTGGCTTCGATTGTTCGCACAGGCTCCGCCGCGGGCGGCACAAGCGGGCATCCGGCTGCTGACCGTCTGCCGCTTCTATCCGCGCAAGAACCTGCCGCTGCTTTTCCGATCGCTGTCCATTCTTCGTCGCCGCGGACGCTATGAATTACGGATCGTCGGGGATGGTCCGAACGACCGGCAATGGCGCGCCCTTTCGGTGAAACTAGGTTTGCAGGATTGTGTAACATTCCTCGGCGACGTCAGCCGGGAACAACTTGCGGCGGAATACGCGCATGCCGATATATTCTGCTTCCCAAGCCTCCAGGAAGGTTTTGGCATCGTCCTTCTTGAGGCCATGGCGGCAGGCAAGCCCATCGCTGCCAACGATGCCTCGGCCATCCCTGAGGTTGTGCCGCACGCCAGCTTGGTTCAAGGAAACGATCCGGAAGCTTGGGCGGCTGCGATCGAAAAGATAGCCTCCGATCCTGCGCTGCGCTCTCAAATGATTCGCCTCGGGCAGGCTCGCGCTGCTGTGTTCGACTCGGCCCGTGTAGCCCGAGTGTTTCTCGAAACGATACGGCCAGTTCTCAATCCGCCGTTGCGTGGCGCGGAGTTTGCGTCGGCGGCTGCTCAGTAGACCGGCGGCTCGCCTTCGGGACGAGTCTTCCAGCGCCGGTGAATCCACATCCACTGGTCGGGATACTGACGAATGACTTCCTCGAAAAACGCGTGAATCCGTTGCGTATCGGCTTGCGCGTCGCCTGAAATCTCAATTTCCGGATAGAACCGCAGCACGTATCGGCGTTCGCTTTCGTGCCAGAAAGCAAACCCCGGAACCACCGCCGAGCCAATGCGAGCCGCGAGTTTGGCAAACGCCACGCTCGCGCAAGCTTGCTTGCCGAAAAATTCGACAAATACGCCTTCCGCTGCCGTTGTATTCTGATCGATCAACATGCCGACGGGTTCATTATTCTTGAGAGCGCGGACCACGGTCAGAGCGGAATCTCGCTTCACGATCAGTTGGTTGCCGGAGAGTTGGCGGCGTGTTTCCACCAAACGGTCGACGTATGGATTATCGAGCGGCCGGACCATCACGTTCATCGGTTCTGTCATGATGGCGTGCGCGAACGCGCTCAATTCCCAATTTCCGAGATGCGCCGTCGCGACCAGAACGCCGCGGCCTTTCGCTTTCGCCGCCAGATAGTGTTCCAAGCCTTCATAACGGATCCAGCGGTCGACGTTTGTTTTGTCGATATCCGGAAAGCGGCTCATTGCGAGTAAAAGGCGGGCGATACCGCGGAAAACGCCATTGATTACATGCTCGCGATGATCCGCTGGCAACTCAGGTAGCGCGAATGCGAGATTAATCCGCGCAACGCGCCGCAACTTGGGAATCAACAGGTCAAGCAGTTTGACACAAAAATTCGAAAACAAGCGAGCTAGGGGAAGCGGCAGAAATCGCAGACCGCCGAGCATGCCCCTCGCGATTGCGTATTCGAGCCATCGCGTGAATAAAGGTTTGGGCTGCTCCAAGAAATCAGGGTAACCGACGACCTACTCGATCCAGCCGCCGCCGAGCACCAGATCGGCATCGTAGAAAACTGCCGCCTGTCCAGGTGTCACGGCGCGCTGCGGTTCGTCGAAACGGGCCTCAACCCGTCCGGGCGTATCTGTCGGGAACAGCGTGGCTTGCGCAGCTACATGCTTGTTGCGAATTTTGATCTGTGCCCGCCGGGGCGCCGAGAGCGGAGCGATAGAAAGCCAGTTGACTTCCCGTGCGGTCAGCGATCGCCTGAGCAATTGCTCGTTCCGACCCACGATGACGCGCTGAGCCGCTGGGTCGGTCTCGATCACATACAGCGGCTCGGCCGCCGCAATCCGCAGGCCGCGCCGCTGGCCCACGGTGAAGTGATGCGTACCGCTGTGCTCGCCGAGCACCCGCCCGTCGGTCGAAACAATCTGGCCGCGAGTCTGCTGCGGTTCAATGCCCTGTTCACGAAAATAGGCGTCAATGAAACCCGCATAGTCGCCGTTCGGAACGAAGCAAATCTCCTGGCTGTCATTCTTGTCCGCAACAGGCAGCCCCAAATCGCGAGCCAGTTCGCGGACGTTCGTCTTCACCATTCCGCCCAGAGGAAACAGAGTGCGCGCAAGCTGCGGTTGCGTCAGCCCCCAGAGAAAGTACGTCTGGTCCTTTGATGAATCGATGCTAGTGCGCATCTCATATCGCCCGCTCTCCGTGTTCCAGGAAACTCGTGCATAATGGCCAGTGGCGATCTTTTCCGCTCCCACACCATCGGCCATTTCGATGAACTGGTCAAACTTTATAAAGTTGTTGCACAGCGTGCAAGGTATTGGCGTT
>JAICLJ010000194.1 GCA_025927575.1 Bryobacteraceae bacterium | reverse complement strand
CGAGAGAAATACCGCGTCGTCTCCGGTCAGAGGCTTGTTTCCATCTTGGGTCCCGTCGTGGGTGACACCGTTCAATACTAATTTCCAGTGACCGCGCAGAATGGCAAGCTGCGGACCTTCCGACCAGCACAGATATTCGTGGAGCGAACGCGCTCCCTGAGTCACAACGGGCCAGATATTTTTGCCGTCAATCGTGCGATCCGACGGTAACGAAGCTCCGGTGAGATGGCAGATGGTAGGCAGTACGTCGGCGCTCATGACAATTTCGTGGATTGTATTGCCGGCCGGCACATGTCCGAGCCAGTTCATCACTCCCGGCACATGCATGCCGCCATCGAACGTGCTGAATTTGTAGCCGCGAAAGGGCGTGTTGTACCCGGCGGTCGCGTATTGCTGATTCAAGCCTGCCCGGCGTTCCGTGGTTGCCCCGTTATCACCAAGGACAAAGATTAAGGTATTCTCTCGTTGTCCCGTGCGTGCCAGCGTCTCGACGATACGCCCAACGGCATCGAGCGCGTCCGTCTGAAGCAACATCCGCTTCAAGAACTCCAGAAAACCGTCGCCCACGGTTTGCGCGGCTTTGTCTGGATGGGCAGCGGCGCTCCAAAATGCTTTTTCGGAGGAGGAGAGCCGGTAGGTTTCCAGTTTGACGGGCAAACCCAGCGCATCGCGCCCGGCGAGCACGAAATCGCGGTAGTTGGTGACGAGCACCTGCTTGTACTTGCCACGATAGCGGCTGACCTGTTCGCTTCCGGCGACGACCCAGGCATCATCGCTGGTGGATTTCGCTTCGATCACGCCGCGGACGGACAAAGTTCCGTCAAGAAAACCGATGTCGGGATTCGATTGAATCTGTTCGTGCGTGAAAAGGCCGCCGTCGGGCAGGCTGGCCCCGCGATTCTTCAGTTGATGATGCAGTGGACGCGCGGCTTCAGCGGCTCGCCGAGGGTGTTCAGCAGATTTCTACAGCGCCGGATAGTATGACGTCTCGTCAACGGCCTGCCCGGAGGAGCGAATGACACGCACGTGGGCCAGATAAATCTCAAGAGGATGCATCCAGTGAATCTTGAGTTATATCAAGCTGTAGGGTCGCAGCATGTCTCGACCGGCGTTCCTCTACTCTGATATCAGGCGCTATGTCCAAATCTTCCACCGCACCCGCCCTTCGGCCGGGGCAGAGGAAACGTCCGCTTAAAACACTGGACCGCGTCATCTCAAAAGCCGGCCTCGGTTCGCGTATGGACGCGCGAAGCTGGATCGGAGCGAGCCGTGTCCGCGTCAACGGAAAGGTGATCCAGTCGCCCGACCACTGGGTCGACCTTGAGCGTGACAGTGTAACTCTTGACAACAAGCCGCTGTCGCGTCCGCAGCGCCGTTACATCTTACTATATAAGCCGAAAGGCTATTTAACGACTTATCGCGATCCTGAGGGTCGCCCGACCGTGTACGATCTGCTTCCCGGCGTGGATCAATTTGTCGGGCAAGTCGGCCGGCTGGATCTCGATACATCCGGCCTCCTGCTCTTGACGAACGATACACAACTCGCCGAAGCGTTGACCAACCCTGAACATAAGGTCCCCAAAACCTATCTCGTCAAAGCAGCGAGCCTGCTTACGGACGATCATCTGGATCAACTCCGGCGCGGCGTCGAGTTGAAGGACGGCCCGACGCGTCCTGCTGAAGTGAATCGCATCCGCAACTCCGGCAAATACACATTCATCGAAATCACCATTAGCGAAGGCCGGAACAGACAGGTGCGGCGGATGCTCGAAGCGATCGGCAGCAGGGTGTTGAAACTCGTGCGAACACGACTGGACGGCCTGACGCTCGAAGGCCTGATGATTGGAAAATGGCGCGACTTGACGCCGGTCGAAATCGCGCAGCTGAAACGAAATGTGCGGAACCAAAAGCGGGCGCGGCATGCCGCGCCCCTACAATAGACAGCGAAATTAGACCGCGTTCTTATGATTGCGCAGCGGTGCTCGTTTTCGCCTGATATGTGCCCGGCACAGCCCGGAAAGAGATTGCGATACGGTTCCAGCCGTTAATCGCAACAATGGCAAGCGTCAGGTTAATCAATTCCGCGTCGGTGAAGTGCGGGCGTACCCGTTCATAGATCTCGTCAGGTACGTGAGTTTCCGAAATCAGTGTCAGCGCCTCGGCCCATTCGAGCGCGGCCCGCTCGCGCTCCGAGAAAAACGGCGTCTCGCGCCACGCGGAAAGCGCGTACAGTCTCTGCTCAGTTTCGCCCTGGGCGCGCGCATCTTTTGTATGCATATCAATGCAATACGCGCATCCATTCAATTGTGACGCACGCGTTTTAATCAATTCCAGCAGCGAGTTCTCGATACCGGATTTTCTTACATATCCCTCCAGACCTTGCATTGCCTGCAATGCGCCGGCCGGAGCTTTGGAATAGTCTATTCTTGGTTCCATAAAAATTTGTCTCTACCCACATGACGGAGTGTCTCACTTTGTTGTGACAAATCGCCCTAAGCGGCATCATTATTTCTGTGGACTCAAGCGCAACCACTTCTACCACTTTGCTCGATATCGATTCAAGGACGGCTCTTTTCGAAAAACAACGGCCCCGCCTGTTGCAACTGGCCTATGGTCTGCTGGGTACTCGCGCGGATGCTGAGGACATCGTTCAGGATGCCTTTCTGCGGCTAGGGCGCATCGATCCGGAATCGCTCCGAAATCCGGAAGCCTGGTTGACCACCGTTGTCACGCATCTCGCTCTCGACCGCTTGCGCTCGGCCCGGCATCAGCGTGAAATCTACGTGGGCTCCTGGATTCCCGAGCCATTTGTCGAGTACCGCAATCCGGAGCAAGAGCAGATCACCCGGTCGAATCTGTCCATCGCAGTCCTGTTTCTGCTCGAGCAACTGCGCCCGCAAGAACGCGCCGTGTTTCTGCTTCGTGAAGTTTTCGATGTCTCTTATGCTGTCATCGCGGGATTGATCGGGAAGTCGGAACAGACTTGCCGGCAAATTTTCTCGCGGACCCGTTCGCGCATCGGTGAACTTTCCAAAAGCACGCCGGCGGATTTCAAGACGAAGGCCGAACTTGTCGATCGTTACGCCGAAGCGATCCTTTCAGGCGACGAGCAGTCGCTTTTGGATTTAATGACTGACGATGCAGTGCTCTACTCCGACGGCGGCGGCAAAGTCGCCGCCACTATCAACCCGATCTATGGAGCAGAGCGCATCATACGACTTATTCGGGGACTAGGCGCTAAAAACGCAGGGCGTTACTCCCGAATCGCTGTTCTGGTGAACGGCGAACCGGGCCTGCTGAGTCTTTTAGATGGCAAAGCCGATAGCGTACTGGCGTTCGAGTTCGAAGGCAACCGCATCGCCCGGATATTCGGAATCCGCAATCCGGATAAGTTGAAGTATTTGCCGGGCGGTTAGCAGCCACACTCGAAGCCGCGTTGTAAGTGTCCAGTGTCCGGGTTTGCGAGATGCCCACCGGATATAATGACCCTTCATTCACGGTGCGCACCCTCCTCGTACTCGCTCTTCTCGTGCCTTCCTTCGCCGCCGCGCAAGCGGCGCCTGATGGCGTAGCCAAAGGCCGCGGCCTCTTTCGCAGTAATTGCGCGTTCTGCCACGGCGCAACAGCGACCGGCGGCCGGGGTCCGAACCTGCTCGGCCAGTTGACCAATGGCGACCGCGATGAAGACATTCAACGGGTTGTTAGAAACGGCATTCCCGGTACGGGTATGCCCAAATTCCGGTTCGCGCCGGATGAATTACACTCGCTCGTCGAGTACATTCAGTCCTTACGGAAGGGAAGTCCGGCTCCCGCTCATCCGGGTGGTGACAAACTGGCCGGCGCGAAAATCTACGCGACCCATGGTTGCTCAGGCTGTCACGAGATCGGCAACGAGGGTAGCGTGTTCGGTCCGAATCTGACACGCGTCGGAGCCGCGCGTTCTTACGATTACCTGAAGCAGTCTGTGCTCGATCCCTCCGCGGATATTCCGGAGGACTTCCAGGGCGTCGCGGCGATCACAGCTGATGGTCATCGTTACACCGGAATTCGCGTCAACGAAGACACGTTCACACTCCAGTTACGGACGCCGGACCAGCGGTTCCGGTCCTTCGATAAAACGAAGCTTAAGCAACTTATAGTCGATAAGGCATCGCTCATGCCGCCTTACCGGTTCAGCGATGAAGAACTCAAGAATCTGCTTGCTTATTTGAGCAGTCTTCGCGGCCCGGTGAACGCGAACGCGGAAACACAGCACGCGAAGGAGGTCCGTTGAATCTCAAAGGCTGGTGCGCCGCGCTTATCTGCGGCCTCTCTGTGGGCGCCGTTTGCGCGGCGGATCTTCCTTTCGAAAAGATTGTGCAAGCCGCCAGTCATCCCCAGGAATGGCTGACGTACTGGGGCGACTATCATGCGACGCACTATCGCGATCTCAACCAGATCAATGATTCCAATGTAGGCCAACTACGCCTTCAGTGGATTTTCCAAACCGGCGTGCCTGGCGCGTTCGAAACCGTTCCGATTGTCTTCGGCGGAGTCATGTATTTCACGGCTAACAATACGAGCGCGTACGCCGTTGACGCCCGCTCGGGGCGTGAGCTATGGCGTTTCAAATACACGATTCCTAAAGACGCGCGGCCTTGTTGCGGAACCCTGAACCGGGGACTCGCGATGCTTGGCGGCCGCTTGTTTATGGCTACACCCGACGCGCATCTGGTCGCGATCGATTCCCGAAACGGCCGCCTTCTTTGGAATACTGAGATCATCCCTGCGAAAGGAATTTATGGCGCGAGTATGGCGCCTCTCGCTATCAAAGACAAAGTGGTCGTTGGCGTGTCGGGCGGTGAAAAAGGAAATCGCGGGCTTATCGATGCTTACGATGCCGCCACCGGTAAGCGCGCCTGGCGATTTTGGAGCATTCCAGCGAAGGGTGAACCGGGCAACGAAACCTGGGGCGGCGATTCCTGGAAGCAAGGGGGCGGTCCGACGTGGATGACCGGTACCTACGACGCTGAACTGAATACGGTTTACTGGGGCGTCGGCAATCCGGGACCGGATCTTTACGGCGATGTGCGTCCCGGAGACAATCTCTATAGCGATTCGGTGGTCGCCCTCGACGGCGACACAGGAACCCTCAAGTGGCATTTTCAGTTCACGCCGCACGATGTCTACGACTGGGACGCCACCGAAACGCCAATGCTTCTGGATCTGCCTTGGAATGGCAAGCCGCGCAAACTGCTGGTGCAGGCGAATCGGAACGCTTTCTTCTACGTGCTAGATCGCGTTACGGGCGAATTTCTGATGGCGAAGCCGTTCGCGACGCAGACCTGGGCGAAAAAGATCGATAACAAAGGCCGTCCCGTGAAGAATCCCGGCGTTGAGCCTTCCGCGGAAGGGACGCGCGTTTGCCCGCAATCGGCGGGCGCCACAAACTGGATGGCCCCATCGTACAGCCCCGATACAGGCCTGTTCTACTTCAATGTGCGGGAAGGCTGCGATATTTATTATTCTTCTCCGCCTGTTTACGAAGAAGGCAAAGGCTATTGGGGAAGCATTTTCCGCGGAGAAACCGGAGAGCGCCAGTGGGGGCGCGTCACTGCGATGGATCCGCTCACGGCGGAAACGAAGTGGACGTATAAGCTGTATCAGGCGCCGTGGGCCGGGACGCTTGCTACTTCAGGCAACCTGTTGTTCGCCGGAGATGAAGATGGCTACCTGATGGCCTTTAACGCTAAGACGGGCGAATTACTCTGGAAGATCAATACCGGCAACCGGCTCGCCACATCTCCCATTACGTTCGAGATCGATGGAAAGCAATATATTACGATGCCCTCCGGTTCAGCGTTGCTGGCGTTCGCGCTCCCCGACGATGTGATTGCTGGTAAAAAGAAATAAGGGCGTGTTCCGCAGCGCTTTCTGAAGGAAACGATCGGATCAGCTCGCCAGATACTTCTCCCCCGATTTTTGCGTCTCCTGTGGAGGCCTATTTCGGGAGTGGTTGAGCTTGATAATACGTACGATGGTGTTTTTTAAACGATGTCCACAGAATTGAATGCAAAGGCGCCGTCTTGGAGTGAACTCGAAGGACGAGTTCTCGACGCGCGGTACGTCCTCGAGAAGTGTCAGTTTAGCGCCGGCAATCTCGCTGTTTTTATAGCAAAATCGATCGGGCAGGATCAGAGTCCCGGCGTTCTAAAGATCGTCGCGCTCGAACCGGACGAAGCGGCAAAGCAGCTTGAATCCTGGCAAGCTGTCCAGAAGCTTCGGCATCCGAATCTGGTTCGAATGCTGTACGCTGCGTCGGCCGAAATAGAATCGATTCCCGTCGTCTACGCCGTGATGGAACCAACGGATGAGACGCTTGCGGCAGTGCTCAAGGGTCGTGGATTGCAAAAGGACGAGGCCGAACAGGTGGCCGGCAGCGCCGTGAACGCCTTTGAATACGTCCATTCCAATGGCTTCGTTCATGCAGGTCTTGAACCGAAGAACATCTTCGCCATAGGGGAAACGATTAAGATCGCCAGCGATTGCATCCAACTCCCTGGAGAGCCTCTCCGAAAGCTTCCCGACGGGTACGAGGCTCCCGAGGTGGCAACGAGCGGATTGTCGGCCGCCTCCGATTTTTGGGCGCTTGGCGCTACTTTGTTTGAGGTGTTGACCCAGCGCGCTCCCACTGCCGAAACGCCGGTCAACACGTCCGGGCTGCCGAAGCCGTTTGTTGAAATTGTTACCGGGTGCCTCGAACCGGATGTGGCCGGGCGTTGGAAAGCCGCGCAGGTGCGCACAGCGCTGCGCCCGGATACTTCGGCAATGGCGGCGGCGATGCCGGTTCGCCCGGAGCGCCCCGAAGTGACTCGGCCGCTTCCGCCGCTCAATTCCGCATCGCCGCACAGGATAGTGGCACGGCAAGCAATTCATTGGAGTCCCACTTGGATTTACGCGATTGTCTTGTTGATTGCGGTTTTTGGCATTGCCTGGTATCTCATCAGCCGTCCTTCTGTTCCAAAGAACGGTGGGCCTGCTCAAATGGCGGGACGGCAGCGCGCCACCCAGACGCCGGAAACTCCTCACCCGGCAGCGCCCTCCGGGAAATCTGCCCCGGTTGTGTCTACGCAGCCACCCGCAGCGTCCTCCAGCGACGCGGTGGCGGCGCGGCCGGCTCCTCCGAATGCGATGTCCGACTGGCGGGTAGTGATCTACACATACGCTCGCGAGACCGACGCGAGACAACGCGCGCACATCATCAACAGCAAACGGCCGGGGCTGCAAGCGGAAGTGTTCTCGCCGAGCGGCGGGGCGTCTCCGTATCTGGTCGCAATCGGCGGATGGATGGACCGCGATTCCGCAAAACAACTGCGTCAACGGGCTATTAAATTGGGTTTGCCCCGCGATACCTACACACAGAACTTCAGGAAGTAGCCGACGAGCGGCGAACACGCGAGTTCTCGCCGCCGCGTTTCCGGGCCGGCAGTGGGTCGCTAACCGCGTTTTCTCTCGACGAATTTCTTCAATGCCGCTTTCGCTTCCTGAAAGTCGGGAAAGAGCCGCTCGTCTGCCTTGAATTCCGGGGTGTGAACGCAGCGCCTCGCAGCTTTGTGAACCGTGGGATGCCGTAAGTGCAGCATCTCGTGGTAAAGAACGTACCGCACTGCAATTTCGGGAGCATCCGCTGCATCCAGAAGCAGGCTCAACACAATCGCGTTGTGCGAAGGATCGTAATGTCCCAGGGTTGTGTGGCTCGGACGCATGCTCCAGCCGAGCTGCGGTTCGGCCATTAGTCCGCTAAAAAACTGCACGTTCAGATCGTCGAACAGTTGATGCAGATCGTAGTGCTTCCCAGCCGGTCTTCGAAACTGCTTCCGGCCGCGTGCCTGCTTAATCAGGTGCAGCACGCGGCGCACATCGGCGCGGTTCAGATATCGGCGGTAGACCGCAATGGCGCGATCATCCGGCTCCTTGCGGTACAGTTTTCCGATGAGAATGCGCGCCAGAGCCTCCTGTACCGGCGCCGGGGCGCCTTCCAGCATGTCGCTAATTTGCACCCGCAGGATGCCGTCCGTCAGGCTGATGCGGCTGTCCGCGTTTGCGTATTTCTTATACTCGATATTTATGCGAGGAACCGCGGCGCGCGGCCGGAAATATTGGAACACTCGTGCGTAAATCTGTTCGGCTGTTTCGAACAGCAACGCTGCCTCGACTTGCATCAATCCGAATGTAACACTAGATATTTTGGATTCACCAATTAAGGAGCTTATTTGCCAAGGGCTAAAATCAGCGCGTTGGGGTCGTATGTTCCGCCCCGCTTACTGACTAATGACGACCTTTCGAAAATGGTCGAAACCAACGATCGCTGGATTGTCGAACGGACAGGAATCCGCGAGAGGCACATAGCCGATCCGGAGACCGCCACCTCCGATATGGCCTTGAAAGCCGCGCAAGCGGCTCTTGAGGAGCGGGGGATTGCCGCGAGCGATCTTGACGCCATACTTGTTTGCACGGTCACGCCGGACATGCTATTTCCCGCGACGGCGTGCCTTGTTCAGAATCGGCTTGGCGCGGCGGGCGCCTGGGGTTTCGATTTGGTCGCCGCCTGTTCCGGATTTGTTTTCGGCCTCACGACAGCAGCCAGTATGGTTATGAGTGGAATGCATCGAAAGGTGCTGGTGATCGGCGCTGATACGATGTCGCGCATTCTCGATTACACGGATCGGACTACATGCATTCTGTTCGGCGATGGTGCGGGCGCAATGCTTGTCGAGGCAACCGAAGAACCTGGTCTCGGCTTTATCGGCCATCTAAACGAAATAGATGGTTCCGG
>JAICLJ010000262.1 GCA_025927575.1 Bryobacteraceae bacterium | reverse complement strand
GGCCGCACAGCTTGGCCATATCGGCAACCGACATGTCTCTGCCAATCGCCTCGCCGAGATCCTGGCGAAGCTGTCGCAGTTCGGGGCCTGTCATTGAATTCGGTCCATCACGGGACGGACGGCTAGCACAGCGGAAGGCAAGGAGTTTGCGATGCAGCGGCTAGCGCGACCGATATCCGTCAACGGCGTGTGCTAGAAAGATAGCGGCGCTCATGACGCCAAAAAGTGCGGTAACTGCTTCCAACATGGCAAATTTTCCTTCGGCCCAGCGGTGATGACCTAACGGCACGCGTGGCTACACAGTCAAAAGGATTCCAGGTTGGCTTAGTGTTTCAAGGTCTGATGATGATTTTGTGCAACAGCTTGCGCGGTCTCGGGGTCATTCGGTGCACCCGCTCCTGATCGTTTCCTCGCGCTAGCGCCGTTCGGGCAGCTGAGTTCAGCCCCTCTATTCATCCACCGATTGCCCTTTGGTCGTGTCCCAGCGACGGCCCTTCGCATGGTGCTCGCGCATTTTCGCGAGGCGTCTCTTGTCTGCCTGGTGCTGCTGCCATTCCTCGAGGAATGGATAGATCATCATCGCGAGATAGAGACCGATCAGAAATCCCCACATGGCGTATCGTTCTGGCGCACCGTGACCTGTGGCAATAGTCCGACGAATCCTGGCCGGAGAAGGCGGAGCAACCTATGCAAGCACGAACCGGCGTGCCCGGCTACGAGTCAATGAGGCCATCCGCCGAGACAGCGCCTTAAGCTGACGAACAGCGGCTATTGGCGATTGCGGATAGCAAAGCAGGATCCGCCGACGGCCTGCAATCGCTTGCAAAGCTGTTCGGCTTCCTGCTCCGTGTTTTCGGCCACTCGCGCGAGATATCGCTTGGTGCGCCCGGAAGGACCATAGGTAATGACCACGAGCGGATCTTTGTCGCCGAGGACGCTTGGATATTTCCGTTTCAGGTTTTCGTATCGAGCCAGGACCTGGTCTTGTGTCCAATCGCCAATCAGCTGAACTCCCCAAGGCGCCCAAGCTGCCAGTTTGCGACCACCCCTCTCGATTTGCGATGACGCTTTATCGACATTCTTATCCGGTTCGAGGCTCGCAAGGGCGTTGCACGGCACTCCTTTGGGGATCTCTGAGCTTTCCAACGGGGTCGGTTGCCTGGAAGTCCACTCGGCAATCGATCGTCCGGTAACAAGCCGGACATAAGCCATGGTTTCCGCGGGTAAGTGGATCTTGCCGGAAAGCCACTGTGCAACCCGGCCGGGACCCGCGTTGTAAGCAGCGGCGGCAAGCCCGAGACTTCCAAACTTGTTTTTCAATTCGCGGAGGTAGCTGGCTGACTGCCGCAGGGACTCCAAGGGATCGAAAGGATCCAGGAGTCCACGCGATGATGCGGTTCGCGGCATGAACTGAGCGATGCCTTGTGCGCCCGCTGAGCTGCGCGCCCTTACATTGAACCTGCTCTCCTGCCAGATGACCCGCGTGAAGAATTCGAGCGGCAGGCTGTTGTCCGAAGCCGATCTGACCATGGTCCGGCAGATTGTGTCGTAGGTACCCAACGATTTGGATTTTCCGAACTGGGCGGAGGTACGCACAGCTTCTCCGGCGTCCTCCGCATGTGCGAGAGTTACAAAAAAGGCCGTCAGAACCGTCACCAAGCTTGGACCGTTGAGAGCGCCGGCCATCCTCCACCAACCAACCATACGGCTCATCGGACCAAACTCTTCACTCGTCGCGCCTCACTGGCTGGCATCTGATGGAGTTTTTTATGGGGCAAGGAATTGGACTGGCCGGCAGCCCGGAGACCGCCTGAGCTCCACAATCCGGATTTTCGTAAGTAGTTCCTGAAAACCCTGGAGCGGACGCATTCAGGGCGAGCAAGCAGCGTCGCTCGCCGAATGCTAATACGATCCGGCAGCTTCGTCCCAGAATTAGGTGTTAGCCGGGTTGGACTCAGCGCTTCGGGAATTTAATTCTGCAGCCGCACGCGCCACCTGAGCATGGCGCGGGCGGCCAGGATTCCGAGTGCGCCTCCAGTGATCTTCTCGCAGGCGTCAATAACTGTGCCATGGCGATCGGGGGTCAACGTCTGCAAATATTCCAGCGTGACAGCGGTGATGACGATGACGCCGAAAACGAAAATGATGCGTTTCGGGTAGGCGAAAAAAAATAAGGCTCCGAAAAAAGCGAAAGCGATCACGTGTTCGAAATGAGCATAGGTCGTCATTTTCGCGTGCAGATACGGCGCGAGCCTAAAGTAGATAGAATAGACGAAGCCGACGTGTGTCAGCGTGAGGAAGGCGAGTGCGGCAATGGACACCCAGGCCGCAAGTACGATGAGTCGTTGAAGCATCCGGGCATGCTACCCGAACGGATCACATTCCGACACTTGGGTCTTATTCAGAACGGCGTCTCGAACGGTTTCGTTTGGGCGCGAGCGGCGCTATTTCAAGAGCGAGCACGAGCTGTGTCTTTGGGTTAGATCAGGCCCGGCGTTTAATACCGAAGGCGACGGGTGCGCTTGCGAGCAATGGAAATCGAGGCGCGCAAGCCGTACCCCAAGACAAATCCCGAAATGAAGATGCTGGCCCAAGCCGCGACTGTAAACTGGTCCATGTCCGCCCTCTGTCACCCGGATGAAATTACCGGCGATAAACATCAGAAGGTATTTTCAGTTCCATCGGCTCGAGATGAATTCTGGCGGGTGACGGTTGAATTGTGTCGCTTAGCGGACACGGCTCCCAAAAACCCAATCCTTTCAGAGGAACCAACGTTCAGTTTGTAACTTATGCCCGCTAGTCTGGGCAGGGAGTGATGGCATTGAACCAGGACGCACCCACCGTTCTCGTCATTGAAGACGAGGATGGAATTCAAGGTGTTATCGAAGACACTTTAACTGATGGCGGGTTTTCTCCCGCTATCACTCCCTCCGGCGAAGAGGCAGTTACGTTGTTGCGGGGCCATAAGGGTAAATACCAGGCCCTGGTGACGGACATCAGCTTGCGCGGCAGGATGGATGGCTGGGCTGTTGCTCAGCATGCCCGCGAAATCGATCCGGATTTTCCGATCATCTATATCAGCGGAGCGAACGTAGCAGACTGGCCCTCGAAGGGCGTTCCCAACAGCATCATGCTGCAGAAGCCGTTCGCCCCGGCCCAGCTTCTCACGGCGGTGTCGCAATTGCTCAACATCGGCAAACCGCCGTCCTAAGCCTTGCGCGCTTGCCGTGCTTCAGCCGCGGCGACGCTCGTACCGGCGCAGTGCACCGGATCGTGCAACACTTTGTCCCGAGGACCTCGCGCATCAGCCGCGGATGGCCGTGCGGTAATC
The DNA here is from genome assembly GCA_025927575.1 of Bryobacteraceae bacterium. Taxonomy (GTDB): domain Bacteria; phylum Acidobacteriota; class Terriglobia; order Bryobacterales; family Bryobacteraceae; genus KBS-96. The sequence goes on along the minus strand of JAICLJ010000262.1, from coordinate 2,101 downwards.
GCTATATCAGCTAGCCGTGAGCGCGAATGGAAGCCCTGAGTGTCTCAGCTCAGACCAGCCATACTATAAGTGCAATCGCAAATGGCGATGCCGCCAAGAGGTACGGGAAGGCATCATAGATCACGCCGGAGCCGTCGGCGGAGCAGCAATCTTGGCTTTCAGCGCCGTGCAAGTCTTGCGGACCTCCGCTGTCATCAGCGAGCAGTCCTCAATCTGCAGGAAGATGCGCTTGGCTTCTTCGCGGTAGCGTTTCGCCGTTTCCTTCATTTCATCAGTTGCAGCGAGCGCATCGCGAGTCATCGCCTCGCATTGTTTGACGCGCTCGATCAATTCCGCGCCCATGGCTTCGATTTCCTTCGCGGCAGCTTCGTATTCGCGGACAACAGCTTCGGCCGAGAGCCTGCCGATCTCCGATGCTCCGTCACGATGTTCGACGTATTCTGGCATGGACAAAATAGGCGTTTGCGTTCTTGCGGGGGCAATGTTGGGACGCTGCTCGCGGAACGACACCGTGTTCCGAACCTGCGCCTCGATCTCCCGCTCCAGATCTACAACGTTGAAAACCCGTCCGCCTGTTGACTGAACCATTACTGATACTCCCCTGGTTAAATCAGTCTTAGTAATCGAACTCAGTTGAACTCCGCTTCATTGAACGGAACGCGCCGCGCTCTTGGCGGCACTCCGCCATTACATCTGTCTTTCCCATAGCCCGCCCATTAACTACTGTATTCCATGTGAAAATCTTACGGTCTGTTCGCTGTTACACTTTGAATTCAAAATTTCGTGAGCATGTTGACTTCCGGACTTTGTGTTCTACGCCGCTTACGGCGGCTTGATTCGTCTTGTCCCGGCCGCATCGCAACACAGCGGCCGCCTACGGGAAACGGCGTGGCTGCGAGCAAATTCCGCTGTTCGGCGGGAGATTTGGCCGGCATTTGCGGATCGTGACTCGGCCTAAAGCTCCGGCAGACCAGAGTTCGAACTCAGTCCTGAGATCGTTGCTGGAGTCCGTTCGTTCGGGCGCGATTTACAACGGGTGGGTCGAGTTCCCTGGGGCCGTCGAGGCGAGGTGAAGTTGCAACTTCCTCATTTTCGCCCTGAACGCACTCTTGCCTGCCCGCGTCTGAAAATCAGTAGGTGAAAAAATCAGTAGGTGAGTATGAGTCATGGTAATTGGCAGAGAGTATCTCACGCAACAGGCCAAAACGCTTCTTAACCTCGCCCTATCAACCACAGATCGTGGCAAGGCGGCTGCACTGCTCGAAAAGGCGGCTGACATGAAATCGAAGATCGACGAGGCAAATCTCATCACCCACGATCGCGCTACCTTGGCGCCTGACATCGAGCCCGATCTTTAGGTCCATCGCGCCGGCGAAGATCAGGCGAAAGTTCCCCATTAGCGCGAAACTAATCCTCCGAACTTTTTGAGTTCCCGCATATTGGTTCCAAATGGAATATCGCGGGAAACGATACACGGTCATCCGGGAGATCGGACCCGAACCCTGGAAGTGGACCGTCCATTTGGATGAAACTCAGGTCAAATCCGGCACTGCACCGACGCGGGCTATTGCAATTACGAACGCCATCTGGGCCATCGACAAGGAGTTGGCGCCGAAGAACGGGATCGATCGGCCGCTTTGATCGCTCCGGGACTGGTGGGTCCGATTATTCTCGTCAGTTTTGCATGCAGCGCGTGGAAGGGCGCTCTCGTGTCGCGGTTATCTCCGTTTCGGCGAGCATGACGATGCGGCGGTCCGGAAAATTTTGCTTGGCGGCGGCGGTCGTCGGTTGCGCATGGTCGCCTCTCATGGCGCAGCAGCAGGGCCGTCAGCAGGACGGGCTTTACTCAGGCTAAGCAAACGCCCTGGTGAACGCCCCGGCCGATCAAGGGGTGGACGGCCGCGCCAACAAGAACGAGGGGTTGCCGCCAAGCGTGGCTGACAACGGCAACCGAACTTACGACATCAGTCTGACTGGATGATTGAGGTCGATGTACTCCGACCGGAAGCGCGGACCGGATGGCAGGCAAGGGTTCGTGCAGCCGGGGGGCCGGATTGATCGGCCAAGCGCCTGCTGGAAGTCATTGCGTCCACAGCGTCCG
>JAICLJ010000034.1 GCA_025927575.1 Bryobacteraceae bacterium | reverse complement strand
CGTCTGGCGGATGCCTCAATCTGGAGCGTTGAAATAGGGATGCTTGCCAATGATGGCCAGCCGTTCATCGAGCGCGATTTTCACAAGTTCCACTTCGCTTTCCGATAGCGCGTCCGCGTCTTTTTCAATACGCGCGAGAAGGCCCTTCATGCGGCTCCGGGAGATATCGGCGGGGATAGCGAGCGCATAAGCAAAGAGCGCATCCGCTCGCAGTTCCTCGTCTTCGAATAACTCGCGAAGCCTGCCCACTGCAGAGCGGACGGAGAAGTAGCCGACGCCCCAGATTGCGCTTCGTCTTATTTCGATGTCGGTATCGTACAGATGCTGTTCAAAATAATCGCGAAACGACGGATGCAGGCTGCGCCACATTGCCTCCAGTGCTCTCGCGCGGGTTTCGGGAAGAGCATAGAGATCTTCCATCGCCTTCCGAACTTCATTCCGGTCAGCCTCCAGCGAAAGTCCAACCGTGATGCCGGCGCGCTCCTCCGGAGAGATGGTGGGATTACGCAGCCCGGACAACATTGCTTCCAAAACGTCTGCCTGTTCCGTTTCATGTGTCAGCGCGATCCACGAGGCGGCACGAACCGAAATATCGGAATCATTCTGCGCCCTCGCCAGCAACTTCTTTACGGCGACAGGGTCCAAATCGCTGTTCATGAAGGAACGAGCCACTTCAGCGCGAACCGCGGGGTTCGGATGGTCGAGCATTTCCAACCGTTCCCCGTCTGACAACAACTCAACGGGCGGATCCGCCGTTTCCGGGTATTCGGCATAAATGTCGTAGGCCTCACCCGGGTGCGACGTTTGCGACTGGTCCGAAAACGACTCGAGCGCACGCTCGATGTCGCTGCGCAACGCACTCTGTTCGGGGTTCAGCGACGACAAGACCTTCTCCAGTTCCGGCCGGGCAACGGGATCGCCGTAGATTCCCAATAGAAACGATCCGTGATCGGGGTCGTGCTCCAGCCGTTCCAACAGGAGGCCCAAGATGCGCGGGTCTCGAACACCAAGGCTGGCAAGCAGAAACGCAATCTCTTCGCTGTCCTCCCGCTTGCCGTTGAGCTCGAGATAGAGATGCAGCAGCGGATCCACGGCAAGTTCGCCGAATGAGTGAATTGCTTCAACGACTTCGTCGGGAATGTCGTCCGGCGCGACCCGGATGGCATCGATGATCGAGGGAATGCCATCCGGCGCGTGAAGCGCGCGAACAAGTGCGACGATCTCCAGTTCCAGATCCACGGCATCGCCGTCATGATCGCGGCGGCGCCAGCCGTCTATCGCCTGCATGGTTTCCCCTGGGCGTTCGATCAGAGCGCGCAGAAGCCGATGATCTACGCCAAGTCTGCCGGCGGCGGCTTCTTCCAGAATCTGAGCGGGAGCTGCTTCGTAAAGTTTGTCGGGATCGAGAAACATAATGAACTGTTGTGAGAGACGCGGCCCTGGTTTGCAACTCTCGGAACCACGCCCGGAATCTGTAATATTGTGGCGCACGATTCATCGTGCTGGCGGGCAGTTCACTGTCCGTTCTCCGGCGAACTGAACTTCGCCGCGGCACGCTAAAGGCGTGCGCCACTGCCCGCCATTGAAATTCAAAAAATGTCTAGAAACGAAAGGGCCGCGCTTTCACGCGACCCTCCTATTGTCTCGAATTCCCAGAGCAGGATCGAGTTATTCTTCTTTTTCGACAACGACGGTGATCTCTGTCGGAACTTCGCGATGCAGCCTCACCGTGACTTTGTGTTCGCCAAGGGCGCGGATCGGCTCATCGAGCACGATCTTGCGCCGATCGACACGAAAGTTTTGCTTTTCCAGCCCTTCAGCGATGTCGCGGGCGGTAACTGAGCCAAATAGCTGATCGTTTTCGCCCACCTTGTGTCGGAACGTCAGCGTGACGTTTGTTAGCAGCTTGGCAAGATCCTCGGCATCGACTTTGATTTTCGCCTCCTTGCGCAGCCACGCCTGGCGCTCCTGCTCTACGATTTTGCGATTGGCGTCGGTGGCGAGAACCGCCAGTCGTTTCGGCAGCAGATAATTGCGCGCGTATCCATCGGCTACTTTCACGATCGAGCCTCGCTGGCCGAGCTTGTCGAGCTCTTCTCTTAGAATGACTTCCATTAAACTGGGCTCCTTTCGCGCTTACATCTTCGACGCGAACGGCAGCAGAGCGATGTTACGCGCCTGCTTGATCGCTTCGCTCAGCCGCTTCTGATGCGGCGTGCATACGCCCGAAATGCGTCGGGGCGTAATCTTGCCGCGTTCGGAAATAAAGCTGTTCAACATGCGAACTTCTTTATAATTGATGTCGTCGACCTTCTCGACGCAAAATCGGCAGACCTTTTTGCGCCGGAAGTATTGCTTCTTTCCGGTAGCTATGGCTTTGTCGCCGCCGGTCGGCCGTTGTGAAGCCGCGATCGGACGGCCACCTCTTGTATCTGGCATGATGTTTCTCCTTGGGTGTTCCTTCCGTCGTTACTTCTGTTCCGGTTGCGCGGGCGCGCCGGGTGCCGTGGCCGCCGGGGCGCCTGGAACCGGGACCGCCGGTTCAGCGGGCAGTGAAGGCGTTGCCATGGCCGGAGCTTCCGGCTTTGGCGGCTTCCTCGCTGCTCGTTTCTCGCGCTGCTTCTTCCTCTTCTCAATGCGCTTCATCTTCTCGTCGATCCGGACCGTCAGGAATTTGACGACCAGATCGTTCACACGAAGCCGGCGCTGGATCTCCTTGACAGCCGTCGCCCCGGCGGAAAACTGTAGGAGTATGTAATAGCCCTCGTTCAGTTTTCCGATACGGTAAGCCAATCTGCGGACGCCCCACTTTTCGGCCTTGTCAAGCGTACCGCCCGTTTGCGCGATGATATCCTTCAACTGCTCGATTAACGGATCGATCTGCTCGTCCGTCGCATCGGGCTGAACGATGAACAACTCTTCGTAAATTCTCATTCTTCCTCGTCTTTTAAACCTCGGGCGCGACGATTAAACCTCGTCATGGACTTCATGGCGCCTTCGGCAACTATGGACTCGATCGCTTCCGCGGCATACGTCAGGACCTCGTCCAAATCCACTTTTAATGCACGTTCCAAAGGAGCGAGCACATACTGCGCAGTATCTTCGATTTCGTGCTCCGGCCGGATGCCAATCCGCACCCGCACGAACCAATCGGTGCGCATTTCGGCGATCACCGATTTGACTCCATTATGCCCGCCGGCCGAACCTTTTTTCTTGATCCGCAGCGCTGTCCACGGCAAATCGATATCGTCGTAAACAAGCACCAGATCCTTGTGGCTCAACCGCCGGTTCTGCATGACGGCCTTCGCGCTCGCTCCGCTCCGGTTCATGAAAGTTTGTGGCTTCGCCAGAACCACATCCCGGCCGCAAATCTTACCCGTTCCCGTGAGCGTTACACCCTCATTGCTCCTGATCCGAATTCCGTTCCGTTCCGCTAACCGGTCAAGCACCATGAATCCGATGTTGTGCGGCGTATTCTCATACCGCAAACCCGGATTCCCCAGTCCCACAATGAAGTACGTCCTGATACCCGGCTCAGCCGTCCCGCCGGGCGTTTCTCCCCTTTCGGCTTGCCCAGCCGGGACAGACCGCCCAGCAGGGTCGACGGATTCGATTTCTTCAGGCATCTACCGGATATTCGGCAGGAATACACATGAAGATTACTTCTTCTTGTTCTCTTCGGCGGTTTCTTCCTTCTTGCCTTTCTTGGCAACTTCCGGCTCGGCGGCCACTGGGACTGCTTCAACCGGCGCTGGTTCGGCCTCGGCCTTCGGTGAAACCACATGCGCGACCACCGTCTCGGCCGTTCCGAGTAGCCTCATCGAGCCAGTCAACGGGATATCGGAGACGCGAATACTTTGTCCGATCTGTAGTTCAGTGACGTCGAAATCGAATTGGTCGGGGATCTCGTTCGGAAGGCATTCGATTTCCACTTCGCGCGTTACAAGCTCGAGCAATCCGCCCTGCAGTTTCACGCCTTTGGGGTCGCCGTGCGTGACAATCGGGATCATGACCTGAATGCGCTTTGTGAGATCGATGCGTTTCAAATCGACGTGCAGAAGGTTGTCTTTGATCGGATCGTGCTGCCAGTCGACGATCATGACCGGCGTCTTCTCGCCGCCGGCCAATTCGATGTTGAAAATCGTGTTGTGGCCCGTCTTGCTGTTCAGAATCCTGGCTAGCTCTTTCGGGTTCACGGCGACCGCCAGGGGGGAGCCCGGCTCACCGTAAAGGATCGCCGGCATCGCGCCTTTCGCCCGCAACCGCCGGGCTTCATTCTTGCCGCGCGAATCCCGAAGTTCCGCCGCGATTGTAATATCTTTACTCATTTTCTTCCTCATCACCACGGCGCCAGCCTGCCGCTACATTCCGAGCTGCGGAACGTGGTTTGATTTTTACTGCAAAAAACCTAAATAAACAACGTGCTCACCGAACCACCCTCGTGTATCGACTGGATGGCGCGGCCCAGCAAAGGGGCTACCGACAGCGTGCGAATCTTACCGCAAGCCGCCACACGGGGGTTCAGCGGTATCGAGTTTGTCACTACCAATTCCTCAATCGGCGACGACTCGATACGCTCAACCGCCGGTCCCGACAAAACCGCATGCGTGGCACAGGCGGAAACACCCGCTGCCCCTTGCGCCAACAACGCCTCAACGCCCTTTACCAGCGTGCCGGCCGTATCCACAAGGTCGTCCACGATCAAACAATACTGCCCGCGAACTTCGCCAATGATGTTCATCACCTCGGCCACGTTCACTTCGGTCCGCCGCTTATCGATAATCGCCAGCGGCGCATTCAAACGCTTCGCGAAGGCGCGGGCGCGTTCCACGCCGCCTGCATCTGGTGACACAATCGTGAGATTGCCCGTCCACCGCGATTCGAAATATTCCACCATCACCGGCGCTGCAAACAAGTGATCGACAGGAATATCGAAGAATCCCTGAATTTGAGCGGCGTGAAGATCTAAAGCCAAAACCCGGCTCGCCCCAGCCCGCTCGAGCAGACTGGCGACCAGCTTAGCCGAGATTGGCATACGCGGCTTGTCCTTTCGGTCCTGCCGCGCGTATCCATAATAGGGTAACACTGCTGTGATGCGCTCCGCACTGGCCCGCTTCAGTGCGTCGATCATCAAGAGCAATTCCATGATGTTGTGATCGACGGGGGTGCAGGTGGGCTGGACGACAAAAACGTCCGCTCCCCTGACATTTTCCGCGATCTGTAGATGCGTTTCGCCATCCGCGAACCTGCGGATCATGGCCGAACCCAGGGGGCAGCCCAGACTGTCGCAGATCTCCTGAGACAGCGGCACGTTCGCCGTGCCTGAGAATACTTTGAAATGGTTATAACTCGCTCGAATCGGTCGCGGAGCAGCCATTATTTCTGTACCTTCTCCTTTTGCCGCAAGTTAGCTCTGCCGCCGGTCATCTAGGTCAGGAAACTCGATTGCGCCGCTTCTCCCAGGGCCCGATGCCGGACGGCACGATAGGTAGCGCGCGGCAAGAATCGCACTGGGTAGGCCCAACCTGATGGAAAGCGCCCGGCCGCGGCCTTTGCTTCCGCTTGACTGGCAAAAACACCGAAGAGCGCCGACCCGCTACCGGTCATCAAGGCGTGTTTGGCGCCCAGGCGCTTCAGTTTTCTGGAGAGAGACGCCAACTCTGGATGCATCGAAAAAACAGCCTTTTCGAAATCGTTTTTGAGATGCAGATGACCGAGGGCGGCCCGATGCAATCCCCAGGCGATGGCCTGAAACTCTCCCAGAATAGGCAACGTATCGTGCGAAGTCAATGAACCTGTGACATCCGGACGGTCAGGGACGTGAACACCCCGTTCCAACGACCGGTAGGCATCGGCCGTCGACACGTGTACGCCGCTCGCAACCACCAGGGCTGGAAGAGTGCCAAGGTCAGGCAGCGGATACAATTCAGTGCCCCGCCCCAACCCCAAGGCCGTTCCTCCATATAGGAAAAACGGAACATCGCTGCCGAGGCCGGCAGCAAGCTCATGAAGCTGATCTGGAGGAATCGGTTTGCCGGCCAGCACCGGAAGCGCGAACAGCACGGCGGCGGCATCGCTCGATCCGCCCCCCAGGCCGGCCCCCATCGGGATTCTTTTACGAAGAGACAAACGAACCCAAGCCGTCATTCCCAGATGATCCAGGACGGCCTGGGCAGCTCTAAGAACAATGTTATTTTCTATTACGACCGAGCAATCAAGAATGAGTTCGGTACGCCGTGCGCGGCGGAATTCAATACCGAGTGTCTCGCGTAAGCTAATGGTTTGAAAGACGGTTCGGATCTCGTGGTATCCGTCGAGGCGCTTATAAAGTACCCGCAAATCCAGATTCAATTTGGCGAACGCGGGAACCTCGACATGAAGCGTCGCTGTGGAGTTACGCGATCTCATTTAGCGCGCATTAAGTTAATGGAATCGGCAAGTCACGGCAAATCAGTATTTGACGAGCGAGAAGAGATCGTAGTTCTTCAGCTTCTCGCGCCCCGGTAGAAACGACAGTTCAATGACGAAGCCCAACCCCGAGACTCTGCCGCCCAACATTTCAACAAGTTTCGCGACGGCGGAGGCCGTGCCGCCGGTGGCGAGCACGTCATCGATAATCAGGACATTCTGACCCGGATTGATCGCATCCGCGTGAATTTCCAGGCTGTCGGACCCGTATTCGAGCGCATACTCCACGCTACGGTGCTGATACGGCAGTTTTCCCGGCTTGCGGACGGGTACGAAACCAGCACCTAATGCCAGCGCCATGGCAGGCGCAAAAAAGTAGCCGCGCGCCTCTATACCCACGACAACGTCGACAGGTTTCACGGCATAGTGGTCTTTCAAGAGTTCAATCGTCTCGTGAAAACCGTCTCTGTCCTTTAAAAGAGTGGTGATGTCGTAGAAATTGATTCCAGGTTTCGGAAAGTCGGGAACCTCCCGGATCAATTGCTTCAAATGGTCCATGTTGGTGAAGGCGATGAGAGCGCGAACCCGCCATTGTAGCAGGGGGGATCAGCGGATCAATGTGGGAGGACGCGGAGATGAACGGTCCTGAATAGGTTCTGCTGGCACCGGCTGTGACCCATAAGGGTATGACAGTTATACAAAAGCGCGCTTTAGCTTTGATCCTCAAAAGAGTCGGCGCCTTCGAGCCAATTCCCGACGCGGGATTGGATTTGAGGCGGCACAGGAGTTATTTTCTCCACCATATTGGCTCGACCAGAGGCTGGATGTTCCTGAGCATACTGAGCTATCGGATGGGTACGTGGCCGGTTGTACTCCGTCATTTTTGAGGCACACGAGGACGATGACGGCGAGATACTACATTTCGTGACACGGTGGAGATCTACCAAAGAGGAGATCCGTTCGTATGAAGAGAACTCGCAGCGGGCGCTTTAATCGGCGCGGAGCGCCGTCATTGGATCTGCTCGAGTGGCTCGCAGCGCCGGCAGGTAGCAGGCAACGGCGGCAACGAAGATCGCAATGATGCTCGTCGCGCTAATTGCGATCGGGTCCACCGCGCTTACGCCGTAAAGCAAATTGCCAAGCAACCGCGATAGGCCAACGCCAAACAAAATGCCGAGCGCCGTTCCGGCGACCGCTAACTTTATTCCGTTCGCGAGGACATTGAGCAAGACGTCCCGCGGCTGCGCGCCGAGCGCCATCCGGACTCCAAACTCGTGAATCCGCTGGCTCACCGTGTAGGCAATTACGCCGTACGTTCCGATGGCCGCCAGCAACAGCGCGAGAGTCGCGAAAAGCGATACCAGGAGAAGCGCAAACCGCGGCGTGGCGTATGCTGCCGAAGCCACCTGGCCCATCGTAAGGACATCTGAAACGGCGAGATTGGAGTCGAGTTCGCCGACCGCCGCACGCAACCGGCCAGCGGCCAATTGGGTGTCCAGGTTAGAGCGAATCGCGATGGAGGAGTTCGCCGCGAGCGGGAACGGCTCCTGCAGCATAGGCCACCAGAACGCCGGCTCGGCACCGGAGCTCTTCGGCGTATCCTTCACATCGCCGACGATGCCGACGATTGTGAGCCAGTCCTTCTCTTTCGGATGGTCGCTGAATGTGATCCGTCCACCTAGCGCATCGCCGCGCCGCCAAAACCGCGCCATTGCTTCATTGATGAGGAGGACGCTTCGGCTATCGGCCCGATCGTGGTCGTCGAATGAGCGCCCTCGCAGGATTGAAATGCCGAGCGCTCGAAAATAGCCTGGAGTCGCCATGTGATACCGCGCATGAAAGGAGTCGCGGGGCGGCGGAACTTCGCCCTGTATCTCAAACCCGGCATTATCGTCCCAACCTGTCCAAGGCAGGTCGGAACCGGCCCCCGCGGCCGTCACTCCTGGCATCTGGCGCATCTTGTCGAGCAGGCGTCCCCAAAAGTTTGCGATATCCCGGTTGTCTTTATAGCTCACGTGAGGTAACGAGATGCTGGATGTCAGCGTCTGTTCGGGACGGAAACCTGGGTCTGTCCGCAGCAGATTGACAAAGCTTCGCAGCATTAGCCCGGCCCCCATCAACAGAACGCAGGCCAGCGTCACCTCGCTAATCACCAGCCCGTTGCGCAAGCGAAGTATTCCGCGACTGCTCGTCGCGCTCCGGCCGCCTTCGTGCAGCGACGCCCGTAAATCCGCCCGCGATCCGTGCAGCGCCGGAACAATGCCGAAAAAGATACCCGTGCCGATTGCGATCGACAAAGTGAACAGAAATATCGGCGCGTCAACATGAATATCGCCGGCCCGCGGAAAATCGGCAGGCAGTAAGGCTACCAGCGCCTTGACTCCAGCGACGGCCAACACCGCGCCTAGCGTGGCGCCCATCATCGTCAACAGCACGCTCTCGGTCAGCATTTGCTGGACCAGGCGCCGCCGGCGCGCGCCCACCGCGGCCCTCACGGCAAGCTCACGCTGCCGCGCGGTCGCTCGCGCCAGCAGCAGATTGGCTGCATTGACGCATGCCAGCAACAGCAGCAGTATCACGGCCCCGAGCAGCACTAGCAAGAGGCGTTCGCTGCGCCCGACAATTTCTGTCTCGAGTGGAATCACCAGGACGTTCCATCCACTGTCGCCATCCGGGTGTTCCCGCCCCAGTTGCTGCATTGCGGCGTTCATTTCAGCTTGCGCCCGCGCGGCTTGTATGCCCGGCCGCATGCGTGCGATTCCATCGAGATAGTGGGGTCCGCGATCCTTCGGATTTCCAAACGAAGTGAACGGAGTCCAAATGTCCACAGTGTCGCCGTATGCGATCGCGTGATACATGTTACCGGGATGCTGAATGCCCGGCGGCATCACGCCGACAACAGTATAGGGAACCGCGTCCAGAACGATCTTCTGCCCTACTACATCTCTGCGCCCGCTCAGCCGATTGCGCCAGATCTTGTCGCTGATAATGACGATCGGCGCTTTGCCGGGCAGCTCATCGTTGCGGTCGAATTCGCGCCCCATTGCCGGTTTCAATCCCAGCACGTTGAAAAATCCGGCCGTGACCGAAAGACCGGAAAGCCGTATCGCGTCGCCTGTGCCGGCGAGTTGCAGATCATTGCGAGTGTATGCGGCGAGCGATTCGAAGCTGTCCAGACGCGCACGGAAATCACGAAAATCGTTCGGATTGAGTGGGAATTTTGGAAAACCCTGCGCGCTGGTGAAGATCCGAACCAGCTTGTCGGGATTCCGGTAAGGCAGCGATCTTAGCAAGACGCCATGGATCACGCTCACAATCGCGCTTGTGGCTCCAATGCTGAGCCCAAGCGTCAACACCATCACTAGCGTGAACCCCGGGCTCTTGCCCAGCATCCGAGCGGCATAACGAAGATCTTGCTTCAGATCTTCAAGAAAGTTGGTTCTCCGCATGTCCCGGCACTCCTCTTGAATCTGGCTGAGTCCGCCGATCCTTTTCAGCGCCGCGCACCGCGCTTCTTCAGGCGGCAGTCCACGCGCTCGCATTTCTTCGATTTGCTGGTCTAAATGGAAACGCAGCTCTTTGTCGAGCTCCCGCTCCACCTGGCCGCGGTTGAACACGGAGCGGGCTCGCATCCGGAGAATGTCGCGCCAGCGCCGGTTTTTCATATTGCGTCTCCTAGGCGAGCCGAATGACAAGCCCGATGGCGTTAGAGAGACGTTCCCATTGCGCCAGTTCTTTTTCGAGCTGAGCGGCTCCCGCTTTTGTCAATTGATAGAACTTCGCCTCGCGTCCGGTTTCCGTGGTGCGCCATTTGGCCGAAATCCAACCCTGGTGCTCCAAGCGGTGTAGAGCCGGATAGAGAGCGCCTTGCGTGACTTGCAGGGCGTCTTCGCTGACCTGTTGAATCCGCTTTGCGATTGCCCAACCGTGCTTCGGCTCGGTGGAGATCGTCTTCAGAATCAGGAGGTCGAGCGTACCCTGAATCAGATCCGAAGGCCGGCTCATTTTGTGACGCCTAAATAACTGACAATCTGCATACCTAAGTTATTTATATATACGCTGCGTCCATGAGTCAAGCGGATTGTTATCGAGGTTTCTGGCGCCTTCACTCATCCCGCAGCGCCACCATCGGGTCGATGCGTGAAGCCCGGCGCGCGGGGATGTAGCTGGCGATCAGAGAAACGGCGAGCAATAGAAGAATTGCGCCGGCAAAGGCAATCGGGTCGAGCGGCTGGACGTCGAAAAGCAGCTTCGATACCAGTTTGCTCGCCAGCGCGCCAGCGGCGATTCCCAACAGTAGCCCGGTCCCCGTTAGGCGCAGCCCTTCTGCCGCAACGAGCCGGATTAAAGCCGCCGGGTGTGCTCCGAGGGCAAGTCGCACGCCCATCTCCTGGGTGCGCTGTGTTACTGCGTATGACAGAACTCCGTAAACGCCGACGAGCGAGAGAATGAGCGCGAGCGCGGCAAAGCTCGCCACAAGCAAGAGCGATGCTCGCCGGATCGCGAGGGATCCGGCGACCACTTGATGCAAGTTCGTAATGCCGACAATGGGAAGCCCGCGATCGACAGACCAGATCGCGTTGCGTGCGGCCGCGGCAAGCCGCATGCGGTTCTCTGTCGCGGTTCGGATGATATAGACGCCGTTCGTGGTTGCGCCGCTCTCGATCTGGTACACCGAGTTGTAGACCGCCGGCGCCACCGGTTTATCGAGCGCTTCGAGGCGGACATCCCCGCAGATGGCGACCACTATGAGATGCCTGCCACCCCACCAGAATCCCCGGCCCACCGGATTCTGCTTCGGCCAGAATTGTTTGGCCATGGTCTCGTTCACGATCGCCACCGGAGGAGTTCGCGACGAATCCGCCTCCGAAAACGTGCGGCCGCGCAGAATAGGGATACCCATCACGCGAAAGTAATCGCCGCTGATCAGCGCATTGTCAGCCCAATGGACATCGCCCGGATCGTGTCCGTCGAGCAGCACTCCGATTTGGCGGCTATCGGCCAGTGGAATGTGCGTGGTGAGCGCGACTGCTTCGACGCCCGGCAGCGCGGCAAGTTTCGCGAAGATCGTGCGCTCGGCTGTGTGGCGCTGCCAAGGCTCCGCATAGCGCTCGCGATTGAAAGTGGTTCGGACGATGAGCGCGCGCTCCGGGTTGAAACCGGGGGAAACCTGCAGCACTCTTACGAAGCTGTGAAGCAGAAGCCCCGCCCCGATCAGCAGAACCGCCGAGCACGCCGCTTCCGCCACGATCAGAAGACGAGGAAGCCGCCGATGATGACGGCTGGAGCCCGCCTGCCGGGCGGACTGCTTCAGCGCGTCGTTCAGATTGGGTTTGCGGGCGCGCCACGCCGGCACGAAGGCGCATAACAGACAAGTGATGCCCGATAACGCAAGAGTAAACAGAAACGCGCGCACATCGACGTGCGCCGTCTGAAGATTTACTTCGTGGTTCCAGAGCGCGGCAATGACACGGACCAACCCTTGCGCAAGCACACAACCTAAAGCCGCGCCCGCCGTCACAATCAGCGCGCTTTCGATCAACACCTGCCGCATGAGCCTCATCTGACCCGCGCCGAGAGCGCGGCGGATTGACAGTTCGCGCTGGCGGGTTCCGGCGCGCGCCAGCATCAGATTAGCGACATTCGCGCAGGCGATCAGCAGCACGAAACCGACCGCGAAGGTCAGCATCGAAAGCGCCAGAGGCACGCGCTGGTCGAGTTCACCAGTCCACGGCTCAAGGGCGACCTCGAGCCGCACGTTGCCCGAATAGATGTCGGAATGGTCCGCCTGAAACTGCTTTGCAACGCGGCGGGCATCATCTTTCGCCTGCGCCAGAGTCACGCCATCTTTAAGCCGCGCGACGACGCTCGTGTCGAAGCTGCTGGCCCAATCACCAAGTTCGTGCGGCGTGAAGGACAGAGGCGTCCAGACGGCAGGCGGCTCGCCCGGCGTTGTAGCGGTGGCTGGAAACGTGAAACTCCGCGGCATCACGCCAATGATTCGATAGGATTGCTCGTTCAACGTCAGCGTCGCGCCGAGTACGTTCGGATTCGCGCCATAGCGCCGCTGCCAGAAGCCGTAGCTCAGGACCACGACTCTTTCGGCGGCCGAAAGTTCCTCGCCAGCCGTGAAAGTGCGGCCAAGCAGCGGTTCTATTCGCAGCACCGAAAACAGACTTGCCGTCGCCTGGCAGGCCGTAATCTGTTCCGCCTCGCTGCCGCCGGTGAGATCGTATGAATCCGTCTGATAACCCGCAACACCGGAGAAAGCGCGGGTGCGGTCCCGGTAGGCGACGAACTCCGGCGGCGCCGTGCCAAGGTGCCCCTCGCCCATCCCCGGTTGGTTCTGCACCAGGCGGACAAGACGATTGGATTCGGGATACGGTAGTGGCCGCAGCAGTACGTTATCCAGCACGCTAAAGATCGCGGTATTTGCGCCGATTCCCAAGGCGAGTGTAACGATGGCGAGAGCGGCGAATGCTGGGCTTTTGCGAATGCTCCGCGCGGCGTAGAGAACATCTTTCGCAAGCACATCCCAGCGCGTCCAGGGGGAAGTCTCGCGGATGCTTTCCTTCACACGCGTAACATTGCCGAACAGGCGCCGGGCAGCGAAACGCGCCTCGCCGGGCGAAGCGCCCGATTCAGTTGCTTCCTCGGCTTCCAGGTCCAGATGAGAACGCACCTCCCGATCGAGATCGTTGTCCTGTTTCGGTCGCCGCGGCCATAACATCATGTTGCGACTTCCAGCCGTTTCGAAGTCTCGGTAGATATCCTACCACCGGAACGAACTGACAGGGGTAGATGGTCAACTGTCAACGCTGAGGGCCATGCGCGACGACAGCTGGCGTTAGGGCGCTTCTATAGATTTTCCGCGATATAAGCCAGATACTTAGAGCGCTTGTGCGGGCAATGAGCGCCCGAGCCTCGACAGCCGAGGCGGCTGCGATTCCCGCACACGCCGCAACGGCTTTTGCGCAATGTGTATCAAAGCTCGGCCGCCCGTCTGAACCCTGAATGTGTTCGGGCCGAATGCCCACGCCCGACACTTTTGCGACTCACCGCTGAACGCCCGGCACCCGCACCCTACCTTTAGCTGCCAGGGCGCTTTCACCGGTCCAGGGTTCCGGAACACTTGTTCGAATCCCTTATGTGCATTGACCTGAATCGCTTGCGTGACCCGGGTGGGAAACCCGCAAAAGCGGGGAGTAGCGTAAGCTGCGGAGGGCCACTTGCTCCATCTTGAGAATTTCTGAAACAGAGCGACGTGATTTTCGGTCCGCAGCCAACCCGATATTCAGCTACAACCTGACAATCTTAGGTGAAGAGAATGATTTCACCGCGTTTCGGGTGTCGAGAACCAACCGGGAAGTCTCGATGAGTTTCGCATAATCGAAGCCCGTATGGTCCGTGATGATCACAACACAATCCGCTTCCGCGAGGATTCCGTCATCATCCGCCGCGAACAGGCGCTCGCCATCGTCGATCCGCACCGACGGCACGAACGGATCGGTGTAGGTGACACGGCTTCCACGAGAGCGCAACAGGTGGATGATATCCAGAGCGGGAGATTCGCGAACGTCGTCGATGTCCTTCTTGTAGGCGACGCCCATCAAATGAACGTGTGAGTTTCGCAATGGTTTGCCGTGATCGTTCAACGCATTTTGGATCTTATCCACCACGAAATGGGGCATCTGCCCGTTGATATATCCGGCGAGTTCGATGAACCGCGCCTCAATTCCGGCCTGGCGTGTTTTCCACGATAGATAAAAGGGATCGACCGGAATGCAGTGACCACCTAATCCGGGGCCCGGGTAGAAGGGCATGAAGCCAAACGGCTTGGTAGCGGCTGCGTCGATCACTTCCCAGATATTGATTTTCATGCGATCGCACATGACGGCCATTTCGTTCACCAGCCCGATGTTGATCATGCGGAACGTATTCTCAAGCAGCTTCACCATTTCGGCGACCTGAGTGGAACTGACGGAAATCACCTTTTCAAGCGCTTGCGAATAGAACAAGGCGCCTAGCTGCGTACACGCCGGAGTGACACCGCCCACTACCTTCGGAATATTCTTAGTCCGGTACTGTGGGTTACCTGGGTCCACGCGTTCCGGGGAGAAACAGAGAAAGAATTCTTCACCAATCCGAAGGTTTGGTTTTTGCAGAGCTGGCAAAACCAGCTCATCGGTAGTACCCGGATAGGTTGTTGATTCGAGGATGACCAGCGTTCCTGGATGCAGATGCTGGCCGATCTGGTTGCAAGCGGAGACGATATAGCTCATGTCCGGATCCTTGGTTTTCCGGAGCGGCGTCGGCACACAAATGTTAATCGTGTCCAAATCCGCGATTACAGAAAAATCCGAGGTCGCCGTCAATTTGCCGCTCTCGACGAGCTGCGCCACTTCCTCGGTAGGGATGTCGGCAACGTGCGACCGGCCGAGGTTAATTCCATCCACCTTCGATCCCTGCAAATCGATTCCCGTGACGGTGAAGCCCGCTTTGGCGAACTCCACCGCGAGGGGAAGACCAACGTAGCCCAGGCCTACGATTCCAACAAGCGCCGTACGCTCGCGAATCTTTTCAGAAAGCGATTCCACCCAGACTTCGGGTTCTGTTTTCGTAAGAAGCATCTAAATGACACCTACATCCTTGTTTCGTATCGAATGATAAAACTGGCGTCCGACTCCGAAGAGATCTTCCGCTTTGAAGCCGCCGAAATCGGTACAGCATCTTCGAGGCCAAGTTTTTTCATTTTGTATAAAAGTGCTTTGTAATCGATTTTCAAAAGCGCCGCAGCCTGCTTTCGGTTCCAATGAGTCGCATTCAGCGCCGCTTTAATCGCTTCGCTTTCGGCTTCTTCTTTTGCCTTGGTTACCTGCTCCAGAATCGGTGAGGCCGGGGCCGCCGACGCGCTCGGAGGAACGGGCAATACGCCGTTTTGCTTGGAGGAGGCCGAACGCATCGCGCGCTCCTGTAGTTCCGAGATAATCAGGCTCGCGTTGCCGAGCACAATGAATTTGCGGATGACGTTTTCAAGCTCCCGAATATTGCCCGGCCAACTGTGATTGATCAGCGCTCGCTGCAGAGGAGCGGTGAGGACCGGCGCGGGCGTTCCCGGCGTGCTATGTTTCTGCAAGAAAATCTCAGCCAGTCCCAAAATGTCGTCTTTTCGTTCACGAAGCGGCGGCAAGCGCAGATTGATGACGTTCAATCGGTAGAACAGATCCTCACGAAAAGTTTTCTTCGCGATCCCTCCCTCAAGGTCGGCATGAGTAGCCGCGATGACGCGCACGTCCACGTGGATGGTTTCTTTTCCACCGACACGCTGGAATTCGGAATCCTGTAGCACTTGCAACAGCTTGGCCTGCAGTTTGAAGTCCATGTCGCCGATTTCATCGAGCAGAATGGTCCCTCCGTCGGCGATCTCGAACATGCCCGATTTCTTCTGAAAAGCGCCTGTAAAAGCACCTTTT
The DNA here is from genome assembly GCA_025927575.1 of Bryobacteraceae bacterium. GTDB lineage: Bacteria > Acidobacteriota > Terriglobia > Bryobacterales > Bryobacteraceae > KBS-96. The sequence continues at coordinate 18,767 of JAICLJ010000034.1, read as the reverse complement.
TCATACCCAAAAAGCTCACTTTCGACCAGTTCCGACGGCAACGCGGCACAGTTGAGTTTCAAAAAAGGCCGATTGGCGCGGCGTGACACCGAGTGCAAGTGACGAGCGAGCATCTCCTTCCCTGATCCGGTTTCTCCCTGGATCAGAACCGTCGCCTCGGAGGAGCCGATTTGAGTGGCGAGCGTTTCGATTTCTCGCATCCTTGGATTGGCTCCGAAAAAGGTTCCTTTGCTGTTTAACGGTAGCCGGCGGATGGCCACCGCAGCGGACGGCAACGCGCCTTCGACTACTTTCGCGACGGCCTTGCTGAGGTCCTCGTGATTCACCGGTTTCACGAGAAGGTCCGTCGCGCCGGCTCGCCGCGCTTCGAGAGCCTCGTGCGGCGAGCCATCGGCGGAAATCATGATTACCGGCAACCGCTTATCGAAGCTGCGAATCTCACGCAACACCGAAAGGCCGTCCTTTCCAGCCATTCGAAAGGCGAGCAGCACCGCCTGGACGCTGGACTCGCCATTCCCATCCTGCAGATAGCCCAGCACTTCATCCCCATCCTGCGCCGTATCGACCGCATAGCCCTGGCACCGAAGCACGGTTTCGAAGTAGCTACGTACCTCGAGTTCGTCCTCGGCCACAACAATTCGCAGACTTGTATAATCTCGCTGCATAGTATCGATCTATTCCTTCCCCGCCGCCGCGCCCGCTTGCAGTGCGCTGCATTCCAGGTGATCCGACATGAGCCCAATGGGCATAATAAAAGAAAACGCCGCGCCGGCCGGCGTATTTTCGCTCCAAATGGAACCTCTGTGGCGGTCGATGATGAGCTTGGAAATCGCGAGCCCGAGGCCGCCTCCGGAACGGTCGCCGGTTCCACTGTAGCTTGCATTCTCTTCAAACATCCGGCCCAGGCGATCCTGTGGAATAGCCGGACCATTGTCTTGAATGTCGATGCGAAAAGCATTGACCAGACGCCGGTCCCGAGAACGACGTTCCTGCGTGGTATTCACATCTCGTCCCCTCGGCTGCCGCCGCTCCCAGAAAAACGGGCGGCCCTGGATACTGATCCGGCCGTATCGAGGGGTAAATTTGCACGCGTTGTCGAGAAGGCTGAGCAACACCTGCTCAATATGCGCCGGTTCAAACAGCAGGTCATCGGGTGTGGGCAGTAGTTCCGCCTCAATGCTGATTCCCTTCTCTCTGATGACCGGCGTCATTTCATCGAGCGCCTGTTCCAGGCATTCTCGGATATCCGCCCGCTGATAATTCGCGCTGTACTCCCCGCGCCTCGCGAGGCTCAACTGATAAATGGAAGTCGACATCCGCGAGAGCCGTTGCGCGCTCTGCTGAATTCGTTCAATCACTTCCTTCTGATCTTTTGTGAGCGGTCCCAACAATTCACCAAGGAGCAGTCCCGAGTAACCCGTCACCGCCGTCAGCGGTGCCCGGAAGTCGTGTACAGTCCGCGCGAGAAAGTTCCAGTGTCCCTGCTCGTATTCCTGCAACCTCAGATTTGCCTGAATCAGGCACTGCAGCATCTGATCGCAGTCCTCGCGGTCTGGAGACTCGCTCCGCTTCGCCTGCGGTTTCATGCCAACTTCCAGAACCTCATTGAGAAACGCGGAGAGCGTGGCCTTTCCGACAGGCTTCAAAACAACGTTGAGATGTGTCAGGCCGTGTGCTTCACGGAAAGCGCCGACGTCGTTGCGATCGACGAGAAACAGAGAATTCCAGAGAGGCTTCACTGTCGCATTACCCGGGATCACCCCACCTGGCGGCACATCCCAGATCGTCAGCTCGTCAGGCTCAGGCAATTCGCCGGCCTGCTCATCAAATGAGTTCCAACCTAATATGTGTTCTTTAGGTAGGATTTCTCTACAAATACGGAATAGTTCCGGATCTCTTGCTATCAGCTTTACTTTCATTTGCTAGTTCGCCAGCCTCAATGACCTGTCTAGACGGTCACCTGTCCGAACAATTATCGTTTGAGAACACTCGAATCTGCCCTCAGACAAATCCGTAGCGTTCGCCGGCTGCCAGACCTCCTCCGATGAGATACCCTCCGACAAAAACTATCGGCCTAGGCTAAAAGGAACATGACTTGGATGACTCAACGGTACCTCAGATAGCAGCGGCGTTCAACCTCCACGCGTACCAAAAGACAGTAACAAGTACTAAGTTATTTGCTTATACTCTGGCACATTTCAGAAAATTCGCGCCAGACTCCAAAATAATTCCGCGCAATCGCAAATAGTCCAGTTTTATCGGCTTCCCCCCTGACACCTCTCCCTTTCTGTCGTTCCGGGTTGGACTACGAAATGCTCAAGGAGCAGCAGGTCTCCCGACTACTGGCCAGCTTTAAAGGATGAAGGGGACGATCCAATCCACGGACGACAGCATAAGAACAAAATGACAGGACAGAACGGGCGCCAACGATTCTCGCGGCTCGGGGTACGCTGGACAATCCAGATTTTCGAATCCTCCGAACGGCCAGCCATTTCGAGCCAGACTGATAACGTCAGCAGCGAGGGATTTTATTTCCGCGCCAGGCGGCGATTCACTCCGGGAGAGGAACTAGAATGCCTGATTTCGATTCCCACGTTTGACCCGTCACTCTTGAACGGGAGCCTGGACTTGCACTGCCGCATTCGTGTCATGGCCGTGGAAGTATTGAACGACAACAACGGCTTCGGCGTGGAGTGTCATATCGAGAGCTACTCATTTTCAAACAGCGCGAAGCACGATGCCCCGTATGGCGGCGGATTAGCTTACAACTGAGAGCTGTCTCCGTGGACAATACCGGAACACTGGAGTTCCATTCACAGCAGGGCGCTCACGAATGTGGAACAATCCGGCGCAATCGGAAGTTTACGACAGATTCCGAGTTTCCGGGATTGGAAATGTAGCATCGGAGCTCGCGTTGCCCCCGATTCTGGCGTTATTGCGCATTATCTTTTCTCACGGGCAGCTGGCATGCGACGTGCTTTCCCCAACGTCATGCGGAATATGCAAACTCGATTGACCGACGCAGCCGTGCTGAGTTTTTTTGGCACGCTTTTCCAACTCTCGGTGTTGCTCTTAAAACAGCGCCGCCGTTTCGCAAACAGCATATGAAATTACCTCTTGGCCGGCAGCAGATATTGAACGTTTTGTCGGTCGATGTGGAGGAATGCTTCCACGCGACCGAAGTATCCGGCTCTGATGACGGTTCGCGGTACACGCCTTCATTGGTAGAGCCGCAAACAGAACAGGTTCTGGAGTTGCTTGCGCGTCATGGTGTTTCGGCAACATTTTTCATGCTCGGCAAAGTTGCGGAAAAACACCCGCGGCTGGTTCAAGAAATTGCGAAACAGGGCCATGAAATCGGATGCCACAGTTATGCCCATTCACTGGTTTATGACTTGACGCCTCATGAATTTCGGGAGGATACCAAACGAGCGGTCGGGTGCATCGAAGATGCTTGCGGCCTGACTCCACGCATCTATCGCGCTCCCAGCTACTCCATAACAGCCAAATCGCTATGGGCTCTGGAAATTCTCGTAGAGCTCGGCTTCACTCACGACTCGAGCATCTACCCCATCCGTCATGATCGCTATGGCATTCCCGGGTTTGGCAGAAATGCGCGGCGATACGAGACTCCGTCAGGCGGTATCTATGAAGTGCCGATCGCGACAGCCCGAATCTCTTCTAACAGACTTGTTCCTGTGGGGGGAGGCGGCTATCTCCGGCTTCTACCCTACTGCTACACGGCCGCCGGTGTCCGCCGTATCAATGACAGCGAGAGCCAACCGGCATGCGTGTACTTTCACCCATGGGAATTAGATCCCGACCAGCCCAGATTGACTTCAAGCCTGGTTTCCACGATCCGCACATATTACGGTCTACGCTCGATGGCCGGCAAGCTGGAACGCCTGCTCTCGGATTTCGCCTTTGGGCCGCTTACCGCCGTCCATCCAGTCGAACAGCCGGACTTATCACTCGTCCGTTGATCACTCCCATCAGCATCGAGCCGGACGCGAAGGGAATTTGGTCTCACTGCAAGCGGCGGGACCTGCCACATTCCGTTCGGATTCCCACAAGATGCGGCGCCGGCCGCGGCAACGACCACCTAATTCTGTAGGGACTGCACGCGACCGCCGCAGTCGAACCGCTCTTGATACAAAGCGCCCATGAAAAGAGCGCGTAAGGGAGGCTGCCCGCACGGGTGAGTGCGCTATCGGGCTCCGCTGCCCGACAACATGACGCGGACAGTCGCAAACATAATCGCAAGGTCGAACAACACCGACATGTTCTGGAGATAGAACAGCTCATACTCCAGCTTCCTGAGGGCGTCCTCGACGGTTGCGCCGTAATCGTAGCGCACTTGTGCCCATCCCGTGATTCCCGGACGGACGGAATGCCGCTCGTCGTAGTAGGGTATTTCTTTCCGGAGCATTTCGACAAAGGCCGGTCGTTCAGGCCTAGGACCGACGAAGCTCATATCCCCGCGAATCACGTTGATCAACTGTGGGAACTCATCCAAACGGTATTTGCGCAGGCTCCTGCCCACGCGAGTCACGCGCGGATCGTTTTGCTGGGCCCATTGCGCGCCGTTGCCAGACTCGGCGTTCACGGACATCGACCTGAACTTCAGGACTTCGAAACAGCGGCCGCCGAGGCCGACTCTTGTCTGCCGATAGAGCACTGGTCCCTTCGAATCGAGCCGCACCGCAAGCGCAACCAAGGCCATGATCGGCGACGCCACGGCCAGGGCCAGCACACTGAACGCAAGATCCAAACATCGCTTTGTAATCAGCGTGAGACGCGACCGGTGAAATCCTCCTGCAAACACAAACCAACCTGGCTTAACAACCGATAGCCAGACACGACCGCTAAGCGCCGCAATCGTCGAGTGAACGTCTTCGACGATGATTCCCTGCACGCGCAGTGTTACCAACTCACGCACCGGCAAGACGCCACGGCGATTTGCAAGCGCAACAACTATTCGGGTAATACCGTGCCGGGCCGCGATTTCCTCCAACCGATCCATTCCGCCCAGAATCGGGTAACCGAAGACAGACCCCGATTCAACATCTTCTTCGTGAACCAATCCGGACAGATGGACATTCAGGTCGCCCCGCCTGGTGAGCTCGCGCGCAATGGTGATGGCCGCCTCACCGCTGCCCAAAATCAGAACGCGATGCTGCGGCGCCGCCGCACGCCAGGCATGGTCGAGCAAAAGCCTGCTGCCGAAAACGAGGGCACCCGAAATCCCCACGCCCATAAAGAAGACGCCGCGCCCCAGGAGGAGCGCAGGAAATATGAAATAAACGACCCCCAGAATCAGACACGCAACTCCGATAGATTGACAAATGTCGACGATCTCTCCGCTTCGGCTCCGGGTATACGTAAAGCTGTAAAGGTCGCAATAGTAAAAACAGATTTGAACTGCGATTACTATGATCAAGACCTGTTCGCCGAAATTCGGCAACTGGACAAAGTCGTAAAATTCGGCAACATTCCCTAAAAATCGCAGCTTGGCCCCACAGAGCAATCCGCCGACGATAAGAATGCCTTCAAGAAGAATCAAGAGCAGGCTTTTAACGGAAACGTATTGGTTAAAGACTCGAACCATAAATATTTTGCTCTGGAACTGCGGAGTTATGACGCCTTTCCTACGTGAAGCGGAAATTTGCGGCTGAACGTTCGAATAATGCTAAATGCATTTTCAATACCAGCACGGCGTCCAACAAGCGGCGCCCGGCGTCGTTTTGGGTTCGCTTGAGCCTTCGACGGCTCTAAATGGCCCGTAGCATGCACAGCTATGCAGAGACGAAGAGTCACTTATGAACTCGAAGGGATCCATTCTAATTTCGATCGTCACCGCCGCAATACTGTGCGCTGCGTCGACCGCCTTGATGTCCGCCAAACCAGCAGGACTCGAACCGCCGAGCGCCTCTTTGTCGATTCACTCGACATCTTCGGTAAGTACGGGTGGCGCGAGAACTCTTCCAGCTTCAATGAATTTTTCGGTCACGGTACCCTACAGTCCGAACTGGCCCCAGCCGCTTCTCTACTTTCTGGTCGGGGCCGCTCTCATTGGCGCATCCGCCGCGATGAAGCACGTTAGCCGCCTCCGTAGAAAACCTCTATCGATGGGCAAATTGCCTGAAATTTCGGACCTTACTGTCCTCCCATTGGCTTCGCGCAAACAGGCAAGATCTCCTTTGGAACATGACAGCCGGAATCGCCAGGTGGATCGAATGGTTCGCCATGGATAAGCGGATGAGAGAATGTATCTCGCCTCAGAATCTGGCGCAGTTGGACACGCAACTGCTGACGGCTCCAGGCTCCGGTTTCGAAGATTCCAAGATCACGCACGGAACGGGCATGCCCAAACCTGCACGAGAATACGCTTGCAATCTCGTCATCGTCGGAAGCGGCGCCTACTCTTCTCCAGATAGATCGCTCCTAATGACAGCTCCGTGTGGACAGTGAGTTGCAAACTACCCTGGCAAGCCCTCATGAATCGCACTCTGTTCGCCATTTTCTCTTCAGGATTGTTGTCGGTGTCTACGGTTTCGTGCTCACACGCCGTGTCAGAGATGCCCGCCAGTCCGCTCGTTACCCTCTCTGCTTCGCCGGATGCGGTGACGGCGGGCGGAGATGTCGTTCTAACTGTGCGCGCAGCAGGCATGAAACAAGTGAAAGCCGCCGGGCTGCAATGGACATTCCGCTACGACGCGGGGTCGATCTCACCGATCTCGTTTGCCGTTGGATACAAATCTTGGAAGGCAAAGAAAGCCATCGCGTGCAGCAGCCAGAAGGGTGAGACGCGATGCCTCCTTTGGGGCGTTAACGCTAATCCGATTCCGGACGGCGAAATCGCAGAGGCCAGGTTCCGGCTAAGAGAAGGGGCGGCGATTCAGAAGGTGGTGGTCACGCTGGATCGCCCGCTCGCGGTCTCCGGCCAAGGTGACACACTGGCCGTTGATCCGGCATTGTCGACAGTACGTATTGCGAATGCCAGAGGCGCCGACCAGAAAGAGGCCAGCAAGGCAGCAAGCAAGGAAATCACTACCGCAGCAGTGCAGCGCGTCCGGCTGAAGTAAGCCCCCGCAGATCTTTGTTTACAGGGTGGAAAGCCTTTTGACAGCTATTGAGACCGGCGTAGAATTTCGGTGGCGATAGCGTTAAACGCGGTCAGGACCGCGCTTTGATCGGGAGCAAACACAAATTCACCGGCGGGACGAGTCGAATCATAGATAGGAGAGGTTGAATCGTTCGCCACCCGGCGCGGTTTCGTAAATGGGGTCGTTCCGGACTGTCGTCGCCGCATCAAGTGAAGCAGCGTCTAGCGCTTTCTGGTCATCGATTTTGATATGACCGGCTCCTGGGCCGTCGGCGCACAGTCGACACTCGCGGACTGCATGAAGGTAATTAAGCCCAACGCCGCGGCTTTCATTGGATCGCAAAACTTGGAGCTTGCCATTAGCCCGGAGCGGTCCAGAGTTAGGATGACGTTCAGATCGCGCCGCGATGCCTGGCCGTTCGCGGCGACAATTGTCGTCCTAAAGCCCACGGCCTGCATAAAGATAAGCCGCACGACCGCGTGTGCCGCCACATGGACGGTGCGCACTTTGAATTTGGTCTGATCCACGGTGATCTGCGTTTACGGGGTTGTGTTCCAATACTGATCCGGAAAATTCGCTTTGAAGTACGCCTGACCCGGCACAATGGCGGAATCTCTCTGGCTTTTCCCAACTGTTCGGCTTCCTAGACTAAAGGTAGGTGACATTACCAGATAGAAGAAGTGAGAGATAACGTGTACCCGAGTCGTAGAAAACTTCTTACGGGTTCGGTTACTGCCGCAACGTTAGCACTTGCCAGACGTAGCTTCGGCACTGAAGCACGCCCCGCGGGCGGCGCGGCTTCGGTACGGATTGCCGTCGATACGCGGCGAGAGCTCGGCGCAATTGCCACCGACTTTATTGGACTTGGCTATGAGATTTCTTCGGTATCTATACCCGGTCTGCTCAGCGCTGACAACCGGATCTATGTGCAGTTACTTCGGTCGCTGGGATCCGCCGGGGTAATCCGAGTTGGCGGCAACACCTCCGACTACGCCTCATTCGCTCCAACCGGCCACGCTGTGGCGTCGCCGAAGGGAACTGTCGTAAACACCGCCAGCCTTCGGCAACTAGGCACGTTTCTTGACGCAACCGGCTGGAAGTTGATCTGGGGTCTGAATCTGGGTAGCGGCGACGAACGACAAGCGGTCGAAGAATCCGAAGCAGTGACTACCGGTGTCAAAGATAAGCTTCTCGCCTTTGAGATTGGGAACGAGCCGGACCTGTTCGGCCGAGGAACCACGCACAGGCCGAAGGACTACAGCTACGGCGACTACTTGAAGGAATACAGACGCTACAAGTCAGCCATTCGCGCGAAGCTGCCCCATACGCCGTTCGCCGGCCCGGACGCGGCGGGCGCAACCGATTGGGTGACTCTGTTCGCGCATGACGAAGGACACGATTTGAAATTGCTGACCCATCACTATTACCGGGAGTGCGCAGGCCCGAGCAGCACCATGGATAAGTTGCTGCATCCTGATCCGAAACTCGCTCCGATGCTGGAGAAACTAAGATCCGCTTCCAAAGCTTCGCGCACGCCATATCGGATTTGTGAAACAAATTCCTTTTGCGGTGGTGGTAAGCCGGGCGTGAGCGATACGTTCGGCGCTGCGCTTTGGGTGCTCGATTTTATGTTCAGTCTCGCGTCGGCGGGCTGCGCTGGCGTCAACATCGAGACCGGTGTGAACCAGCTTGGGTTTATCAGCTCCTATTCTCCGATCGCCGACGATGAACGCGGAACTTACTCGGCGAAACCGGAATATTACGGCATGTTAGCTTTTGCACAAGCCAGCCAGGGACAGTTGCTAGCCGTGGATTGTGATGCCGCGAATATAAACCTCACCGCTTATGCGGTCGTTCACGATTGGAAGCGGCTCTCGCTTCAATCGTCAACAAAGAGATATCCCAAGATGCCGACGTGCACATCGCCATCACCGAACGCTTCGCGCGCGCGGCAGTATTACGCCTCATTGGGCCTTCTCTCCAAGCCAAAGACGGAATCACGCTGGCCGGCGCCGCTGTCACTGCCGAAGGCGAATGGAAGCCCGAACGCCTGGAACCCCTTGGGAACAAGAGCGGCCGGTATGAGATCCGGATCCGTGCCGCAAGCGCGGCGATTCTAAAGTTCCAGACATAACAAGGACGGACAGGCATGCCCGTCCCCCTACAGGAATTCGCAGTCTCGTACTTCAAGCGGAGACTTCGCAGGGAGTCTGTGCAAGCACAGCAGCGCGAAGCTGTTCAGCTATATACTCCTGATCTGCAAGCGACAGCTCGTTGTAGAGCGGCAGAATGGTGGCCGTTTCCTGCGCCTGCTCGCTCACCCGAAGACTCCCCAGCGAGCGCCAGGGCTGCTGCCGGTAGGCTGGCTCGCGGTGAGCGCACATAATTCCTCGCCTCGTCGAGATGCCGCGATCGAGCAGAGTCTGCATCGTTTGCTTCTGATCGCAGCTCTTCGGAAGGCGGACGCAGTAACTTTGCCAATTGCTGCGCGCCCACTCGGGTTCCACTGGAGTGATGAGTCCGGGCACATCCGCAAGCAGGCTGGAATAGCGGCTGGCCAGTTCACGACGCCGGGCGACAATGCCCGGCAGCTTCTTCAATTGTTCACGACCTACCGCCGCCTGGATGTCGGTCATGCGGTAGTTAAATCCAAGCTCCGGATAAGTCTCGAAGATGACTTCATTCGATGAGTGCCGCACCGTGTCGGGCACCGACATGGCATGCTGGCGCCACAACCGGAATTGCTTATCCCAGTCCTTGTGCCTGGTTGTGATCATGCCGCCATCCCCGGTTGAAACTAATTTCCGGGGATGGAATGAGAAGCAAGCCGCGTCCCCGTGGGGCTTGCCGATTCGCTCCCATTGGCCGTTCCACAGAATTTCGCTGCCCGCGGCGCAGGCCGCATCTTCAATCAGGTGCAACCCATGCCGTTCCGCGATCGGAACCAGGCTCGCCAAATCGCATGGCATACCCACCTGATGTACGCAGAGAATCGCTCGCGTTTTGTCGGTGATCGCCGCTTCGGCAAGATGCGGATCGATGTTGAAAGTCGCTGGTTCGATATCGACAAAGACCGGAACGGCCCCGCAATAGCGAATGCTATTCGCCGTCGCTATATACGAGTGGCTGACCGTTACAACTTCGTCGCCGGCATGCACACCGGCCGCGAGCAGCGCAAGGTGAAGCGCAGTCGTGCAATTCGAAACGGCACAGGCGTGCGGAGCCGCAACCATTTCGGCAAATTCTCTTTCGAACGAGGCCACCTCAGGCCCCTGCGTAATCCAGCCGGACAGAATGACGCGGCTGGCCGCCTCCGCTTCACGCTCGTCGAGAGAAGGTTTAATAATCGGAATCATGACAGGTTTCCACAAGCATTCAGGCAGTAATGGCAGTAGGTTGTAGCGACCCTGCGAGGCTCCACCATGCCACCAGCCGGCTGAGTCCTTCCTCCAGCGATACACGCGCCTTGAATCCGAGTAAGCGCTCCGCCTTGGCGGTATCGGCGAGCCTGCGCGAGACGGGATTCACCTTGCGCGCCGGCCCATACTGCGGCTGCCGGCAACAACCCATAACCCGGCCCAGCGCAGCAGCGAGTTCGTTCAGGCTGGTTTCCGTGCCGCTTGCCACATTGAAAACTTCGTCAGTGACGTTCGCTTTTGCCGCCAACACATTCGCCCGAGCGATGTCTTCGATGAACACGAAGTCCATGGTCTGCGTTCCGTCTCCTAGAATCAAACACGGTTCGCCTTTTGCAAGCCGCTCCATCCAGCGAATCAGAACTTCCGTATAGACGCCGTGAATATCCATTCTGGGTCCATAGACATTGAAGTACCGGAGCGCTACGTAATTGAGGCCGTACATATCGTGAAAACTGCGGAGCAAACCTTCGTTGAAGAGTTTGGCGGCTCCGTAGATGGTGCGGTTATCGTAACCATGGTGCGTCTCCGGCGTGGGAAATTCCTCGGCGAGTCCGTAGACGGATGCCGAGGACGCGGCGACTACCTTCTTGACACGAGCGGCGACCGCCGCTTCCAAGACATTGAAGGTCCCGGTAGATAACACATCGAGAGCAAGACGCGGATCCTCGGCGCATTGAGTGATTCGTATGGCCGCCTGATGAAACACAACATCGATGCCTCGCATCGCCTCGGCCATCAGTTTACGATCGCGGACATCGCCTTCAACGATCGTGATTGTTCCGCTCGCCAATGCATTCGCCAGATTGTCCCGGCGGCCGCGAGTGAAATTATCCACAATAACGATCTCGTCAAGGCCATCTCTGACAAGTAAATCGGCAATGTGCGACCCTACCAGACCGGCTCCGCCGGTGATCAACGCGCGTTTAAAATTCATGTTCCTCTTTGTTCCCTTCGTATCCATCTCGCCAGCGGACGAATTTTGCGGGCACGCCGGCCACAATCGCAAACGCAGGCACATCGCGGGTCACAACTGCCCCCGCTCCGACAATGCTGCCCTTCCCTACGGTTACGCCCGGCAGCAGAATAGCGCCCGTGCCAATGTCGGCCCATTCCTCCACCTTCACCGGACGTACTTCCAAATCGGTCTCAATGATTGGCGCTTCAATCGGTAATCCGGTATGAACCGACCCAAGCACCTTCGCGCCCGGACCCCAGCCGACGTGGTCTTCGAGGATCAAATGGCGGGCGTCAAAATAGGCTTGGGGACCGATCCACACCCGGTTCCCAATGCGCGTGGTTCCGTCGAATCTACCCTGGATGTAGGCCTGTGCGCCAATGAACACACCATCGCCGATCTCAAAGGTCTCAAGGTGTTTGAAGCCCACCGCGGCGCCGACACGCACGCCGTTGCCGAACTTTCGCGCGACAGATCTCCAGATCGCGCGGCGCATCAGCGCGTCCAGTTCTCCTTCGCCGTTCGAGAAACGGTGATACTGCTCGATCAGCGCTTCAGAACTATAGGCGGAGCTGAGATGCCCGGATAACCCGACTTCAAAGGACGGATCGGGCAAAATCTCTCGCCGGCCGTGTACGGCCGTCAGACTATGGCACGCGCCGTTACGATTGATAGACACTGCTGTACTCTTCAATCGCGCTGACGACGGCGTCAATCTGTGATTCTGCTAATTCCGGGAACATCGGAAGCGAAAGTTCCTCGGATGCAAGCCGCTCCGCGATGGGGAAATCACCTGCCTGATAGTTAAGGTCGCTGTAAGCGGGAAGGAGATGGACGGGAACCGGATAGTGGATCCCGGTCTGTACGCCCTGCGCCTCCAGCGCATCCATCAACTCGCGTCTCCGCGGAGTCATGACGCCATAAACGTGATACACGTGGCGGTTGCCCGGCGCTTCTTTCGGTAAGTGCAGATTGGAATCGGCCAGCGCGCGGGAATAAAGCGTGGCATTCGCGCGGCGGGCCTCCGTCCACTGTTCGAGGTAGCGAAGCTTTACTCGCAGAATGGCGCCTTGCACGCCCTCCATGCGGTAATTGAAACCCTTAAGAACGTGATGGTACTTCTTCTCGGCTCCCCAGTCGCGGAGAATTCGGATTTGGCGGGCAAGTTCAGGGTTGTTGGTCGTCACCATGCCACCCTCTCCATAAGCGCCGAGGTTCTTGCCGGGATAGAAGCTGAAACAGCCCATCTCGCCGATCGAGCCGCAGCGGCGTCCACGATATTCCGCGCCATGAGCCTGCGCGGCATCCTCGATCACCGGCAGTCCGTGACGCCGGGCAATTGCCGAGATAGCATCCATGTCGGCCGCTTGGCCGTATAAATGGACGGGAAGGATTGCCTTTGTACGGGGCGTAATGGCTTCTTCGATCCGGGCTGAATCCATGCAATAGCTCTCGGGGTCGACATCCACGAACACGGGTTTTGCGCCGGTATACCAAACAGCCGCTGCCGTCGCCACAAATGTAAACGGGACCGTTATCACTTCATCGCCCGGTCCGACGCCGGCCGCAAGCAGCGCCAGATGCAATGCGCTGGTCCCGCTATTCACGGCGACGCCATAACGGGCATCGCTGTACGATGCGAACTCTTCTTCAAAGGCAGCGACTTCTTTGCCGAGCACGAACTGCGTGGATTCGAACACGCCGGCAACTGCCGCAAGAACTTCGTCCTTGATGCTGAGGTATTGCTGTTTTAGATCGACAAACGGAACAGTCATAAAATCTCCCTTGCTCACGCACACACCGGGCGAGTTCCAGCGTATGTTTTAAGACGAACCTCGCGGCCCCGCTCCTTCATAGAGCGGCTGGCGGCCTCGAGGATGCTCACAACCCGCAGGCCGGAGTACCCGTCTGTCAGCGGCATCTTTCCCGTCGTAATGCATTCGGCGAAGTGCTGAGCCTCGAGCCGTAATGCTTCGGTCACATCGAGTTGCGGACAATACATGTCGCCCGAGCGGTAACCAACCAACAATTTATACAGGGACTCGGGCCCGTTTTTCACAGTGATGCCCTTGTCGTACAACTTCACTTTTTCGCTGCTCTCGGTGTCGTCGTAAACCACCATTTGTTTACTGCCGCCGATGAGAGTGCGGCGAACTTTGACGGGAGACAGCCAGTTCACGCTGAGGTGTGCGATGAGCGGGCTATCGTAAAACGCCGTGACATACGCAATATTTTCAGCCGCTCCCCGGACATGGCTGAGTCCGGTCGCCGAAACGGCCGCAGGCGTTTGGGGAAGCAGGAAATCCATAATTGAAAGGTCGTGAACTGCCAAATCCCAGACCACATCCACATCGTGTTGGAACAGACCCAGGTTCACGCGCGTCGAGTCGTAATAATAGAGGCTTCCGAGCGATCCTTTATCGATCAGTTCGCGAATCTTGCGGACTGCTCCGGTGTACACAAACGTGTGGTCCACCATCAGCACAAGTTTCCGCCGCTCGGCTTCGTCGATTAGCCGCTCGGCTTCCTCGATGCTCGCGGCCATCGGCTTCTCTACCAGCACGTGCTTGCCCGCACGCAATGCTTCCATCGCTAGCGGGAAATGTGTCGTAACTGGCGTCGAGATCGCCACTGCGTCGATGGCCGGATCGTTCAGGAGATCCTTGTAGGCCGTAGTAAGGCGCAGCCCTGGATAACGCCGGGCAACCAGATCCAGACGCTCCTGCCGCATATCGGCCACCGCCGCCACCTCGGTATCCGGGCATTCGAAAAAATTCCGAACGAGATTCGGCCCCCAGTATCCGTATCCAACGACGCCAATTCGAATCAATTCACACCTCCGATTGCAATTGAAGCTATAGACATTGACAATTCCCTACCGCAGCCGGGCAGCCACCACTGCGCCGGTCTCTTGCGCGACACTCAGCTTCTTTTCGCGCACATCTCCGATGACTTGCGCGGGCACACCGGCCACGATGGCATAATCCGGCACGTCCCGATTCACCACTGCTCCGGCGCCCACGAGCGAATGCCGCCCGATCGTAACGCCGCCCAAAATTGTTGCGTTGCTTCCGATAGAAGCGTTATGACGGACGGTCGTCGTCAGACACTCCCAGTCATCCGCCGTTTGCAAACCTCCATCCGGATTCACCGCGCTGGGATACATGTCGTTGATGAACATGACGCCATGTCCAATGAACACCGAGTCTTCGACTGTCACTCCGCTGCATAGAAACGAATGGCTCGAAATTTTGCAATTCGATCCGACTTCAACGTCTTTTTGAATTTCTACAAATGAGCCGATCCGCGTACCGCCACCGATGCGGCAGCCGTAAAGATTAACCAAATCCGGATGAAAAACAACCGCTCTTTCTCCTAATTGAACATCCGCAGAAATCAATTTAAATCCTCCCGGCACGTTGTCGTTGGACAGGTGGATGCACTTGGTCGGCCAAATCGGAATCCGGTCGAAAAGCAGCCGTTTAGGCTTTGGAAATGAACATAGGGTGACACGCGGCGAATCCGTAACGCGTGGGATCGAAGCGAGAGACTTCAAATTTTAAATGAGTATGCGGCAAAAGCCGGAGAATAAAGGAAAATGTTTTGGACATCGCGACGCCAAGCGGCGGAGGATATCTCATTGCGCGCTTAACTGGACTCCTCCGATACCACAAGATTCTCGATACAGAGCTCAGCGATTGCCGAGGTAAGCCATTGATTCTTTGTTAGATTGAGGCCGTCGTTACCACCGGCGATTAACTTCCGCAAGGCATTTGAAAGAAAGCAGAGTCGTGGCCTCTTAAATGCTTTTGAAAGGCGCGGTGGCTACCTTTGCCTGATTCCATACTGTCTATCTCCCTCCATTCCCTCTCGCTGCCATGCAGGGCTCGAATGAGCTTCCGGATGTTCTTCGGGAGGCTGACTCGCAGGCCCAGTAGAGCGAACGACCTGGCGCGAGTGGGCGGAATTGCCGCCGCGCTACTCCTTGCGAGTTTTGGAAGCCAGACAGCTTATGCGCAATGCTCTTCTCCTGCAAACGCAATTGTCGCGGAAAATTGTCTGCCCGGTAATTCTCCCGACGAGTGGGCGATCTCCGGAGTTGGGGACGACACCATTCAGGGATTCGCGACGGATATCAGCGTTAATGTGGGCCAGACCATCGATTTCAAAGTTAAAACGCCTGCCAGCGCCTACCACTTAGACATTTATCGGATGGGTTATTACGGCGGAATGGGCGCCAGAAAGGTGGCTACGGTGGACCCGTCCGCCACTCTGCCGCAAACCCAGCCGGCGTGTCTCACGGACGCTTCAACCAATCTGTACGATTGCGGGAATTGGGCGATATCGGCGTCCTGGGCGGTGCCTTCAAACGCGGTCTCGGGCATCTATTTCGCTCACTTAGTTCGGAACGACACCGGCGGCGACAGTCATATTTTCTTTATTGTCCGCAACGACAGCAGCCATTCGGCCATTCTCTACCAGACCACGGACGAGACCTGGCAAGCGTATAACGACTACGGCGGACACAGTTTATACGGTGGCGACGGGACGTGGGATCTTAACGATCGTGCTTACAAAGTGAGTTACAACCGGCCTTTCGACACGAGGCAGTTCGAAGCCGCGAGCTGGGTCTTCAATGCGGAGTATCCAATGGTGCGTTGGCTCGAGGCAAATGGATACGACGTTACATACTTCACCGGCATCGATGCCGCGAGGAGTGGGTCGCTGATCAAGAACCACAAGGTATATCTTGTGTCCGGCCACGATGAATATGTCTCCGGTCCGCAGCGGGCCAACGTCGAGAGCGCTCGCGAAGCCGGCGTGAATATGGCGTTCTTTACCGGGAACGAATACTTCTGGAAAACACGATGGGAGAATTCGATCGATGGTTCAGGCAATGCTTACCGGACAATGGCCTGTTATAAGGAGACTTATACCGGGACGAAGCTTGACCCGGCAGACCCGCCCACCTGGACGGGTACCTGGCGCGATCCGCGCTTGAGTCCACCGGCCGACGGCGGGCGGCCTGAGAACGCGCTGACCGGAACGCTATTTATGGTCAATGGCCCTGGCGAGGACAACGTGGGGCTTTCGATCAAAGTGCCCGCCGCCGATGGGAAGATGCGTTTCTGGCGCAATACATCAATCGCAAATTTAGCGCCTGATCAGACGGCGACTCTCGCGGCCGGCACGCTGGGATACGAATGGGATGCCGACATCGACAACGGCTACCGGCCGGCCGGACTCATCCCCCTGTCAACCTCCACGTACACACTTACGACCGATCTTTTGCTCGATTACGGAGCGATATATGGCGCAGGCGCCGCCACGCACCACCTGAGCCTGTACCGGGCAGCGAGCGGAGCACTGGTTTTCGGAGCTGGAACGGTCCAGTGGTCTTGGGGACTCGATGAAAATCATGATGCGCAGTTCTCGCCGGCGCCTGCTCCAGACGTCAGAATGCAACAAGCCACGGTCAATTTATTCGCGGATATGGGCGTGCAACCCGCCTCGATTCAGGCCGGCTTGTCGCCCGCGACGCAATCCACCGATACAGCTCCACCGACTTCCATCGTGGTTTCGCCCGCTCCTGGAGCTATCGTGACGAGCGGTTCGCTGGTCACCATAACGGGAACGGCGAGCGATTCCGGAGGCGGAGTAGTGGGAGCGGTCGAAGTTTCAGTGGATGGAGGGCAAACATGGCATCCCACGACGGGCCGCAATCAGTGGAGCTTCGGTTGGAAACCAGCGACGATTGGCACTGTCTCCGTTTTGAGCCGAGCTGTCGACGATAGTGGAAACCTGGAGCACAAGACCTCGGGTATCTCCTATACAGTTGCTGCTCGCGATTGCCCATGTACCCTTTGGAGCCCCTCGGTTACACCGGTGGAAACCGCCAGCGACGACGGGAATTCAGTTGAGGTGGGCGTCAGCTTTCAAACCGACTATGACGGCTTTATCACAGGAATCCGGTTCTACAAGGGCGCGGGAAATATTGGTACACATATCGGCCATCTGTGGTCCAGTTCCGGCCAACTTTTAGGAACCGTGACGTTTACCGGCGAGAGCAACTCCGGTTGGCAGCAGGCCAACTTTAGCACTCCCGTGCCTGTGTCCGCGGGTACAACCTACGTTGCGTCGTATCTGGCGCCTGAAGGTCACTACTCCGCCGATACGGGTTATTTCACTGCATCGGGAGTGGAGAATCCGCCCGTGCATGCTCCTAACACACCGAACGGCGTGTATGCATATGGCTCAGGAACGTCTTTCCCGGCGAATACGTTCAATTCGACGAACTATTGGGTTGATGTCGTCTTCATTCCAGGCGAATCCATGCCGGGAGGAACGTCCTCACTTCTCGCCGCGCCGATCAGTCTCTCATTCGTTGCGATGCAAGGCGAAGGACAGAGCAGTCCAGAGCCGCAAACGATTAACATTTCTAACCAAGGTTCGCAAGTGATTCCGTGGACAGCGACCTCTTCCGCCTCATGGCTGAAGCTCTCGGCAACATCCGGCACAACACCTGCGTCGGGGTCCGTTTCGGTTGACACTTCGGGGCTCAGCGGCACTTACAGCGGGACGATCACCATTACGCCGCCCTCCGGAGACGGTTCGGTTCAGGTGATCCCCGTGACACTAACGGTAAATAGCGCACTGTTATTGTCCAATTTCGACGACGGCAGTATCGAAGGCTGGGCGGTTTCGTCGCTCGGGCACGCCGCAAACTGGTCGGTTGTCAACCAAGCACTCAATTACAACGGCGGCGGTCACACTCAGCTCTTTGCCGGATCGTCTGCGTGGACGGATTACGACGTGCAAATGGGCATCAAACTTTCAACGCTTTCCGATTATCCTGCCGGGTTCCGAGGGCGAGTGAATCCGGTCTCCGGCGCGTCCTACGCAGTTTGGCTCTATCCGGCTGAAAAGATCGTTCGTTTGTTCCGTGTCGGGCAATGGAACATCGACGCCGGTTACGCACAACTCGGCCAGGCTTCAGTGGCTTTGGACAACCAGAGCTTCCATACTTTCCGGTTGTCATTCCTAGGCAGTCAGATACAGGTGTCCTATGACGGCGCCTCCATTATCAAGGCAACTGATGCCACCTACGCAAGCGGAATGATCGCACTTGATGTTTCCAGTCAGCCGATTACGTATGACAACATTGTGGTCACGTCCGCGCAGGCGGTATCCGGTGCTTCACTTACGTCATCGAGCACGTCTTTAGCGTTTTCGGCAAACTACCAGGCAGCCAATCCGGCTCCGCAAACGGTGCAGATTGGGACCTCG
>JAICLJ010000096.1 GCA_025927575.1 Bryobacteraceae bacterium | reverse complement strand
TGGGAGGACTCTTTACCGGATGCTGCTACATTAGTTCGAGATGAGTACTGGCCGGAGCCAATCAGGCGGGTCTGTGGGCAGCGTCATCAGAAAGCTCGCTTTTTGGGATTTCCCGCGAACTTCCTGGCCGTACGACGTCGTTGTCACCCTCATCCTTGTTTTCATCTTTGTCACTCCACGGAGCTGGTTTCGGGATCAGCCCCACGCAGATCGTGTAGTTTTGTTGTCCTCTACGGACGCTGGATCAGTCCGGGTCTACATCGAACCGGGTCTGCTCCGGAATGTACCGGAAAAATTGCGGCCGCAAAGAGCCGCTGAGTTGATCCACCAGCGAACGGGGAAAATGCCTCATTTGGTACACGTGGAACCTATACGCGACCAGGCTGAGCCCGAAGTAAAGGGCTTTATTGCGTATACCACTCCCTAGTTTTTCGCGTCTTTTCTAATAGCTGAATGAACCGCTTCTTTGTGGTCACCCTGTTCGCGTTGTTCGCTCTGGCTTGGCGATCTCCCGCTGAGACCGTCCAATCCGCGCTCGCTCGCATGGATGCCAGCGCTCCTGAGTTTCACGGAATGGCCGCCAATTTGAACATGGTCACCTACACCGCGATCCTGAGCGACAGCACCACGGAATCCGGCACCGTGAAAATGGAGCGCAACAAGAACGAGACACGCGCTCTTATTTCGTTCACCGGCAACAGCCCCCGAACGATTGCCTTCCTCAACAAAACCGTTCAAATTTATTACCCCAATCTGAACCTGGTACAGGTGTATAAACTCGGGAAAAGTTCTAAACTCCTGGATCAATACTTGTTGCTCGGTTTCGGAACATCCGGTAAGGATCTTGCGAAGGGCTACGACATCAAGATGGCGGGCACCGAGAACATCAATGGACGCGAGACGACAAAGCTGGAACTCACGCCTAAAGAAAAGAGCGTCAGGGAACAACTGAGCAAAGTGGAGATGTGGTTGCCGCTCGATTCCGGCTATCCTGTCCAGCAGAAGTTCTACAACGCCTCCGGAAATTACCGTTTGAGTACGTATACAAAGTTCGAGCTGAATCCTCCTTTAGGCGAGGGAGCGTTGAAGTTGAATACTCCCCCGGACGCGAAGATCGAGTACCCTCAATAAAAGCACGCCTGAAGCATTGGGAATGGGAGAAAGCAAGAAGAAGGCGCCTCGCCTCGCATTTATCGATTGGACAAGAGGCCTTGCGGCATTCATTATGCTGCAGGGGCATTCCTTCCATTCCTTCACCCAGGGCGATTTGCGGAACCAGGGCCCGTATGTGCTCTCGCAGTTTTTCGGCGGCGAAGCCCCGGCGATGTTCCTGTTCATTACCGGCATTACGTTCGCTTTCCTGATGGACAGCCGCGAGCGTCAGGGTGCCTCGGCCGCGAAACGCGTCCAGTCGGCATTGCGGAGATCGGGCTACTTGTTTCTGCTCGCGTTTCTCTTTCGCATCTCGCTGTTCGTCATGGGATATCCGGATAGTCCCGCTAAGGAACTGCTGCGTGTGGACATTCTGAATTGCATGGGCATGACAATGCTCGTGCTGGCACCGATGGCGGTGTTCAGCACCATTGAGCGGGTCCGGTTCTGCGCAATCGTGGGGCTTCTGATCGCTGTCCTATCGCCGCTGATCACCATGATAGATAATCCCGGGATACCGTGGATCGTCCGGGCTTACTTCGTCCCGAATTTCAACTACTTTAGCGTGTTTCCCTGGGGATGCTTTCTTGCATTCGGCATGTCGGTTGGAAGTATCTTCCGTCTTGTCAAGCCGGAGGACATGGGGAAGGTAATGCAATGGATGATGCTCATCGGCATCGGACTGGTGATGGGCAGCCAGTATTTTTCGAATCTGCCGTATTCGGTTTATACGAAGGACGAGTACTGGCTCAACAGTCCCGGACTCGCCGCAGTCAAATTGGGAGTCGTGTTGATGCTGATGGCGGTTGCCTGGGTTTGGGTGCATGGCGCTCTCGCCCATCGCTGGAGCCTGTTCTGCCAATTGGGCACTACGTCCTTGCTGGTCTACTGGGTACACATTGAACTGGTCTATGGACGCTGGTTTGGGATGTGGAAGGAATCGCTGACGGTTCCGCAGGTTGTGCTCTTTTCCGCGGTCCTGATTGCACTGATGACCATTCTTTCGATAGCACGGAAACGCGGTTTCCTCTCGGGAGCGTTCCTTCGGGCGACCCTGATGCCCAGTCCGCGCGCAGCCTCCGGCGATTGATTGATGGCGTAGATTCGCTTCTTTCTTTTGGCTAGACTTGAGGACACATGCGTATTCTGGTGGTGGAAGATGAAAAACGGATCGCCGATTTCCTATCGCGTGGATTGGAGAGCGCCGGCTACGCGATAGACGTGGCGAATACGGGTGGCGCTGCCGTCGATATGGTGCATTCCACCGAGTATGACCTAGTCATTCTCGATCTCGGACTGCCGGATACGGACGGTCTTTCGGTGTTGAAGAAGATTCGCAATCGAAAGGTGATACCTCCGGTCCTGATCCTGTCCGCTCGGGATTCGGTGGATGACCGCGTCAAAGGCCTGGAACAAGGAGCCGACGATTATCTCGTAAAGCCGTTCGCATTCGTGGAACTTCTGGCCCGAGTGCGAGTGCTTCTCCGGCGTGGACAACCCACGCCCGAGAAGCTGCAAGTAGGCGAGTTGGCGCTTGATTGTATCCGGCGGAAAGTAACGCGAGCCAACGAGGGCATCGAACTCGCGCCAAAAGAGTTCAGCATCCTCGAATATATGATGCGTAACCGCGGCCGGCCTCTCAGCCGAACGATGATTGTCGAGCACGTCTGGGACATGGATTACGACGGCCTCACGAATATTGTGGATGTCTACATCCGGCACCTGCGGAGCAAGATCGACGACCGGTTCACGCTTAAGATGATCCATACGGTCCGAGGCATAGGCTATATGCTGGACGCTCCGGAGCCGGAAGAAACCGCGCATCCGGCACACACCGAGGACGCTTCTTCACATTCTGAAAACCGAT
This sequence comes from Bryobacteraceae bacterium, assembly GCA_025927575.1. GTDB lineage: Bacteria > Acidobacteriota > Terriglobia > Bryobacterales > Bryobacteraceae > KBS-96. Next base: position 17,539 of record JAICLJ010000096.1, on the reverse strand, counting down.
AGCGGAACATGAAAACGTTTGTTCAGCGAATCCGAAGCATTCCAATTTTTCGGACGCTGCGGTTTCGGCTCGCAAGCACATTCCTGCTGCTGTTGACGTTCATCACTATCGCTTTAGGCCTGGTGGGCACGGCCTTGTTGCGGAGCATCCTGGCTGGACAAAGCGAACAGGCGCTGATCGATGAGCTGGCCGCGATCCGCGGCTACATCCACTTCGACGAAAGCGACGGTCATCCATACTGGTTCGCCGACATGAGCGATCCGGATGAAGCGGCCGCCGTCGACCGGCTCCAGAGGGCATACGTTGTAGCCGGTGAAGACGGGACGATATGGTACGGCACGACCGGCCATGCGTTCGATCCGATGACCAACCGTTCCACGATTCTACAGGACTTGAAGCAGATCGAAGCGACCAAGACTCCCATCTTCAAAACGATTCCAGGCGACGATTACGGGCCTTATCGTGTCGTCTGCAGCATCCTGGTGGACACGGTTCACCATCGCAACTGGTATGTAGCCTTAGGCCGCAGTCTTGCCGACAACACGCAACTTCTGAATCGCTTTCGCCGTTATTACTTTTTCCTGTTCACTCCGGTCGCGATTCTTCTGTGCGTGCTTGCAAGCTGGTTTTCGGCGGGGCGCGCTTTGACCGCGCTGCAAGCAGTGGAGCACGCGGCGCGCGACATTACCGGTTCCAATCTGGGGTTGCAGATCCCGCCGCGAGGGGCAAACGACGAACTGGACCGTCTGATCGAGTCGTTCAACCGCATGAGCCGGCGCCTGAAGACATCGTTCGATCAAATCCGCCAGTTCTCGACCGACGTTTCGCACGAGCTGCGAACTCCCTTGACTGCTATTCAAGGGCAATTGGAGGTGGCGCTCTTCACGGCCACTCGTCCGGAGCAGCTTCGAGAAGCGATCGAGAACGCGCTCCAGGATGTCGAACGCCTCTCCAATCTCGTTCGCGCTCTTCTGCTGCTCTCGTATTCGGAAACGGGACAGTTGCCGATTCATCGGACCCGTGTCGACCTGAGCGAGATGGTTGTGGACCTTGTCGAACAATTCCAGATCCCGGCCGAAGCCGCTGGTGTGCACCTGACTACTCCGCACTCGGAAATCGTTCACTGCGACGTCGATCGAACGCAGATGGAGCGGGTGGTTACGAACCTGCTTTCAAACGCGCTCAAGTACACGGCCGCGGGAGGGTCGGTGAAGGCCTGGGCCGAAGCTGCCGGTGAGCAGGCTCGCATTGTCGTGGAGGACTCCGGCATCGGCATCCCGGCCAGCCATCTGACGCACATTTTCGATCGTTTCTACCGGGTGCCCGATCCTAATCCCGAGAAGGGCCTGGGCCTTGGCCTCAGTTTCGTATCGAGCATCGTTAAGTCCCATGGCGGGGAGATTCATGTCACGAGCGAGGTCGGCCGTGGCTCCAAGTTCACCGTTACGCTGCCTGCGCGAGCAGTAACCAAGGTCGCCGTGGTGGCTTCCTCTACGATGGAAACTCGGATATAACTGAGTCCTGGTGTTGTAGGATTGTCAGATTCCCGTACTGAAGGCGTAACGCTGAGGCGGGAAACTCGTATTTGGGCTCGCGGGAACAGTTGAGAGATCAGTGTACCCGCATGCGATGCTTCTCTTTGAAGACGAGTTCGTCGAAAATTGCCAGCACCTGCTTGCGGTAGGTGTACATGCGCCGGAGAGAATCCCGAAAATTGTCTTCATACCGTCGTGGTTTCAGCCACTTGGCAAGAATCGGCTTCGGCACGTCGATATCTTCCCGAAGAGCTTCCGCCGGATGTCCACGCAGAAAAAGCCCGTAGAACATCGCAGCTTCCCGCTGTGGCGCCAAGGGGTCAATTTCTTCACGACCCAACATGATCAAGCCATAATCGTACAACGAAAACTGCACATTGGAAAGAGTATCTGCTGAAACCGGAACCGCTCTCCGGAGGGCATGATTTCTGAAACTTCGGGAGATTAATTGCTGTCTAAAATAGCGCCTCGCGACGCGACATCCGCGACTTGGGTCCCTGCGCGTTTGGTACCAGGAGATTTCTGGCGGAAACATTTGGTTCCCGATGTCGTTTATTATTTCAACTATATGGCTTTCTGTACGAATTGCGGGACCCAGCTTTCGAATGACGCGCGCTTCTGTCTGAACTGTGGAACGCCAACCGGCAGCGGAGCGGTTGCCGTGACGAACGCACATCCTCCGGCGCTTCCGCCTGAGCCATTGGAATACAACATCGAAGGCCACAATCTACAGGTCGCGCGCGTTCATCTGAAGCCCGGCCAGGAGATTTACGCCGAGGCCGGCAAGATGGTCTACAAGTCCGCGAATGTGTTTTGGGAGACTCGCATGAGCGGCAACAGCCTCGGCCAGAAGTTGCTCGGCGCGTTCAAGCGTAAGCTAATGGGCGAGTCGATCATGATGACGCATTTCCGTACGGAACTGTCCGGCGAGGTCGGTTTTGCAGGCCACTACCCTGGCAAGGTCCATGTCTTCGACCTCGCTGCCGGCCAGAGCATTATGGTTCAACGAGACGGATTTTTGTTCGCCCAATCCTCCGTTAACTTGGATATCGCGCTGGTGCGACGTTTGGGCGCTGGTTTGTTGGGCGGCGAAGGCTTCATTCTTGAAAAGTTGACGGGCCCCGGCAGCGTGTTCGTTCATGCGGGCGGAGATTTCGTCGAATTCGATCTCGCCGCCGGCGAACAAATTCAAATTCAGACCGGACATCTGGTGGCATTCGATCCGACTGTCAATTACGACATTCAGATGGTCGGCAGCATTCGCACGGCGATTTTCGGAGGTGAGGGCATTTTCCTGGCGACAATGACCGGTCCGGGAAAAGTGATTGTGCAAAGCCTGACGCTCGAACGGTTGCGGCATGAACTGGCGCCGACGACACACGGAGGCGATGAACACCGAGCCGTTGACATGCTCGGGGGTGGAGTCGTGGGCGGCGTGATCGGCTCCATTTTGGGCAACGACGACTAAGAGTTTGTCTTACCAATCGTCTTACGCCTGGAACTCATTTGGCGCACGAAACGCGGCAGCGCATCGCTGTAATACCATGCGCGGCTCGGCGCAACATAGTGGTGCATCACGGCTGTGGGTGCGTGAATTTCGGGAAACTCCGGGGCGATCAGGTAATCGCTGGATGGTGCGGCCTGGCCGCCATGCTCAGCCATATACATGGCGCTCAACGCCTGTTCTGCGAAATAGGCAGGACCTTCAGCGTCGCACAGCTTCTTAGCCCAGTACTCAAACCGGCTCCAATCAATTGAGCCGCCTAAATATCCGAGTATTCCCGTATTTACCCGCCGAGGCATGATTCTGCCCAGAATGGATACCAGCAACGCGGGCGAATAGCCGTAGGAGTTCTGATAGTCGGTCATGTAAATCGGGCAGCGGCCACCTTGCAGCCAGTCGATCAGAAACGTTGGTTCACGGAAAAACAGGATGTCGGAATCGAGAAATAGGGTCGGGCCTTTGCAACCGGCAAAGGTGTCGGTAAGCTTGCGGACAAGCGTAGTCCGCCGCAATGCATGCAGGGTTGGATAGCGGCATTCGGGAAGCAGTTCTTCCAGTCGCGCTTCCGTTTCCGCGGTACCGGCAAATTGGAGCTGTGGCAGTACTCGCGCCATTCGGTCCCGCACTCGCTGATCTAACGTGCCGTCATCGAACACAACCGGCTGGATATTGGCCGAGGTCGAGCGGAGCAGGGAATACACACAACAACACGTCATGGGCCAGTGGTATTGTCCTGTCAGCCAATAAATAAGCAGTGGACTGCCCGAACGACTGCCTACATACGGCGGCAGTTGATCCGCAGCCTTCCAGTAACGGAGCCATCCAAGTTGCTGGTGAAACGCCGTTGTCAGCCCAAGCTTCGGAACGTCCATGCGCAGTGCTCGGGCGACGTGCCGCAGTTTCCACAGCCCGAATCCGCGAAGCCGCCGTCTATCCATTGACATTGCTCTCGAATCTACTCGCGTCGCTCGCTATACGCGGCCATGCGTCAACGTAATACCAGACGCGGCTTTCGGCGACGTAATGGTGCATCGCCGCAGTTGGATGCCGAACCTCCGCGCGATCAGGCTTGATCCTATATTCCTCGCTGGGAGCCGGCCGGCCTCCGTTTACGCGCATCAACATGGCAGTGAGGCATTGCTCGGAAAAATGGTTGACGCCTTCGGCAGCGCATAAGCGGGAGGCCCAGAATTCGAGTAACTCCCAATCGATCTCGTCCGAACGTAATCCACACAAGCCGGTGTTGACGTTGGCGAGCATCGGCGCGGCGGTTGTGGCGCACAACAGCGCATTGGAATACCCATAGCTGTTCTGGTAATCCAACATATACACCGGCCGCTCAGGAGCGCGCAGCCAGTCGAACATCCAGACCGGCTCACGATGAAAGAGAATGTCGGAATCGATGAATAGCCGCCAGCCGCTCCTCCCGGCATGGACATCCAGAAGCTTGCGCATCAGCGGAAGCGCGCTGTGCAGTTTTCGGAGAGCCGGAAATTGCGCGGGAGGCAGACAGTGTTCGACTTGCTCGCTGCATTCCTGCGCGCTCGAAAACTGTAGGCCCGGCGAGATTTCGCGCAACGCCTCGCGTTCGCGCTCCGACAGAGTACCGTCATCCACAATCAGCGGAACAATATTGGCTGAAGCACATCGCAAAAGCGAGAACACGCAAAACGCCGTCATGGGCCAGTAATCGCGGCCGCTCAACAAATGCACATACAGAGGCTGGCCCGCGCGAGCATGCACGGATGGCAGGCGGCGTGCGGCATCGCACTGCGTCAACCGGCGGTAATGTTTTTGACACGCTACGCTCAAGCCCTCCGACGGAACATCAACCCAAACAGAATGGACGAAATTCGGAATACGCCATAGACCGAGTTTCGTTTTCAATCGAAGCGGCGAAGCTGAAGTTGCCGATAAGAGCAAACCCGGATTGTAGGGTAGTGGGTCAAGCGAGGTCAAATCAGCGTGCGAAATCAGTGAGGACGTACGCAGCCACATTGCATGAGCAAGCGAGTTTTTGGCCAACCGCTGCAGGCCCGTGCACGCTCGTGCCGCGGCTCCATTTCCGACTCTTTCAGAATGCGTTCGCGGCGTGCAGCGGAAGGCGCACCTGGAAGCAGGTATCGCCGGGACGCGACGTGAACTGCATATCGCCGCGATGCTTCTGGACAATGCGGAAGGCTGTGTCCAGTCCGAGACCGCGTCCCGAGCCGACGTCCTTGGTCGTGAAGAAAGGATCGAACACACGGTCCTTGATTTCGGGCGGAATTCCTCTTCCGCTATCGCGAATTTCAACCAGCGCCATCCCGGCTTCCTGCGTCGCGCGTATGTGCAACTCGCCGCTGCCGTTCATTGCATCTACCGCATTTTCAATCAGGTTTGTCCAAACCTGATTCAACTCGCTGCCGTGCGCCTGGATACGCGGCAGCGATTCGTCGTATTCACGGATAACCGTAACGCCCTGGTGCAGCCGATGGCCGAGGATCGAGATGGTGTCGTCAAGGCCGCTTTGAACATCAATCTCCTGAGCGGGCGCCTGGTCGACGAAAGAATATCCCTTTACGGCGCTCACGAGGTCGCTGATCTGCGCGGCACTCGACCCGATCCCGTCGATAAGCGATTCAATTGTCAGTGCCGCGGCGAGCCGCGTAAATACAGCTTCCACCGACTCTGGTAAAAAGCAGGCGGCAACATCGGCAAGCCGGTCCACGTCGACTCCGGCGTCGACGAACACCGGCGCCAGTTCCCAAGGCCGCGCCACGTCCATCTGCTTTAACCAGGCGGAGAGCGTTTCTACGCGATCGCTACGCTCCAGACTGCCGAGGGGAGGAGTCTCGCGGCCGAGACGAAGCATGATGCGCTCGAGTTCGAGCAGGCAGCGAAACTGATTGGCGTCGAAGCCGTGGTCCGCCAAAGCCTGATTCGAATCGCGCAAGCGAATCGTCCATTGCCGAAGGTCGTAGGCGGATCTCTGCGTGGCCGAAGCGGGGTTATTCAGCTCATGCGCCAGACCGGCCGCGAGTTTGCCCAATGCCGTGAGTTTTTCCCGCTGTTCGACCAGGCGCGTGTTTTCGCGGATTCGGTCCGACATAATAGCGACGAGCCGCGGCACGAGTTGCGGAATTTCCCGCAGCAGGTCGGGAAACAAGTCCCGGTGTAGCTGGGCAACCCGCAGTCTGGTTGTCGCATAAGCATTTCCGGCATACCGGCGCAACCGCGAGAATGGAAGCACTCCGGTTGCCTGTCCCGCCCGGGCCATGAACACAGGCCATCCCGGCTGGCTGCTCTGGTATCGAAGTTCGCCGTCCACGATGAAATTCATCGACACGACTTCCTCGCCTTCTCGCGCGAGCAGCGTGCCTTCTTCAAACTCCAGGTCGGAGACGTGCTCAACGAACCAGCGAAGCTCCTCAGGCGTGAGATCGGTGAACAACTCGAAGGTTGGAAGAATCTCGGAAAGAGGCCTTCTCACACTAGACAGGGAGGTTATTGCGGTGGACATGGGGAAGCATCCGAAGGGCGCTTCCTCCAATCGTACCCTGAAGTTGGCCAATCTTCGACAGAGAAAACTGAACCATATTTGTCGCGCAGCGGCGATGGCGCTGCTGCTCGCCTGTATTGGGTTGTATGGTCTTTTGGCGTATACGGTTGCTCAACGAACCCGAGAGATCGGCATTCGCATGGCGTTAGGCGCCCAAAAGCAACAGGTGCTCCAGAGGCTCCTGCGCGACGGTCTGCAACTGGTCGGCATGGGTTTAGCGGGAGGTCTAATTTGCGCGTTTCTGCTGCAACGCGTATTCCAGAGTCTTCTCTTCGGCGTGGAGCCAACAGATCCACTCACGTTCCTATTGACGGCCCTCGTTCTTCTGGTCACGGGACTGGCGGCGTGCTACTTGCCGGCCCAGCGCGCCGCTTCCATCGACCCGGTTGAGGCGCTGCGGTACGAGTGAGGGAGATGAACTGTGGGCCCGGGGCCGGTTACAGAATCGGTTCGTCCTGGGATTCCGGTTCGTCCATCGATTCCAACTCTTCTGCGCGCCCGGTATAGCGTTTTAGCACCCGGATTGAGTTGCTCGCGCTGAAGCCGGCCGTCCGCAGACGCCGAAAGGCAGCGGCCAGGTGCTTGTCTTCCGACAGGTATTCACGAAGGTTCTTTCCCCGGAATTTTCGCTGCAGGTACTTTTCAATGAGTTCGAGTTCGTCGGTTTCGGCGTAAGTCTGACGGACGGCGTGCTCGGCGACATTCGCCGGGACGCTTTTTGCCCGTAAATCCGCTAGCACACGGCGCGATCCGAGCCCTTGTCCGTCAAGCCGGGCAGCAGCATACGATTCAGCAAAACGGACGTCGTTGAGCAACCCATAATCCTGCAATTTGTTCATGGTTTCGTCAAGTACGGCAGGAGTTTCCGCTCTGAGCCATAGCTTCCTGCGAAGCTCCGCGGCGGCGTAGGCGCGCCTTCCAAGCGATTGTAAGGCTAGTTCCCAAAGCTGGTCGCCATCCAGCTTTTTCTTTGGTTTACCTGAGCCCCTCATGGTTTCCGGAAACGTTTGAGAGTCTAGCACGGTCTTACAAGTGTGAAGAGCAAGCGTGCCACGAGGCGGTCCTGTCTAAGGAAGTCGGACTGGCTCCCGGTCGTTGAAGTAAATCGACCCTAGCGGCTGCGCGCGCTTCAGGTACACTGCAAGTGAGAACCTAAGTTGGAGGAAAATCATATGGAAGAAAATAATGGGTTTGGTTACTTTTTGCTGGGTGTCGGCTTGGGTGTTGCAGCGGGCATCCTGATCGCTCCGAAGTCTGGCGCCGAGACCCGCGAATTCTTGAAAACGAAAGCGGGGGAGAGCGGAGACTATATCAAATCCCGCGCTAATGAGAGTACCGATTACGTGAAGCGGCGCACGGACGAAGTTCGCACTGCCGCGAGCGACGTGATGGAACGCGGCAAGCAGGAAGTCAACCGGCGCAAGGATAATTTGAGCTCCGCCGTGGAAGCTGGGAAACAAGCCTATCGGGATGCAGTTTCCAGCTTCGAAAAATCACCGAGTGGAGAGGGCGTCTAGCGAAACGCCCTCTCTTTTTTGAAGAGTGCAATCGAGGTTATAAGAGCTCATGGATCCGACTCTGCTTCTTGTTCTGACGATCTTCGTCGTCTTAACCGCGATAGCGATGATCGCTCAGGCTTGCGCACTAATCGGCGTGTTAATGGTCGTCAAGCGCCTGGAGCGGAAGGTAGACGGCCTGCTACCCCAGGCCGCCAAGCTGGTAGAAGTAGCGAAGGAAACCATTTCGGAGACGAAGGCGCATGCCTCCGAAATCGGCAAGCGGACAATTGTGATGCTCGACATGGGCAAGGATCAGCTTACGAAAGTCGAGAGCTTGGTGAGCGACGTTACCACACGGGCTCGAGTTCAAGCTGAGCGGGCCGAGATGGTGTTAGATGACGCCATGAACCGGACACAACAAACGGTTCACGCCGTTCAGCGCGGCGTGCTCTCCCCCATCCGCGAGGTCCACGGCGTTCTTTCCGGCCTCCGCGCGGGCATAGCCGCCCTCGGCCGCGCAAACCGTCCGACTGTCGACCATGCGACTTCGGACGAAGAGATGTTCATCTAAGTCCCGAACCGCCTCCCCCTTTCCTTGGCTGCCCCTTCCAAGTGCCGGGATAGAGAACCACACTAACGCCTGCCTGTGGATTGACTCGACGTCTTATCTTTCCGGAATCACATCGTGGGCCTGTCAAGCAAATCGTACTTCCAACCAACTACGATGGCTCCAAACTCGTTGGCCAGGAGTTTGACCATCTATTCCTCGCGTCAGCTTAGCGCGCCCGGCCTTTTTCGACATAAAGGCCTGCGTACGGACCGTTGCGATCCTGTTTGCGCGAGTTAGCCAGCACCGAGCGCCTTTGCTGACGTCTTCTGCCTGGCGGACCCCGAAGTTCTCACTTGCCAATGTTAAACAGACATTTTAAACTCATGTTTAATGGCAGTGCAAAAGTACAGAGCGCAGCGCACAGAGGCGCACGCCGAGGAGCCGGCGGACGACGATACTCGCGCCCGGCTCTTACGGGCAGCCAGCGAAGTTTTCGCCGAGGTGGGTTACCACAGCGCAACGGTTCGGCAGATTTGCAGCCGCGCCCACGCGAACGTCGCGCTTGTGAATTATCACTTCGGGGACAAGCTGGGACTTTACACGGAAGTGCTGCAGCAGTTACTGCCGCGGGCGGCGGAGGTCGCGGCGTTGGACAAAGCGATGAATCAAAATATCTCGCCGGAGGATATTTTGCGTTTCGTGATTCGGACCCGTGTGCGCGCGATCTGCGGTAGAGATCTGAAAGATTTGCGCTTTCAAATCGTAGTTCATGAGCTTACGCGGCCCACTCCCGCTCTAGCGACGATCATCAACGAAGTGTCGCGCCCGCTCTATAAACGCCTGTGTGAACTTATCGGAAGAACAAGCGGCCTCCCTCCGGGAGATGAGAAAACCCATCTGTGTGCCCATAGCGTGCTGGGGCAAATCGTCTTTTATTTGCTCGAAGGGCCGCTGCTCGTCCGGCTTTGGCCCGACCTTAAGATGGATCCCGAACAAGTGGACCGGATCGCGGATCACATTGCAGACTTCTCGCTCGCCTACCTTCGCGAGCTTGGCGGGAACCGCACGCCAGCCGCTGCGGTACGACGAAGGAACCAACGAAAATGAGCCCTCAGGAAGCAACCGCAGCCGGCGTTAACGAACACGAACGGCAGGAGCGCCACGAGATCGCCGTTCCCCCGCCTGCTCCGCGTTCTCGTGGTGGGATCGTTTGGGTGCTGGCGCTCGTCGTGCTTGCTGCGGGCGCCTACCTGCTGTGGAGGACTTTTTTTGCTCAGCCGGCGTTGCCGGATAACATTGTGGCCCTCAGTGGCCGGATCGAAGGCGACGTCTCAGCCCTTGCGGCGAAAACAAGTGGCCACATTCTCGAAGTTAGAGTACGAGAGGGCGACAGCGTTAAAGCCGGCGAGATTGTTGCCGTTCTCAGCGATGAGCAGGTACGCGCGCGGGAGGAGCAAGCTCGTGCCGCCGTCGTGGGAGCGGATGCGAAGACGAAAGCGGCGCGCGATCAGATCGCCGTATTGCAACAACAGCTTCAGCAGAATCAGTTACAGAGGGAGCAATCCAAGATGGATGCCGAAGGCCGCGTTAGCCAGGCGCAATCGGATCTCGCGGCTGCCGAGGCGGATCTTGCCCAGCGCGAAGCTTCGTATCAGATCGCGTCTTTCGATAAAGATGCATACACGCGCCTCGCGCAAACGGGCGCTGTCTCCGAACGTCGAGGCAAACAAGCCGTCGCTGCTGCCGGGCAGGAAGCGGCCGCCGTGGAAGCAGCTAAACGCCGGGTGAACGCGGCGCAGGGCGCTTTAACCATGGCCACGGCCAATCTGCAGAACCCGATTATCCGTGAAGCTCAGGTTTCCATGGTGCAAATGCAGATAGCGCAACAGGAAGCCGAAGTTGCCAGCGCCCATTCAAGCATGGAAGAAGCTCGCGCCCGATTGCGGGAAGCGGAAGCAAATCGCCAGGATCTCAACGTGGTGGCCCCCTTCAGCGGCACTGTGGCAACTCGCGCGGCCGAACCGGGAGAGGTTGTCACCGCCGGCACGGCCATTGTCACGCTTGTCGATCTGAGCAAAGTGTACTTGCGGGCGTTTGTACCCGAAGGGCAGATCGGCAAAGTTAAAGTGGGGCAGCCGTCGCACATCTACATTGATTCCAATCCCCATCAGGCAATCGATGCGTATGTATCCCGCGTCGATCCGACCGCAACGTTCACCCCGGAAAACACATATTTCCGCGACGAGCGGGTCAAACAGGTGGTTGGCGTGAAGCTGCAGTTGAAGGCCGCGTTTGGATTTGCGAAACCTGGCATGCCGGCTGATGGCGAAATTCTTGTCCAGGGCGACACATGGCCACAAAGCCATCGAAAGTAATGCAGGACGCAAAACAAGGTCGAACGGCATTCGAAGAACGTCGCAGCAACGGATGCGAACTTCCTGCAATCCGAGTCGCCGATCTATGGAAACGCTACGGCTCGGTTGAAGCTGTGCGCGGTATCAATCTGGATATCGCTGAAAGTGAAATCTTCGGGCTCATCGGTCCCGACGGCGCCGGCAAGACATCTACGTTTCAGGTGCTCGCCGGCATCATGGAGGCGAGCGCCGGTTCGGCGACAATCTTTGACCGCCCTGCGCGTAAGGCCCGCTTCCAAACCGGCTACCTCACTCAGACGTTTAGCCTTTATCCGGATCTCAGTGTATCCGAGAACATCCGCTACATCGGCGAACTGCGCCGCGTTCCTCCAGAAGAGATCGTCGAACGTGGCCAGCGCTATTTGCAGATGTTCGATATGGACCGTTTCTCAGGTCGTTTGGCCGGGCGTCTAAGCGGAGGAATGAAGCAAAAACTCGCGCTTGTTTGCGCACTGGTGCCGGAGCCTCGAGTGCTTTTGCTGGATGAACCCACGACCGGTGTCGATCCCGTTTCACGCAGGGAATTCTGGGATACCCTCGCTCAACTGGCATCAAACGGCCTGACGATTGTTGTGGCCACGCCTTATCTGGACGAAGCCGAGAGATGCAATCGTGTGGCGCTGATGTATGAGGGCGTCATTCAGCAGCTTGGCACGCCCTCGGAACTGAGAACCAGCCTTGGCGCAAAGCGGCTCGAACTCCGCACGACAGATTTGAGCAAAGCCGAGCGGATCATTTCTGAAATCAGTGGACCGCAAAAAGAGATCCTCGATGTGCAACGCTTCGGCGACCGGCTCGATATTCTTGCAGAGCAGCCGGAACGCGCGCAGCACATTCTCCACGGTGAAATGAGCGAAGCTGGACTTCCGATCACGGAGGTGCGGGTGGGCGAACCAACTCTCGAAAACACCTTCGTCGCCAAATTACGGAATTTGGGGCAGGAGATCCCGGATATTCCGTTCCCAGGCCGCCCTTCGTACGGATCGCTACGAGGCCAAATCGCAATCGGAGCGACTGGTCTCACAAAAAGATTCGGTGAGTTTTCCGCTGTAAAGAATATCGACCTTCGTGTGCGCTATGGGGAGGTGTATGGCCTGCTGGGCGCGAACGGCGCGGGCAAGACAACCACGATAAAGATGCTGTGCGGCCTGCTGGAGCCGACGCATGGAGATGTTCAACTCGCCGGCGAACGCAACGTACGATCTCCCGAGGTGCGCCTAAGGATCGGTTATATGTCACAGAAGTTTTCACTCTATGACGATCTTTCCATCGAAGAAAATCTCAACTTCTTCGCCGGAGTGTACGGCGTGCCGGAACGCGAACGCGATGAAAAGCGGCGCTGGGTGCTGGCGTTTTCCGGTCTCGAGGGCAAGCAGAAGCAAATCACCGGCAGCCTGCCTGGCGGCTGGAAACAGCGAGTGGCCTTTGGCGCCGCCATCATGCACGAGCCACGCGTCCTCTTCCTCGACGAACCCACTTCGGGTGTCGATCCCTTGGCGCGCCGTGCTTTCTGGACCATGATCAACCACCTAGCCGATGCCGGCACGGCGATCCTGGTGACTACGCACTATCTCGAAGAATCCGAGCAATGCAATCGCCTGGGAATGATGGTTGCGGGTGAGCTGGTTGCGGAAGGGAGTCCGAACGATATCAAGAGCGGACAAACTGGACACCTGCTTGGATTCATAGTCGACCAGCCTCAGCGGGCTGCCGATTTGCTCAAGGAGAACTTCGAACGTTGGCGCGTCTCATTGTTTGGCAATCGCCTCCACCTGATCACGAAGGAGGATCCTGAAATTGATCTTCGAGCGACAACTGAAACGCTCGAAGCAAACAATATTCGAGTCATGAGCGCCCGGCAGGAACATTTCTCGATGGAGGATGTGTTCATCAGTATCGTCGAGAGGGCGAGACAGCAAGGCAAAGTGGCAGCCGAAGAGTGAGAGCAATACCGATGAGACGCATTTTCGCGCAGACACGCAAAGAACTGACACAAACGGTTCGCGATTGGCGCACGCTTGGACTCGCGCTGGTACTCCCTCTCGTGCTGCTGCTCCTGATGTCAACGGCGATCGCGCTTACGGTGAACCGTTTGCCGATCGTCGTGCAAGACCTTGACGGCTCGCCGGCTTCCCGCGCCTTCCTCGACGCTTTCCGCGCTTCCGGTACGTTCTATGTGACATCTTTCCCGGTGGATGAACGCCCGGAAAAAGCTCTTATCTCGAACAAGGCGCATGCGGCGCTGATAGTGCCCGTACACTTCGGGCGAGACATGGCGCGTGGATTCAGCTCCCCCGTACAGTTGCTCGTTGATGCCTCGGACGCCAATACGGCGAAACTGGTTTCGGGCTATGCGGGCCAAATTACGAGAGCATACAACAGGCGCACGGGAGGTGTCCAGCGGATTCAACATGTTCAGACGGCGATCCGGTTATGGTACAACCCTGGCCGCTCATCCAAGAAATTCTATGGACCTGGAATTTTCGTTCTGGGACTCTCCATGTTTCCGCCTATGCTTGCGGCGCTTGCGATGGCAAAGGAAGGAGAGCAGAAAACCATTCTGCAAGTTTACGCCTCCAGCATCTCGGCACATGAATTCCTGCTCGGAAAGATCTTCGCGTTCATGGTCGTCGCTTTATTGGAATGCCTGCTTATGCTCATCCTCCTGTTCTCTTATTTTGGGCTGAGCTTGGTTGGCGATCCGACCCCGTTCATCGTCGCTACAATCTTATACGCGTTCTGCGTGGCCTCGTTCGGAGTCATGGTGGGAGCGGTCATTCCCAGTCAGGCAGTCGCCATGCAAGCCGTCGCTTTCGGCGGCTTCCTACTTGTCTTTCTTCTTGCGGGTTTGATGTTCCCAATCGAAAATATCCCGGCCGGATTGCGTTGGGTTTCCGATTTCATTTGGGGCAGGTACTACATCGAAGTCGTGCGTGACGCGCTATTGCAAGGCGGCGGCTGGCCGGCGACCTGGTACAAAGTTGTGATTATCGGGTTGATCGGGGGCGTTTTCTACATCATTGGATGGCACAAAATGCGCCGCATGCAGGTGGAGGCGTAGGCAATGCCGCCTTTTATCGAACGAATTGTCAACCACCGGCTCCGTGCTCTCGTCCGAAAAGAGTTCGGCCAGATCCGCCGCGACCGGCGCTTGGCGTTGTCTTTGGTTCTTCCTCCCACACTGCAACTCCTGCTTCTCGGTTTCGCCTTGAGCGCATCCGTATCCAACGTCAAGCTCGGCGCCGTCGACGACAGCCGAACGCCTGAAAGCCGTGACTTGATTGCTGCACTAAGTGAAAGTAAGAGTTTTCGCCTGGTCGGCTATTATGCTTCCGTCAATAATCTTGGCGATGCGATCAGGCAAGGCAAAATCGATGCCGGAGTTGTAATCCCGTACGATTACGACCGTAATTTGCAGCGAGGGCGCTCAACAACGGTGCAGTTTTTGTTGAACGCGATGAACGCCAATACGGCCGTAATTAGCCAGAACTATGCGGAGGGCGTGGTTCACAGCTACAACAGCGGGCTTAAAAACCAGGGGCTTCATGCGAGCTTTGAGCGGATCGCATCGCCGCTTGTAAGCAGCCAAGGGCAGGTGCAATTATTGTCCGCTTTTCTGTATAACCCGGGCCTCAATGATTCCTGGTTTATTGTAACGGGCGTTTTAGGGCTGCTGTTGATCTTGAACAGTTCGCTCGTGGCGGCGGGAGCCATGGTCCGGGAGCGCGAAGCGGGGACAATCGAACAGTTACTCATGTCACCGGCCAGCGCGTCCGAAATTATCGTCGCCAAGATTGCTCCGTTGTTTGCCCTGTTGTTTACGATGTCGCTGTTGGCAGTTGGGATCATGAAAGTCGCCTTTCATGTTCCTTTTCATGGAAAGTTATCCCTGGTGCTCTGCGGCGCTGCTCTATGTATCTTATCCGGCATCGGCTTAGGAACAGTTAATGCGACCTTCAGCAGGACGGCACAACAGGCGCAACTGATGGCCTTCTTCATCAACCCTCCGCTCTCTGCGCTATCGGGAGCTTTGAATCCCGTAGAAGCAATGCCCGAATGGATGCAGCCCCTTACCGTATTGAACCCGATTCATCATTTTGCGGCGATCGGGCGCTCGAGCCTGCTGAAGGGAAGCGGAATAACTGACCTCTGGCCCAATTTTGTAGGGCTTCTGATCTTTACTCTCGTTCTTGTTTCGTTAAGTGTGTGGCGTTTTCGTAAACAACTGAGTTAGCCGGCTAGCTTCGAAAGTAATGAGAATAACACGTCAATTGGTAACATATATCGCCAGGCTCGTTACTGCCTTCTGCATTGCGACTTGTGCATCTGCCCAATTCTCTCCTGCTGGCGGCCAGTCTCCGGAAAGCCAGGTAAATCAATTGCCGCTCTCCGGGAAAGGCGGACAGAGTGGCTCCGTCGCGGCGGCAGCATCGCCGGTTCCCGGCACGATAACCAGCGTGAACACGGTCAACCCTTCGGTGCAAGTGCAAGGCTCTTACGCGGGCAGTGTGCCAAGCGGAGCACGGCTTCCGTTTTCCGGGAAGCTATCGCTGCGGGAGGCGATTGAGCGCGGGCTGCGATTCAATTTGGGCACAGTAGGCCTTGCGCAAACAGTCCGTGCGGCAAGTGGTCAACGCAGAGTTGCACGCAGCGCATTACTTCCCAATTTGAATGGGAATCTCTCCGAGACCGTCCAACAAACGAATTTGGAAGCCTTCGGGCTTCGATTTCAATCTCCACTGCCCGGGCTCTCATTTCCCACCGTTGTAGGCCCTTTCAACTATTTCAACCTGCGCGCAAGCCTCTCCCAAAAGGTGTTGGACATAACGGCCTGGAATAATTACGGCGCGGCCTCCGAAAGCGTACGCGCGAACAAATGGTCGGCGCTCGACGCACGAGATCTAGTCGTACTGGCTGTTGGTGGTGCATATCTGCAAGTGGTTGCGGCCCGAGGGAGAGTACAATCTGCTCATGCTCAACTGGAGACAGCCAGCGTGCTATACCGGGATACTTCTCAGCATCATGACGTTGGGTTAGCGGCCCAGATAGATGTAAACCGGAGCCGTGTGCAGATGCTGACGCAACGGCAGCGAGTCCTGTCGCTCGAAAACGATTTGGCAAAGCAGAAAATCAATCTTGCGCGTATGACTGGACTGCCGACCAACGATCGGTATGAAATCACCAACAATGTTCCGTTCTCGGCCGCGCCCGTGGCGGGTGTGGACAATTCGCTAAAGCAGGCTTTCGAACAGCGTGCGGATATCAAGGCAGCGGCGGCCGAGGTCCGAGCGGCTGAACGAGCGCGATCGGCCGCCCGTGCGGAGCGCCTGCCTTCACTTTCAGTGAACGCGGACTACGGCGCAATTGGCACGAATCCGGCTGAGTCTCATGGGACGTTTTCGGTTGCCGGCAGCCTGCGGTTTCCCATCTGGCAGGGCGGCCGCATTGGTGGCGATATCGAACAAGCGGATGCTGCATTGGTTCAGCGGAAGGCGGAACTTGATGACCTTCGAGGCCGTGTGGAGGCCGATGTCCGGGACGCCTACTCAGATATGCAGACTGCGGCCAGCCAAGTGGACATAGCCCGCGAAAATCTTCAGGTTGCCCAGCAAAATCTCGATCTCACCCGGCAGCGTTTCGATGCAGGAGTTTCCGACAATCTGGAGGTCGTGCAATCGCAGGAGTCAGTTGCGGGCGCCGAACTGGATTACATCAACAGCGTATTCGCCCACAATGTCGCAAAACTCAGTCTGGCGCGGGCGACTGGCCATGCCGCTGAGCAGTTTGGGCAATTTCTGAATTTGCAATGACCTTTTGTTCGATGGCTCGATCATAGGGGAAACTGAGATCTCACCTCCGAGCATCTGAGCTTTTTGAATTGAACAACGTCGAGAGGCCATCGTGGCATCGGGGCGGTTGTGATAGATTGAGGTTACCGTCGGCCGGTGTGTTGGCTAGTGGATTATCGTTTTCTAGCGTGCATCGAGACCAAAGTTTTGAAATAGGCGACTTGACAGAACCAGGAGCGCGGGAGTAATTCAGCGGTAGAATGCCAGCTTCCCAAGCTGGACGTCGCGGGTTCGATCCCCGTCTCCCGCTCCATGTTTTCAATCACTTGGGAAGAACCGAAAAACACGCGTTACTCCGTTTACTCCGTTCTCTTTCCAACCCTTGCCTGAATCGCGGGTTTCATTACTGAATCACCTCAGATTCGAGGCGCTTCACTGCTTCACTCTTCTGCTCAAGATCGCTGTGGGAATAGACCTCCATGCTTACTCCCAGGCCGTGCCCGCGCTGGTCGGCGGAGACCTTGTCGTCGATTTTGGCTTTACGGGACAGACTGGCGTTTGTCCGGCGAAGAACTTGGAATGTGGCCCACTCCAGTCCGATGGTCTCCAACCGAGGCTTCATATGCCGGTTCCAGAGATTGTCGCGGCTCAGCGGCGTGTTCCGCTCCGTCGGGAACAGATACGCGTCCGGCGCCGTTGTCAGTAGC
>JAICLJ010000054.1 GCA_025927575.1 Bryobacteraceae bacterium | reverse complement strand
TTAAGTGAATATCGCTGGTTGCGATGAACGTATGGATGCGAGGCCGCCTGGCATGTTGAAGCGCCTGGGCTGCCCGCTCAACGTCGCGCTTGGTAGCTCTGGCAAGCGCCGCAACCTGGGTCCAGGGAAACTGGCGGCTCACGGCATCCACCGCCTCATAGTCGCCTTCCGATGCAATGGGGAAACCGGCTTCCAGGATGTCGACGCCGAGATCAACAAGCTGGGCGGCCATCCTCAGCTTTTCCGGCGTAGTCATGCTGCAACCCGGCGATTGTTCGCCATCGCGCAGAGTCGTGTCGAAAATATATACGCGGCTCACTTGGCCTCCGGTAGGAGTTTTTCGATCCCGCTTCAAAGGTCGAACCGGGAAGTCTTTTCCCATCCTAAGGAAACTCGTCGGATTATGCAAATTTATAGTTTTGGCTTTTGATATTAGCTATAATCATGACATAAGGCACAGTTATGAGGCCGCTGCCATGGAACTGTATCCCCTCAAAGTCTTTCTGACGGTTGCGACAGAACGGAGCTTCTCGCGCGCTGGCGAAAAACTCCTTCGAACGCAACCAGCCATCTCGATCGCAATCCAGCGATTGGAGAGCGATTTAAAAGAGAAGCTCATCGACCGGTCGGGGCGTGAGCTATTGCTGACTGACGCGGGCCGGGTCGTGCTCGAATATGCGCGGCGCTTTCAGAACCTGGAATCCGATCTGGAAAACGCCCTCCGGGAGTTGCGCGACAACTATGCGGGGCGTTTGACTATCGGAGCGAATGAATCGACTTCGCTTTATCTCATCCAGCACATTCAGCGCTACCGGCGCTTGTTTCCCAAGGTGAAGGTGCAGGTGCGGCGAATGCTGTCAAGCAAAATCCCATCACAATTGCTCGACGGCGAGCTGGAACTGGGCGTCATCAGCTACGATCCGGGTGACGATCATTTGGTATCGCAGATCATCTATACCGATCGCCTCGCGTTAGTTGTTTCCCCGCAACACCGCTTTGCCAACCGCGATGAAGTCTCCATTACGGAACTCGATATGGAGACGTTTATCGCTCACAACGTTCTTTCGCCTTACCGCGAAGTCGTGCTGCGCGAATTCCAGCGGCATAAGGTTCCGCTCAACATGGACGTGGAGATGCCCACGATTGAAACCATACGCCGCATGGTGCAGGCCAATGAAGGGGTGGCGTTTGTGCCGCGGATGTGCGTGGAACAGGAGATTGCGCAGGACTTGCTCCGCGAGATCCGCGTGAAAGAACTCTACAGCGAACGCAAAATTCGTCTGGTATATCCGGCGCGACGGGCCTTAAGCCATGCCGCAAAGGCGTTTCTTGAAGTGGTTCGTGAGTCGACCGTTGAAACCGCGCCTGCCGCGCCTCCGGAGGCCAGCGCGCCGCTGAAACGGGAATCGCTGTGAACGGCCGGAGTCGTGCGATGAGAGATAGCCCGGCAGCGGCGGTCATCGGCGGCGGCATCATCGGAGGGACCGTTGCCTGGCGCCTCGCGCAGCGGGGCTGGCGGGTAACTCTGTTTGAAAAAGGTGAATTGGGCGCTGAGGCGAGTTGGGCCGGAGCGGGCATGTTGTCGCCGGGCGGTGAAGTGGAAGATCGTTCGCCTTTCGCCGATTTGTGCCTTCACAGCCGATCGCTCTATAGAGCCTACGTGGAAGAGATGGTTCACGAGTCGGGGGTGGCAATTGACTATCGTGAATGCGGCGCCATCGACCTTGCCTACACGCCTGAAGAATGGGATGGTTTGCGGGAACGCGCGGCAGTACAGCAAGCGATCGGCATTCCCAGCCGGGAGATCTCGCCGGACCGGGTTCACGCATTCTCTCCCTACGCACGAACCGAGGGCCTGCTGGGCGCCTTGTTTTATCCGGACGACGGCATGGTAAATCCGCGCGAGATCATGCAGGCCCTGCGCATTGTGTGCGCTAAGCAAGGCGTCGAGATTGCGGAGCACACGCCGGTAGAGCACATCGTAGTACAGGGCAGCCAGGTGGATGTGAACGGCCGGCTCTACGATGCCGGGATTGTGGCCGCCGGCGCATGGAGCGATCGGATCGGGGTGTCCGGCGTGCCAGTTCTACCCGCTTCCGAGCCGATCAAGGGGCATCTGATCGGCTTCGACCTGCAACTCGGCGGCTGCCCCACTATCCTGAGGCACGGCCATACCTATCTGCTGCAGCGCGGAACGGGCCGTCTGATCGCCGGTTCGTCGTTGGAGCATGCCGGCTTCGATCGTGAGATCAGCCCGTCGATTGTCGAGCGGCTGAGGCACGACGCGACTGCTGTGCTGCCCGTTCTTGAGAAACTGGAACTCGCTGACGTGTGGACGGGGTTACGGCCGGGAGCCGAGCAACTCCACCTCGGCCGCTGGCACGGAAGCCCGCTCGTTCTTGCCTACGGGCATTTCCGCAACGGCATTATGCTCGCGCCCGCGAGCGCCGAGCGGATCGTCGCCGAAATCACCACGTAAACCCACCCTATCGCCAGTTGGAGAACATCGCCGCGCGATGCCGCCGCACATCCTCAATCAGCCTCTCGACCTCGTTGCGGCGCTTCAGCAATCGCTCGAGCAGGCGCTCCAGTTCGCCTTCATCACCGCCCAGCCAGGATCGTGGGATCTGCTTCCAGGCTTCATCAATCACCTCCACGGGAAAATGCCGGACCATTTCGAGCCAGGGTTGAAAGGAGTCAAGCGACGTCACCTCGCTGTATACGCTGGGACGGAAATAGACGCCCTGTAGTGGGGAATCCTGAAATTCCCAGTGAGGCCCATTGAACGCAAAGCCGTGATCGATCATCTGCGCGAAAAATCCGGTTCGGGCGGGCGCGTCGCCTCGGAGCGGCGTCCAATCCTTCGCGCGAGCACGAAAAAAAATCGATTGGCGGGAATCCGCGTTTCCCACCCATTTGTCGAACACCAGGACACCGAGGAAGTCCACACGGTTTTCAATTTTACCGAGCAGAGTGTCCGGCAAAAAATCGTAGATCGCGACACGCTCGGGATCGACGGAGGCCCGTGAACCGAAGTGCAGTCCCGAGACAGGCGCCTCGCGCCGCGACCCCAGCACGACGCAAAGGTCCGGGTGAGCGGCAATAAAATCGTCCGTGATCTCGATCAATGCCATTTCGGGCGTGTGCACCTGGAGATACTTGAGAAACACGCCGGACAGCCACTCGTTGATCAGAATACGCCGGTGCTGCGGATTATTGACGAATTTAACGACGTAGTAACCGTTGTCTTCGCCTTGAATCAGGTGAGATTGCGCGCCGCCGCGCATTTTGCGAATCAGGTTGCGGGCGCGGATCGGCATGTAGGGAGGGAAGGAGCCTGTGCATTGGTATGCTGGTGAAGGCTCAGAACCAGATTACTCCCGCGGCAAAGGAATTTCGGTACAGAGGAATGGCAGACGAAACTGAAGAGAAACAGCAACCCCGCTCGAATCCTGACGAAATTGCTTTAGAGCTGATGAAATTTGTTGCGATAACGACCGGTTATGGCAAAGGCACCCCGACAACCGGTTTTTCCGGCAAAGGGCCGCGTTCGACGGAAGAATACGCCGACTCGTTGATCGAGCTTTTCGAGCGCTGCCGCACCGTTGTCCGCAAAGAGCCCGCGAAAGCATAATCAAAAACCGCGCGTTTAGTGTGGACTTGGTCCCCGGCTTGCACGGCGCGCCCCCGGCGCTTTTCGGTTTCAGCAGCAACCGAAGAGTGCGGCCGGGACGCGCGCAGATCATGGGTCTGCTCCACAAAAACTAACTGTTCCCACTTTTTCTACCCACGAGTTGACCTCCTAAACTAAACCGTTTAGTATGCGATTCTATGATCCGCGCGCAAGATCTGGTCAAGACATTCGGCGAGTTCACGGCCGTCGATAGCATCTCTTTTCATGTTGAACGAGGAGAGATCTTCGCGTTCCTGGGTCCGAATGGAGCCGGAAAGACCACCACTATCAAAATGCTGACTACGCTCCTGAAGCCAACCAGTGGGCGTGTTGAACTCGATGGACTTAATCCCGCCGTCCAGCAAAACGAAGCCCGGCAGCGGTTCGGGATCGTCTTTCAAGATCCCAGTCTCGACTCCGAACTGACCGCCTACGAGAACATGGACCTGCACGGCGTTCTCTACCACGTGCCTCGCAAAGTCCGCATTGAACGCATCGAACGGCTCCTAAAATTGTTCGAGCTTTGGGAGCGGCGTAAAGACCGCATCAAGCAGTTTTCAGGCGGCATGAAGAGACGCCTGGAAATCGCGCGCGGCTTGCTGCACACGCCCAAAATCCTCTTCCTGGACGAACCCACACTCGGCCTTGATCCGCAAAGCCGCAACCAACTCTGGACGCACGTGAAGAACCTGAACGAGAGCGAACAGGTCACGGTCTTCCTGACCACGCACTATATGGACGAGGCGGATCGAGTGGCCGACCGCATTGCCGTGATCGACCACGGCCGGATCGTCGCGCAAGGCTCCCCGGCGGAACTGAAACGACAAACGGAGAGCGACTCGCTCGAACAAGCGTTCCTCGCGCTGACCGGCTCGTCCATTCGGGATGAAAGCGCCGGCTCCGCGGATCAATTGCGCCAGTTCACCAAAATGTGGAAGCGATAAACCATGAATGCCATTTACATCCTCTGGCTTCGCGAGCTGAAGCGATACATTCGATCGCGCACGCAAATTGCGGCCTCGTTAGGGCAGCCGCTGCTCTACCTGCTGGCGCTTGGATTCGGTTTGGGGCCGATCTTCCAGAAATCGGGGCATGGCAGCTATCTCCAGTTCATCGCTCCCGGCGTGATTGCCATGACGGTACTATTCACGTCGATTTTTTCGGGAGTTTCGCTCCTGTGGGACCGGCAATTCGGGTTCTTAAAAGAGACGCTGGTCGCCCCTGTGTCCCGGATCACGATCATGATCGGCCGAACTCTGGGCGGGGCCACCGTGGCGATGATCCAAGGTGTTCTCGTCATTGTTGTTTGTCTGATCGCGGGCTTCCGCCCCGTCAATCTTGCCGCTGTTCCGTTTGCCTTCGTGTTCATGATTCTGATCGCAATCGTGTTCGGCGCTCTCGGCACGGCCATCGGCTCCGTGCTGCAGGACATGCAAGGATTTCAGTTAATTATGAATTTCCTGGTCCTGCCCATCTTCTTTCTGTCGGGAGCGTTGTTTCCGCTTGCCAATCTGCCCAAGGCTCTCGGCATCGTCACAAGCATCGATCCGCTCTCTTACGGAGTAGACGGGCTGCGCGGCTCGCTGATCGGCCTGTCGCATTTCGGACCGGCGATCGATGTTGCCGTGCTGTGCATTCTGGCGGCAATTTTCCTCGGCATCGGCAGCTTTCTGTTCTCGAGAATTCAGCTTTAACAATGGCCCGCCAGCGAAGCACGCGCGCTCATGATCAGGTTCTGGATGGGGCGCTCAAGCTGTTTTCGAAGCGCGGCATCGATGCGACCAGCATGGATGCGATTGCGGAAGCGTCCGGAGTCAGCAAAGCTACCATTTACAAACACTGGGCCGACAAGAATGCACTCTGCCTGGAAGTCATGGCTCGCTTGCATGGGCTTCACGAGCAGCCGGTTCGCGAGTCATGTGACGTGCGCACCGGTATTGTGGCGTTATTGAGTCACCGGCCGCCGGAACAGCATTCGGAGCAGCAAGCAAGAATGATGCCCCACCTGATGGCTTACGCGGCGAGCAATCCGGTGTTTGGGAAGGCCTGGCGATCCCGTGTGATGGAGCCGCCCCGAGCGCAGCTCATTCAGTTGCTGAAGCGCGCCGTCGCCTTAGGTGAATTGCCCGTCGATCTGGATTTCGATCTGTGCGTGGCCTTGCTGATCGGTCCAATGATGTACCGCCACGTCCTGAGCCTTATTCAAGGCAAATTGCCGGAGAACATGCCCGAGCGAGTAGTAGATGCATTTTGGAAGGCTCACGCGCTACCCGGCCCGAAAGCGTAGGTATAGATCTCAGGCTCAGGCAAGGACCGCCGGACTGCCTTCAGAGGAGACACCGCTCCCCACGACCGCGGCTCCGCCCGATGCGATTCGGAGCCGCGCACGCAGTAAGCGAAAAAGCTGGGACTAGCGCCTTCTCCTCGCGGCCTTCTTGGCGCCCTTCCGAGCCGGGCCTCTTGCCGCCACTTTCTTCGGCGCCGTTTTCTTACCTGCTTTCTTGGGCGCCGCCTTCTTCATTGCCTTTTTCGGGGCCGCTTTCTTAACGGCTGCCTTCTTAACAGCCTTTTTGGGTGTGGACTTCTTTGCGGCTTTTTTGACGGCCTTCTTGGGAGCAGCTTTTTTGGCTGCTTTTTTAGCTGCTTTTTTGGACGCGGCTTTCTTCGGAGCAGCCTTCTTCGCAGCCGCTTTCTTAGGCGCGGCCTTCTTCACGGCCACCTTCTTGGGGGCCGCTGCCGTCGGCGCAGCCTGCTTTACGGCAGCTTTTTTCGCCGCTGTCTTGCGCGCTCGCTTCGGGCGCGGGGCTGCTGGCTCGACTTTCACGGCTTCTCCGGTGGGTTCCCCGCCGGTGGGCGGGACGGCGCCGCCGGGTGGCTCCGATACTGCCGGCCGTTGGGTGGGAGGTTCCTTGCGGATCTCAGCTACGTCCGTATCGAGATCGTCCTCCTCGTCGTATTCATCTTTATCCGACGCTAACTCGACATGTTCATCTTCGTAGTCGAAATCGTCTTCTTCGTCATCGGGATTCAGCCGGTACTGCAGGGTCATGCCCAGCTCCTTTCGCACTACTCTAATGCAACTCTACAAAATGCATCCAAAACGATGCAAGAAGCCAAATGATTTCACAAGGTGTGACGATTAGCAAGCGGATAAAGTATCGTTCCGGCAGAAGAAGCCGGTTACAAGCACTTAATGAGTAAGACTTGCGGTCCGAACCGCGGCTCGCCGATGCAGCACGTTTGGTGATACATGATGTGACGCGACGCTGCGGGAAGACGCTCGGCGCCTGGACACATGGGACGTTGAACGGTACCTGCTACGCACCATCCGGCGGATCTGTCTGGCAGGCGGGTGATAGACCGCCGGTATCAGCAGGACGTCTCCGGCATCGAGCGAATCTGACCCTCCGTTCACTTCCATGATGCGGCCGGCAGGGGTGTGGTATTCGCGCGCTATCGCCTGCAGCGTATCGCCGGCAACCACATGGTGCAGCCGCCATGATTCACGATTGGACGACGGCACGGCGTCAAGCGCGGCGAGCGTTGTCTGCGCCGTTCCGAGCGGCATGTGAATGTCAGTCCCGGCAGGAGCTATGTTGCCCAGCAGAGCCGGATTCAAGTCGCGGACGACCGAAACCGGCTGCTCCGCCGCGTCAGCGATCAACTGGATGTTCGTCGCGGCGTTCACCTTCATGTCCTCGTATTGAATCGGCGGATCCTCCTGAATATCTTCGAGCCCGTAGTCCTTGGGGTTTTTGGCCATGATAGTCATGGCGACGATGATCGGGACGTAGTTTGAGGTTTCCTTCGGAAGGGCGTGCAGCTTTAAAAGTTCCCAATAATCCGCGTAGCCGGTGCGCTCGACCGCGCGATCGACGTTCGAGGGACCGCAGTTGTAAGCGGCCATCGCGAGATACCAGTCGCCATACCGCTGGTACAGATCCTTTAGCATGCGGGCCGCGGCGCGAGTAGCTTTGGGAGGATCGAACCGCTCGTCAATCTTGCTATTCCGCGTCAGATCGTAAAGCTGCCCAGTGCCTGGGATGAACTGCCACATTCCCACCGCGTGCGCCCAGGATACGGCCCGGGGAAGGAAGCCCGACTCCGCTTCGGCGAGATAAATCAGTTCCTGCGGGACTCCTTCTTCAGCGAGTATCCGCTGGATCATTGGCCTGTAGCGCCCTGCCCGCTGGAAACCGGCCAGCAGCACCTGGCGCCCCCGGTCGCTTGAAAAGTAATGAATGAAGGAGAGCACCGGATCGGTCAATTCTAACGGGATCGCGGACGCGGTCTGTTTCACTTCGAAATCGACCTTGGGCAGAAGAGACTGATCGACCGGAAATGTCATGTTGCTGATCTGATCGATTGGCGCCTGATCGAAAACCGCTGTGTCCGTTGTCGTCTCCCCGGCGCCTAGTTTTTCGATATCGAATCGATAGACCAGATCGGTAATCCGATCAAGCTGGGCTTCAATCCTGCGGCGATCCGGCAAGTTGTCCGGCGCATTCAGAAGAGCGTCTATCGAGGCATTGAACTCGCGGCGGGCTCCGGTAAGGTCGCCCTTGAAATAAAACTGCTTCCCGGCATTCAGGTGTTGATTGGAGAGCTGGATGCGTTGGTCCGCCTCCGCAGAGCGGATATCCGGGCGTGGCTGCTGAGGCGTCGCCAGCATCTGATGAACGGGAGAACCTGCGGAAGCGGAGGATGTAGAGAAGACCGCGCCTGCTGAGTCGGATGCCGCCCCGGCTGCGCCGGCCGCCAATCGGGAACCACCAAAAACAAGAGAGGCAAGCACTGCAGCCAGAAAGACAGTTCGGTTTCGGGCCATCATTCAATAAGAATAGATAATACTTTTCAAATTTTGTAACAGAACCATCACTTTAACCCAGGCGAGGCCGGTGGTCAAGGCGAATGCCGTTCTACTCCCAAAAGTCATAGGTAATTCGGCGCCATGTTCTAAGTTTGGAATTTTGGCAATTCGATTGCCTTGGTGACGTTTGCAAGAAGGTTATTTGCACGGTTTCGACGCATCAAAGCATGCGGTCTTACATAACATCAGCGGGAAAAGCCTGCCTCTGCGTGCTTCGCCCGCTGCAAATTTGGGGATACTCCTGCCCGCTAGCGAGTAAGCACGGGCTGTGATTCGCGGCTGCTGATGATGCGATCGATCATGCCGTAATCGAGCGCTTGCTGAGGCTCCATGATGTAATCGCGGTCGACATCGCGGGCGATTTTATCAACGGGCTGGCCAGTCGCATCGGCCAGGATTTCGTTCAGCGACTGACGCATCCGGAGGATCTCCCGAGCATAAATGTCGATATCGGCGGCCTGTCCGGCGAGCCCGCTCATCGAGGGCTGATGGATCAGGATGCGCGAATGAGGGAGGCTGAATCGCTTGCCTTTCGCCCCACAGGCGAGCAGTACGGCGGCCATCGATGCGGCCTGCCCAATACAATAGGTAACAATATCGGGTTCCACCAATCGCATGGTATCGAGAATGGCCAGTCCGGCAGTGATCGAGCCGCCCGGAGAATTCAGGTAGAGGGAAATGTCGCGCTCGGGATCCTCAGCGGCGAGGAAAAGCATTTGCGCCATTACAAGATTCGCGACGTTGTCGTCGATCGGCGTTCCAAGAAAGATGATATTTTCTTTGAGCAGCCGCGAATAGATATCGTAGGCACGTTCTCCTCGCGACGTTTGCTCGACCACCATGGGCACGAGTACCGAATTATTCATCCCAAACTCCTTTGCTCGCTCAAATGCGAGCGCATCCACAAAAAAACCTCGTCAAACCTCATGATAAGGGATGGGAATCCGGCCCACGAAGAAACCGTACGAATTCCTACCATCCCTTGACGGTGAGCGGTTGCAAGATTACACCAGCCCGAAATCTGTCCAGCAAAAAAGGCGAAGCTTGCCTCGCGGTGCGAATGGGGATATTTCAGGCGATCGGCGCGAACTTCGAATGGCCGGAGAAGCGCAGACTCATGCTAGGTCTGTTTTTTATTTCGTTTGAGTTGTAGAATTTTAAAGCACAAGTGAATTGACGTCGAAAATCTTTGAGATCGTTGTGACTGAGAAAAATTCACTGGCCAAAAGCAGCGGAGTTATGCCGGAATGAAGGTGCTAATAGCGGACGATGAGCGGATTATGCGAACGCTGCTGCGGAGCGCTTTGCAAGGGTGGGGTTACGAAGTCGTGGTAGCGGAAAATGGCGACCAGGCGTGGGCGGCGCTATCCGGCGAAGATGCGCCCACACTGGCGGTTCTAGACTGGATCATGCCCCCCGGAATGACGGGCCCGGAAGTCTGCCGGAAAGTTCGTGAACTGGGCCGCGAGCCGTATACATACATCCTTCTGCTCACCTCAAAGAACACGACGTCGGAAACGGTGGAAGGCATGGAAGCCGGCGCGGACGATTACGTCGTCAAGCCCTTCCACAACCACGAACTCCAGGTCAGGCTGCGGGCGGGAAAGCGCATCATCGATTTGCAAACAGAACTGCTCGAGGCCCGGGAGGAACTTCGCGACCGGGCCAACAAGGACCTGTTGACGATGCTGCCGAACCGCTCGGCTATCCAGGACCTTCTGGAGCAGGAGCTATCGCGCTGTCACCGGGAGGGCCGCACGGTGGGCGTGATCCTGCTGGATCTGGATCATTTCAAGCGCATTAACGACACCCTGGGCCATTTGGCCGGCGACACCGTATTGCGCGAAACCGCGACGCGATTCCGCGCCAACATGCGGACCTACGACCGGATCGGCCGCTACGGCGGCGAGGAGTTCCTGGTTGTGCTTCCAAACTGCGATCTCGAACAGGCAACTCATCAGGCCGAACGGCTGCGCTCCAAACTCGCTCAGCCGCCCGTATTTGTCGACGGAAACCAGCTCAGCGTCACCGCAAGCTTTGGCGTCACCGTTTCCGACGGGTGCGAGCGATCGCCCGAGGTGTTGATCCGCGTAGCCGATGAAGCGCTTTATCGGGCAAAAGCGAACGGCCGGAATTGCGTCGAGTGCCTGATGATTGAAAACTCCCGCGCGGCAAACGAGATCGGAACGGCGCGTTCGGCGCGAGAGTTGTAGATTAATGCTTGCATGCAGGCATTCGAAATTCAAGAATTTGGAATCGACAATCTGAAGCTCGTGGAACGGGCGACACCTGAGCCCGGACCCCGCGAAGTGAGGGTGCGTTTATCCGCCGCATCGCTCAATTTTCGCGACCTGATGGTGGCCGAGGGCCAGTACAACCCGAAGCTGAAACGACCGCTGGTGCCGCTTTCCGACGGCGTGGGCATCGTCGAGTCAACAGGGCCCAGCGTTACACGCGTGCGGACGGGAGAGCGCGTGGCCGGCATCTTCATGCAGAAGTGGGTCGACGGCGGACCCAGCCGCGAGAAATCCGCCTCGGCGCTCGGCGGCGCAATCGATGGAGTGCTGGCCGAGTACAAGATCTTTCATGAAGAGGGACTGGTTTCGCTCCCGGCTCACTTGTCGGACGTGGAGGCGGCTACACTTCCCTGCGCCGGCGTGACGGCTTGGCACGCGCTGTTCGAGGAAAGACCACCGCAACCTGGCGATTCGCTCCTCATTCTTGGAACGGGCGGGGTTGCCACATTCGCGCTGCAATTCGGCCACGTCGCGGGCTTGCGGACGATTGTGCTCTCAAGCAGCAACGATAAACTGGCGCGTGCGCAAGCGATGGGTGCTTCCGACACGATTAACTACCGTGAGCGGCCCGACTGGGACAAAGCCGTTCGAGAGTTGCTGCCTGAAGGCGTCGACGCGGTGCTCGAAGTCGGCGGCTCGGATACGCTGGCGCGGTCGTTAAAGGCGGTTCGGATGGGCGGCATCGTGACCGTGATTGGCGCGCTAAGCGGTGGCGAACCAACTGTCAGCCCGGTGCCCATTCTCATGAACACCGTGCGCGTGCAAGGCATTTACGTGGGGTCGCGAAGCATGTTCGAACGGATGAATCGCGCGATGGAGCAGCACCAGATCAAACCCGTGGTAGACCGGGTCTTTCCCTGGCGGGAGGTCCGGCGGGCGATGCGTTACATGCAAAGCCAGCAGCACCTGGGGAAGATTTGTTTAGAATTTTGAGGGACGGCTGGATGCCGCGCGGATTGTTCCTGCCGGCGCATCGGTAACTCCCGACAGCGCATCATGCAGGCGCCGCAGATCGGGGATCCAATGGCACTTAGTTCCAGATTCGGGCATTGCTTGTGGGCGGCCCTTGGCCTGCCCAGGGCGCCCCGCCCGGGGCTCCCCGACAATTCTGCACGATCCGAAGAGCGCGGCTGGGAGCCGCGCGCAGACGGAGCGTCTGCCCCACCAAAACCAGGTAACATTGGGCGGGGGATCTGCCCCCGTAAACAAAACCGGCGCACATTGCTGTGCGCCGGTCTGTGTTGATTAGAAACTTAGCGGCGTTAGAACTGCAAACGCAACTGGAACTGAATGTGCCGTTCGGTGCCGGTTTGCGAACTGGTGATCTGGCCGAACTTCGCGTCACCGGTATTGTTGTCGGGCGTCCCGAACTGCGGCGTATTCGCGAGATTGAAGGTCTCGGCGCGGAACTGTAACTTCCATCGTTCGGTGATATCGAAATCCTTGAAGATGGAGAAGTCGAGCGTACGTGTCGGCGGCGCATTATTGGTTTGAAGCCCCAAGTTTCCTTCGGTCAGCGGCGCGGGCTTCAGGAAGTTCGAAGTATTAAACCACGCGCTGGGATTGCGGCCACCGGAGGGCGCGGCATCGGCGTTCGCCCCGTTCACCAGATCCGGGGAGCAGCCGCCCCAAACGCCCTGACAGCCGTTCGCTCGAATCGTATACGGGTTACCCGTATGGAATGTCAGAATCCCATTGGTCTGCCAGTTGCCGGCGAGAGCCTGTACGAACTTATTCATGTTCGCGCCGTACGCCTTACCGCGGCCGAACGGCAATTCGTAATTGAACCCCGTCGTAAAGTTGTGCCGGATATCCCACGAAGCGCTGGTGTACGAGGTTGCGAAATTCGTCGGATCCTTGGTGTAGAGTCCCGTCGACCCACTGAGCGTCGTACCGCTGTTGGCCAGCGCATGCCCGTATGTGTAGGCGGCGATGAACTGCAGTCCGTTCGACATCCGTTTTTCGAGCTTTGCGGTGAGAGCGTCATATGCGCCGTAGCCGAACGAAGCCGTTCCCGAAATGCTGCCGATAAAGGGAGTAGGCCGCAGGGCATCGCAATTGATTTTAGTGTTGAGCGTTCCGAGGTTGGGACACGCGTTGAAATCGGGCTGCAGGAGTTGGTGAGACGAATGGTTCCCTTGATAGCCGACTTCCAGAGCCAAGTTACCCTTGATTTCCTGCTGGATAGCGACATTCCATTTCTGAACCATCGGATTCAGGAAGTTCTGGGAGACGCTGCGAAGTTGAAGAGAAGATACCGGCGTCGTTGTGAAAACAGTAGTCGGGTAACCGCCGGCGACGCCGCCGATGGCGTTGCCGCCTGCGAAGAACGGGTTCGGCGCAAATGCATCCACGCCAGCCGGCCGGTTCAACTGCGGCGATTCGTTAAAGGGCGCCGACTCTCCGCGATTGGGATTGCCGCCCTGGTTTTCCTCGCCGCCGTAGAATATTCCGTACGCGGCGCGAATGACTGTCTTCTCGCGAATGTTATAGGCAATGCCGACGCGCGGGCCGATATCCATCTTGTCCCACGGGATCATATATTGATCCACCAGTCCCCGAGACACTTTCACATTGGGAAACTTCGCTGGGAAGAGGGCTCCCGTCGTTGGATCGACATAGGGCTCGTTGAAGTTCGGGGGCAGCGGCGCGTCCTGATTCGGCCCCTTCGGAATATCGAGCGTCAGATTGTCGTAATCGAAGTTGGATTGTCTCGAGAACTTCTCGCCGATGGGCGACCACAATTCGTAACGGACGCCCAGGTTCAGAGTAATCTTCGGAGTCAGTTTCCAGTCATCCTGAGCATAGAACGCGTAGGCCTTGCGCGTGGACGAGATGAAATTCGTGGTCGAGATCTGCCCACCATTCAGTGCGCCGAGCAGGAACGAAGCCATCTCGTCGCCCGTATCGCCGCTCAACGTGCCGTTGAGTCCGCCGACATCCTTGGCAGTGGACGGGAATGCCGTTTCGTTACGGTTGAAATTCATTTCACCGAAGGGAAATGGGACCTGGAAGAACGGGAACTGGACCGGTTTTACCTCAGCGCCGAATTTCATCGAGTGGCTGCCTTTGATGACAGAAACGTTCTGGATAAAGTCCCAAACGTTGTTGTATTCCAGGGTCGGAAGCCAGTCGTTGGTGCCCACCTGGCGGTAGCGGCCCAAGCCGAATTGCGGTATCCCCCCTGGTATTGCGGGAGTGTACCCTCCGATTCCCACGGCAGCAAACTCATTCTGATCACTATTCGACGCTTTGCGGGAGGTCACCAGGCGGCTGAAGCCGAGGCGAGTTTCCGTGATAAGAGCGGGAGTCCAAATACGCGTATAGCCTAACTGGGCGTTGCGGCCCAGGTCATCTTCGCCTGTGCCGTTAAAGTTGGCGGCATCAAGGGGTGACGCAAACGGCGGAGTGCTGGTTTTGGTGGTGTTGGACCAGCTCAAGCTGCCGAAAATGCTATCCTTTTCGTCCAGCGCATAATCGACGCGGACATCGCCCTGATCCGTCACCAAGCTGCCGGGCGTCACCGTGTAGTAGTCGTTCTGGGGAAGATTGCCAGGCGTTACAGGCTGATTCTCCGCCGGATAAAGGCTCATCAGCTTCGCGGCTGCGGGATCGAACATGCTGGCGGGAATTTTGTTACCCGGGAACGGATCGCGAACTTGCTGCCCGTTCGCTATCCGCGTCGTCGTTGGATCGAAAATCTGGTTCTGCAGAATAGGGCGGCCGAGAGCGTCCGAGCCAACCTGGCCTCCCAAAAGCCCGGAGAAATCGCCCCTTGTCATGGCTTGTGTCGGAATCGTGAAGAAACCGCCATAGCCGAGGTTTTGAACGGTGCCGCCGCTGGTCGCGATGCGCGTGCCCTGGTAGTCGCCGAAAATGAAAAGCTTGTTTTTGATGATCGGACCGCCGATGGCGCCGCCGAACTGATTCTGCTTAAAGATGTTGCGCGCCGCGCCGGCCTTGTTGTTTTCCCAACGGTTCGCGTTCAGCTTATCGTTCTGAAGGATTTCGAAAACCACGCCGTGAACCTGGTTGGTACCCGATTTCAGGTTGATATCGACGACGCCGCCGGCGGCGCGGCCGTATTCGGCGTTGTAGCCATTGGTGAGGATCTGCATGGCGCCAATGGCTTCGACCGACGGGTTAATGACGAACGATTGCTGGTTGATGAAGTCGATTACGTTGACGTTGTTGTCGACGCCGTTCAGCAGGAAGTTGTTTTCACCAGTAGACCGGACGCCGTTGGCGGAAAAGTCGCCGCCGAGCGCTCCGCGCGCGCCGGGTTCCGCCGGCAGGACACCAGGCGACAGACGCGCGAGAAACGCGAACGTGCGCTGGCCGCCAAGCGGCAACTGCGTCACTTGCTGGGTATTCAGGTTTGCGCCCTGCTGGGTGGTTTCAGTTTCCAGCAGCGGTGCGGAGGCGGAAACCTCCACTGTCTGCGATGCGCTGCCGACCTGCAACGTGACGTTCACGCCATTTCGTCCGCCAGGACTGACGATAATGCCTTTTTGCACGGATTTCTGGAAGCCTGTCGCCTCAACATCAACCGTGTAGGTGCCGGCTTTCAAAAGTGGGCGGACATAGGTGCCGGCTGAATCCGTCTGCACCTGATATGTCAGGCCAGTGGCGTCCTCAGTAATAACTACTGTTGCATTTGGCACAGCAGCCCCTTGCGGGTCGCTGACAGTGCCCGTGATGGTGCCTAGATCGCGCTGGGCGAACAACAGGGTGCTCGAAAGAAGCGCGAAAAGAGCAAGAAGACAGAGACTACGCAGACGTGGCATAAAGGGGTTCTCCCTGAAACAGACTTTAGAAGAACGTACCATATAGTGCGATTGCGTTACAAGCTGAAGTTGTAAACCTTTACATGACATTAAGATATTTTAATGATCGCTTGGGTTGAGGGGCAGAATGGCGCCTTTGCGATGTGGGGCGTCCGTTTTTGGAACATGCGAGGCCTCACTGGAATCCGTAAGCCGAGCCATAGTGTATGCGCTTACAAATTTATGATTAGGGCGCCGAGCGCTATACCGTTATTTCGTTTCCGGCGCGATAAATACGTCCCGGCCTCAGATTGAGGGCTTTCAGCGCCGCCGCCGCCAACGATTTTTGTGATGACTTCAGCTTTTGGGGAAGCTTCGCCGCGATGGTTAACCTATGCTGGTATCAACATGAAAGCGCTTCTACTTTCAGAATATAAGCACCTGGCGTTGACGGACATGCCAGCGCCGGATGTTGGACCGGACGAAGTCCTGATCCGGGTGAAAGCATGCGGGATCTGCGGAAGCGACGTTCACGGCTTCGACGGCAGCACGGGGCGTCGAATTCCCCCGATCGTGATGGGCCACGAGGCCGCCGGAACAGTCGCTGAAGTGGGTCGGAACGTGAAGGACCTTGCGGATGGGGACAGAGTTACGTTCGACTCCACCGTTTTTTGCGGGCATTGTTTCTTCTGCCTGCGAGGCCAGGCCAACCTGTGCGATAACCGCGAAGTGCTGGGGGTTTCCTGCGACGACTACCGGCGCATGGGAGCCTTTGCGGAGTATGTGGCTGTTCCGCGCCGCATCTGCTACCGGCTTCCTGACGAATTACCGTTCTCGCATGCGGCCATGATTGAGGCAATCGGAGTCGCGGTGCACGCCGTATCGCTGACGCCAATACAGATCAACGACACCGCAGTAATCATCGGGGCGGGCATGATCGGGCTGTTGACGCTGCAGGCCGCGAAGTTAGCCGGCTGCGGACGCGTGATCTCGGTGGACGTGGACGATACAAGGCTCGAAACCGCTCGAAAACTGGGCGCCACGCACACACTGAATGCGAAGGCGCTGGACACGCCGGAGCACGTGAAGAAGATCACCGGAGGCCGCGGCGCGGATGTTGCAATTGAATGCGTCGGCGCGACGGCGACGATTCAGAGCGGGATCGCGAGTGTGAGAAAAGGTGGGACCGTGACGCTCGTCGGCAACATCACTCCGAAAATCGAGCTGCCGCTCCAATCCGTAGTAGCCCGGCAAATTCGCGTGCAAGGCTCGTGCGCCTCATCGGGAGAATATCCTGCTTGCATTGAGATGCTGGCGCGGGGAGCAATTCGCGTGGAGCCGATGATCAGCGCGACAGCACCGCTTGAAAAAGGTCCCGAATGGTTTGAACGGCTCTACCGGCAAGAACCGAATTTGATGAAGGTGGTGCTGGAACCGTAGTTGCGGGAACGGCCGGTCCCTGCGTATAGAAGACCGGCGAACTGAAGTTCGCCGCGGCACGCTGAAAGCGTGCGCCACGCGGAAATAACGAAACGGGAGGGTTATCGGCCCTCCCGTTTGTCGTGTCGATCGTGTTCGACCCTGGATTTGTGACTAGATAGTCCCCTTCGCATCGGGGCATTTCCATTATAGACAAGCCCGCTCAGCCGGTCTTCTCCGCGATCGCTTTTGCCTGTACGAATTGGAGCAAGTAATCGGGACCGCCCGCCTTCGAGTCGGTTCCGGACATGTTGAATCCGCCGAACGGATGCGCGCCGACCATCGCTCCGGTGCATTTCCGATTGATATAGAGATTACCCACAAAGAACTGACGGCGTGCCTTTTCCGCCTTCTCGGGATTATCGGTGTAGACGGCTCCGGTCAGGCCATATTCGCTGTCGTTCGCCAGTTGGAGGGCGTGGTCGAAATTGTCCGCCTTTGTCACGGCGAGCACGGGACCGAAGATTTCCTCCTGGAAGATGCGCGCTTTTGAATCGACATCCGCGATCACGGTAGGCTGGATGAAATAACCATCGCCGGACGATTCCCCGCCCGCGATGAGTCGTCCTTCCTGCTTGCCTGCCGCAATATAGCCGAGAATCGAGTCCTTCGCGCGAGCGTTGATGACCGGGCCCATGTAGTTTCCGGGATCGTCTGAGGCCCCGACCTTAATCCGCTCGACTTTTTCCGTAAGTTTATCGAGGAAATCATCGTAGACCGCGGCATCGACAATGGCGCGCGAGCAAGCGGAACACTTTTGTCCCTGGTAGCCAAAAGCGGAAACGAGCACACCTTGTACTGCTTGGTCGAGATCCGTCTCGCGATCGACGACAATGGCATCTTTGCCGCCCATCTCGGCGATGACTCGCTTGATCCAGATTTGGCCTTCTTGTGGCTTCGCGGCAAGCTCGTTAATCCGCAGGCCGACGTCGCGCGACCCGGTGAACGAGATGAATCGTGTTTTGGGATGAATGATCAGCGTGTCGCCGATAGCGGCTCCCGAACCCGTCAATAGAGAAAAGCTCGCGGGCGGGAAACCAGCTTCGAACAACGCCTCGGCGAACTTGGCGGCAATGGTAGGAGTATCGCTCGACGGCTTGATGACGACGGTGTTGCCAGTCACCAGCGCGGCGACGGCCATTCCCGCCATGATGGCCAAGGGGAAATTCCATGGCGGAATAATGATGCCCGCGCCCAACGGCAGGTAGACCAGTTCGTTCCGCTCGCCATGCAGTTGAACGAGCGGTTCCGGCCTGGATAGTTTCAGAGCCTGGCGAGCATAGTATTCGCAAAAATCGATAGCTTCCGAAACATCAGCGTCCGCTTCAACCCACGACTTGCCCGCCTCATACACCAGCCAGGCGTCGAATTCGTATTTCCGTGTACGGAGGACCTCGGCGAGCCGGAACAACAGCGCGGCGCGCTCTTGAAAAGCCGTTTGGCTCCATTCGGGAAAGTAGGCATGAGCCTTCTCAACGGCATCGGCAGCGTCCTTCTCGGTTCCCTTTTGGTGGATCCCAACGACTTCGGCGGGATTCGAGGGGTTCAGGGATTTCAGCTTGTGTGGCGTACGCCGACGCTCACCGGCAATCAGGAGGTCGTACTCGGCGGCGAATTCAGAACACACCTGGGCGAGAGCCTGGCGCATGGCGGCCGCATTTGCGGGCTGAGAGAAGTCAGTGTACGGTTCGTTTTGAAATGGCGTTGGGGAAGTGCTGAATGTGCTAGCGGACATGTATCACCTCATTGGATGATGTGGCGGGCGAAAAGATTGGAAGGTTGGCGCATGGATTCCCTACGCGTTTGAAATAGTGGCGCTGACACTCGTGTCTGCGGTGTCGAGAGTCGTCTCGGCACTTGACGTCTCGCGTAAGGCTCGCCGAGACGACTCTCGACGCGGCACGCTGAAGAGGCTGCTGAAAAAGTCGATTTTGCAAATTTCGCGCACACAGAATCAACAGCTTGCGAGTACGTTTTGGGTGCAAAGAAAACTTTTTCAGCAGCCTGTGAAGCGTGCGCCACAAAGCCGTCAGAGGCTTTCGTCGATTTTGCGCTCGGCGAGACGGCGGCCTTCTTCAAACATTTGAGCGGCTTCTTCGGCGATTTCCCTGCCACGCTGGTAGAGATCGCGTCCCTTCTCGAAAACATCTCGGCTTCGTTCGAAGAACTCCTGACGCGAACCGGCAACACGTCTACCGCCATAGCGAGCCTGGCTGGCCAATCGATCGCGCATTTCTTCGCCCGGTTCAGGCGCGAACAGCAGGGCCACGGAAAGGCCGAGTCCGGCGCCGCACAGAAACCACAGAACGTTGTTGCCGTCTTTGCCTTGCATCGCAGGTCTCCTCTCTCTCATTCTATCCGCCGGATTTCCAGCCCGAATAGAAGCCGGCGGAGATCACGTCCGATTCGTAAACAGGTACTTGCCGCCGCTTTCGGCAACCAGATGCATCCGCGAAGCTCCCAGCAATTGCGTCAATCGGGGCACGTCAGGCTGTTCGGCGATCAAGTAATACCGGTCCGGCTCGGCCCATCGCCGCAGGATGTCCTTGTCGCCGATGAACACATGAGGCGCGTCGGGTGCGTTCGATCCATATTCCAGGTTGTTCACTCGCCCATTCAGGAGCAACACGCTCCGGTCCGTATAGAAGACGATTGACGAGAATGTGTAGTACTGATCGTCGAAAACAATTGTTCCTGGAGCCGAATGCAGCAGAACGTTGGCAAGAGGGCGGGACGACAGATACGGGTCGAAGGTCACCATGGCGAGCCGGGCGGCGTGGAGAAGCACGACCATCATTACGGCCAAACTTATATATGCTTTCCAGCGACTGCTTAGGAACCCGCTAAGCGTACCGATGGCGAAGGCCGCGGCAGCAAGCGCAAGCGGCCACCGGAGATAAGCGAAGGAGTCGAGAGTCAAATCGCTCAGGTGGCCGAGCGACAGCGTATACGCGGAAGGATGTTGGGTTAGTGCGCTTGAAATGTCGCCTGGATCGGGGATGCCGCGGGTCAGGATGAGAATGGCAACGCTTGCCACGCACGCAGCCGCGGCCAGCATGGCAACGGAACGCAGCAGCCATTTCGGATTCTTGCCGGGAGCGGCCATCGCGCATCCGATTAACAGCGCGAAAGCAGGGTAGCAGGGCATTGAGTAATACTCCTGCGTCGTCGAAAACGTAAAGAAGATGAGAACGAAGCCGATCCAGATGAGCGCCAGGAGCCGCAGCCGCCCAGCGCGGTCCCGCACGCCGTAATCGAGCCGGAGAGTCGATGCGAGGAAGACGCTCCAGGGAAACAGCCAAACCAGGTGCAGAAGCCAGAACCACAAGCGCGGGACCGTATTGTAGTCGCGCGGGTAGCGCAGATTCAGGAAACGAAGCAGATGCTCGTTCACGAAATAGAACCACAAGAAGCCTTTGTATTCACCTGGGCCGCTATGAAGCGTCGCCACGAAATACGGGGGATTACGAATGGTTGCGAGGATGTGCCACGGCGCCGCAATGGCGAGGGCGAGCAATGCCCCTGACCCCAGGTGAAGTTTTCGCCAAACGGAGCGGCTTTTCCACTGCCCGGTGAGCAACAGATAAACAATGGCGATTCCAATGGGGAAAACGGCGGCGATGAGGCCCTTCAGCAAGATTCCAATGGCGATGCTGGCAGGGCAGACGGCAGCCCACAGCCGGGCGTGTTTTTCTTCATCGTCCAGAGCGCGAAGAAATGCCCAGAGCGACAGCGTAATGAAAAGCGTGAGGCAGACGTCGGGTATCAGGACTCTCGTGAAGAGAAACATGCCCACGCATGTGGCGATGACGAGGCCGGAGTAGAATCCGGCCGGCGGTGAAAACGCCCAGCGTCCCATGCGAGCGGTGAGCCAGGCCAGCAGCACGCAGGAAAAGACGACGGGAATCCGCGCCACCCAGTCATACGCGCCGAAAATCTTGAAGCAGACCGCGATCATCCAGTACCAGAGCGGCGCTTTTTCCAAGTAACGGACGCCATCGAGCGTGGCCGTCACCCAATCGCCGGAACTTAGCATATTGCGGGCGATTTGCGCCTGCACCGAATCGACATCGTCCATCAGGGACGGCGGACTGATGGCGCATCCGGCAAAAATAACAATGGCGATGAGAATGACTAACCAGCAACTGAACCGATGACGGCGCCACGCTCCACTTCGGACGTCGTCTGAGTCTCGATCTTCCAGCGATGAATCCACAGATGCAATGTTAATAAGCCCCACAGATGATACCCAAGGTTGGCCTGGCGAGAGAGATGTCGATCAACCAGGTGGTGAATGACGCCGGGAGAGAACAAGCCGGCCTCCGCGACTGAATTGGACGAAAGCGCGTCGTGCATCAACGGAAGCAGGGGACCGCGAAGCCACTCATGAGCTGGGATATCCAGACCCTCCTTCCCGCGATTGCAGGCGAAAGGAGGAAGTTTTCCGCTCATGAGCTTTCGCAAGATGTATTTCGTCTGGCTGCCTCGCACCTTGAGCGCAAGCGGAAGCCGGCCGGCGAACTCCACGATGCGATGGTCGAGAAAGGGCGGCCTCAGTTCGATGGAATGCGCCATGCTCATGCGATCGCACTTGTGCAGAATGTCGTCCGGAAGGTAGCAGTGCTGGTCGATAAACAGATATCGATTCAGATCGCTCCGCGTATCCGGTCCGCCTGCGAGTTTAGAGAAAAGCGCTCCGAGCGGTTCGGGATCGGTGTCGAAGAACTCCCGCTGCTCGCGGCGCGAAAACGTGCCGTTCCAAAAGAAGTGCGCTTCGTCGGCGGGCAACAGCGCCCCCGCAAGAAAGCGCTTCACTTTATATTCGAAGCCGATCTTCTCATCCGAAACGGGTAGGCGCTCCGCCACTCTGGCGGAACCGCGAAGCACTGCGCGCGGAAGCAAGCGGGCAATCTGCGCATAACGGTCCGCCAA
This sequence comes from Bryobacteraceae bacterium, assembly GCA_025927575.1. Lineage (GTDB taxonomy): Bacteria > Acidobacteriota > Terriglobia > Bryobacterales > Bryobacteraceae > KBS-96. The sequence goes on along the minus strand of JAICLJ010000054.1, from coordinate 5,859 downwards.
GTATGTCTGATAACCGCCGAAAATCTCATCCGCGCCTTCGCCGCTCAACGCCACTTTGACATGGCCCGCCGTCAATTTAGACAAGAACCAAACGGGAAGCGCCCCGGCATCGGCGGACGGCTCGTCCGAATGATAAGCAAGGTCGTGAATCGCGCTCGTCAGGTCAAGATCGTGATTCAGATCGAGTTCGCGGTGCGTCGCGCCATAATAAGGCGCCAAACGCCGGAAATACCTGCTCTCGTCGCATTTCCTGCCTTCGAACGAGAGAGAAAACGTTTGGACTGGCCGCGAAGAATGGAGTGCGCTGTAGTGCAGGATGGTCGAGGAATCCAAGCCTCCGCTGGCCCAGATACCTACCGGGACATCCGCCGCGAGATGCTCCCGCACGGATCCTGAGAGCAGGCGATCCAGCTCTGAACAGGCATCTTCCACACGAATGGGTTCAGGAGAACACGTATTATGCCAGTAGGCTCCCGTGGTTATCCGTCCGTTGCGGCACTCGAGCCATTTGCCGGGATCGAGTTTCTCGATGCCTTCTACAAGCGTCAAGGGGCCCGGCACGTAGTTGAGCGAGAGGAAATAGCCCAGTGCCCGTTTGCACAAGAATCGCGGAACGTGATCGTGCGCAAATATGCTCTTCAGCTCAGAACCGAAGAAGACGTTGCCCTGGCTAACGGTGAAATACAGGGGTTTAATGCCGAGACGATCGCGCACCAGGACCAGGCGCCGGGTCTGTTCATTCCAGATGGCCGCCGCGAACATACCACGAAAACGAGCGAACGATTCTATGTCCCACTCAATGAACGCCCGAAGAGCAACTTCGGTATCGCACCTGGAATGGAAACGATGCCCTAAGTCTTCGAGCTCGGAACGAAGCTCGCCGTGGTTATAGATCTCTCCGTTGAAGGTTATGACGAAATCCCCGGATTTCGACCGCATCGGCTGCTCGCCGCGTTCGAGATCAATAATTTTGAGCCGCACCGACCCGAGTGAAACGTGCGGCGATTCGAATATATCCTGTTGATCCGGACCGCGATGGCGCAGGCTCAGCGTCGATTTCCAGATGGCGCCGGCATCCACTCGCCGGTCAAAATGCGTATACCCCGTTATTCCGCACAAGACCCGTCACCCCATTCACTTCCCCGGAAGCGCCACAAGCGCATCCGCCGACAACCCAAAGCACGCTCAATTCCCCGATTTAAGTACTGACACGCACACGCGCAAGCATCTTACCGTTGTGCTCCGAAAGCCTAGCTCAATGCAGTGTTCTATAGCTTATCCCAAGAATCTGAAGAAACGATGAATTGAACGGGATAAAGCAATTCTTCAGAGTCTTCCTCCGGCCGTGCAGCAAAGCAAGGGAGCCAAGGTGCCCGGCTATTTCAAAGAAAGAGAGGATGGAGAAAATTACTACACCGTCATATCGAGCGGGCACAAACATCAAGAAATCGGGGTTGACGGCAACGGAAACGCGGCGAAGCCTGATTAGAGCCGCCGGTTACGGACTATTGCTTCGCAACGGATTCGTGGACGGCTCGCCGGGTGCCCGGGTGTTGCGGCGCGGGGCAGCAGTCCGCCTCACAGATGTCGTGGCGGGGGCCGTATCTCCCGATCGCGAGCCTGGGCGCGTTCAGGACCCGCTCGGCGATCAACTCGCGGATCATTCGTACGAACGCCGGATGCGTGCCGACCGTATCGGCTCGCACAAGCGTGATCCCTAATTCGAGCGCGAGGTCCTTGGCTTCGATGTCCAGGTCATACAACACCTCCATATGATCGGAGAGGAAGCCGATGGGGGCAATGACAACCTGTTTGATTCCGATCTGATGAAGGCGTTCAAGATAACCAAGGATGTCGGGTTCAAGCCAGGGCTGGCTGGGAGCGCCGCTGCGGCTTTGGAACACGAGTTTCCAATGGTCCACACCGCACGCTTCCGCGACGAGCCGGCAAGTCTCTTCGAGTTGTTGCTGGTAGTCGCTGGTTTGCGCCATGGAGAGCGGGATGCTGTGCGCGGTAAAGACAACATAGGGCGGCTTGTCCGCCGGAAGCTTCGAGAGAGCGTCCCGAAGCCGGTCCGACGACGATTCGATGAAGTGCGGGTGGTTATAGAACACGCGCAGTTTTTCGATGCGAGGCCCTCCTTCGCCAACGGCGGCCTGAGCGGCTGCGACATCCTCGCGATACTGCCGGCAGCCGGAATATGAACTGTAACCTGATGTCACGTACGCGAGCGCGTTCCGGATTCCGTCGTCGCGCATCTGTGCGATCGTGTCGCGGAGGAACGGATGCCAGTTCCGGTTGCCCCAGTAAATGGGGAGGTCCGGGCCCTGCTCGGCGAGTTCACGCCGCAACGCGGCAATTAACTGGCGGCACTGCTGGTTGATGGGGCTGGCTCCGCCGAAATGGTAATAATGCTCAGCGACTTCGAGCAACCGCTGACGAGGGACATTGCGCCCACGAACGACATTTTCGAGAAACGGCATGACGTCTTCGGGGCGCTCCGGTCCTCCGAAAGAGACGACGAGAAGAGCATCGTACGAGTCGTTATTCTCCAAAGGCATCCAGTACCAGACTAAACGGTCAAGTCTTAGCGCTTTGCGATACTGAATGCGCAGCGCGCCCCCGGTCGTGCATCCTCCAATGACCTTTCCGCTTCCGTCGCCATATCCTCCCGCTGTGGACGCGCATATCTGGCGCGGATATCGCCCGGTGCGCGGCCAGCTCAGCGTGGGACTGCTGATGCAGCGCGCGGATGAGGCGGAGCAATGGGCCACGTCGGTGCTGAACCTGTTAATTGCGGATCCGGCGGTGAAACTCGATGCTGTTTTTCGGGCGGCTGACGTGCCGGTCCGAACCGCTCGCGACAACAGTTTGTTTCGATCGCTCCGAAGCCGGCGCCGGGCGGCGCTCTTCCAGGCGGTTCGACTGAGAGTGCGGCCGGCGTGCTGTTTTGTCGATGTCGAATACGACACCGAGCGCCGGGCGTTTGCGGAGGAGGCTCGCGAAGCCATTCGGAAACGTGATTTGGACGTGCTGCTCTGGCTCGACAGCCATCCTCTTCGGGGCGATTGCAGCGGGTTGGCGCGGCTCGGCGTCTGGTCCCTGTATTTCGGCGATCGGGAGAAGCCCCGCGCGCAGCCGCCATGCAAGGACATCCGCCTCGTTTCCTTGCAGCGGCACATTGAGCGATTCGAGAAGAGTGAACTGCTGGCGTCCTATACTGACGCCGCAAAGACATCCGAAGCATTTTCCAAAACTGCGGACCGGCTGGCGGAGAGGGCAGCGGTGATGCTGATTCGCAGCTTGCTCAATGCGCTGGAATGCCCCGACCGTTTTCGTGACAAGGCATGTTCAACGCAGGCGCCTTCCAATCTGGAAATATCGGAGTCGCTTGAGACACCGGCCGTATTGAAGACGTCCGCTTCTTCACAGTCGCGGTTCGGAGCGGGCGCGCGGGCGCTTTTGTCCCGTTCCCGGCGGCACAAGCGATCTTTCGTCGCGCTCCGCCGCAAAGATCAATTGACCAATCGGCCATTTCATACCGATGGATTCATCGAATTGAAAGAGCCGAATGGCAATGTTTATGCCGATCCATTTCTGATTGAGCACGAGGGGAAGCATTGGCTGTTCGTCGAGGAGGTCCCACAGGGAGCTTCGAAAGGACGCATTACGTGTTTCGAGGTTCTCGATAACAATGTGCTCGGGGAGCCTTGCGTGGCGCTCGAGAAACCGTATCGTCTTGGTTATCCGTGCGTTTTCGAGCACGGCGGCGACTGGTTTTTGTTGCCCGATAGCGCGGCGAATAGAAAGGTCTTGCTTTATCGGGCCATCCAGTTTCCGCATCGCTGGGAACTTATTACTTCTTTCGTCGAGGGTCCGGCCGTTGTCGGGACGACGCCGTTGTTTTTGGACGGTATGTGGTATTTCTTTACGAGCACGAAGGAGCCGGGCAGCGAAACGTTCCTTTTCTGTTCGGCGAAATTAGAGGGCCCGTGGCACTATCATCCGGCGAACCCGATCTGTTCCGACGCGAGCCGGGCGGGCTCTGCCGGCGCATTGTTCTATCGTGACGGCAAGCTAATCCGTCCATCGCGGGATTGCTCGCTGCGCTGCGGCCGGTCAATCGCGTTTAACGAAGTGACTCGATTGTCACCAGGGGAATACGCCGAGCGAGTCGTACAAAATATTTCTCCGGATTGGCATCCGAACCTGTTCGAAACCCATACGTACAACAGCGATGGAATGTACGAGGCGATTAGCGGGATGCGTTTCGAGAGATAATGCCCACAAAGCTTCGCGCGCAGCTATTTTCCGGCAACTGATTGAGGATAGAGGTTTGGTCGGGCCGCCGGGATTTGAACCCGGGACCTCTTGCACCCCAAGCAAGCGCGCTAGCCAGGCTGCGCCACGGCCCGAATCTTTACAGTCTATCGCAAGGGTGATTTCAGGCACGGTAGCGAAACCTTCATAATTCCAGAAGACGTGAATCGTATGCTGAATCCATGCTGGTTCGTTTCACTGCGGCGGCGATCCTTGCCGCGTTCACTCCATTTCTAATTCATGCTCAGAACTTGAGTATTTCCGGCGAGAAGATCCGGGCGCACGTGAAATACCTGTCGAGTGACAATTTGGAAGGCCGAGGCGTTGGAGCACGCGGCGGACGCCTTGCGACCGAGTACATCGCTTCACAGCTACAGGCTGAGGGCGTGAAGCCGAGCAGCGACGACGGAACGTATTTTCAGCGAGTGCCGCTGGTCGGTGTGACTACACTTCACACCGCCACTTTGGCCATTACCGGCAAGAAGGGCCGATCCGTTCTGCACTATGACCGGGACTTCGTGGGCGCATCGCAGGCGCAGGCTCCTCAAGACAGTTTCAACGCTCCGGCGGTGTTCGTCGGGCACGGCATCAAGGCCCCGGAATACGGCTGGGACGACTACAAAGGTGTGGATGTCAAAGGCAAAGTCGTCGTGTTTTTTACGAACGAGCCGCCTTCGACCGATCCGCAGTTCTTCGGCGGCCGCACCCTGACCTATTATGGGCGCTGGACGTACAAGTTCGAGGAGGCGACACGGCGCGGCGCGGTGGCGGCGCTGATCATTCACACAACGCCTACGGCAGGTTATGGATGGGGGGTTGTGCGGAGCTCCGGCAGCGGCGAGCATTCGCAAGAGAAGCTCAATCCAGGACAGCGCGCGCTTAAATTCGCGGGATGGGTAACGCAGAGCGCGGGAGAGAAACTGGTCGCATCCACCGGCAAAACAGTCGAGCAACTGCTGGCGCTGGCGAACCAAAAAACGTTCCATCCCATTCCGCTGGGCCGAATTACCGGGCGAATTCCATTGAAATTGCGGCAAACCGAAAGCCGGAACGTAATCGGACGCGTGGAGGGATCCGATCCGTCACTCGCTCCGCAGGCGGTCATCTTCACCGCCCATTGGGATCACTTTGGAATCGGCGTACCGGTGAATGGCGATCGCATTTATAATGGCGCGGTTGACAACGCCACTGGATGCGGCATGGTATTGGACATCGCCCGCGTGTGGGCAGCGCTACCGAAGAAGCCAAAACGAAGCGCTCTGTTTTTATTTGTGACAGCGGAGGAGTCGGGTTTGCTCGGCTCCGACTATTACGGCAAGCATCCGGTTGTGCCTGCGGGAAAGACGGCTTTGGACATCAATTTCGATGCGTTCTTCCCATTCGGCAAGACGCGCGATGTGAGTGTCACCGGAGCCGAGCGAACCACGCTCTGGCCGATGATCCAGCGAGACGCGCAGGCAATGAATCTCGAGATCAAGCCCGATTCGGAGCCGGAACAAGGCCTTTACTATCGATCGGACCACTTTTCGCTGGCGCGGG
>JAICLJ010000122.1 GCA_025927575.1 Bryobacteraceae bacterium | reverse complement strand
GGCTTCGATGTTGTCGATATCAACTTCGGCTGCCCGGTCAACAAAGTAGTGAAATGTAATGGCGGTTCCGGATTGCTTCGGGATTTGCCGCTGGTCGAAACCATACTCCGCAAGGTACGAGCGGCGATTGGGATTCCGCTTACCTGCAAATTCCGAGCGGGATGGAACGACAAAGAACTAATCTACACTGAATTTGCAAAACTTGCCGAAGATTGCGGCCTGGCCGCCATCGCGCTTCATCCGCGCACGCGCGAACAAGGCTATAGCGGCAAATCGGATTGGGCGCGTATCGCTGCGGTGAAAGACGCAGTCGCCATTCCAGTCATTGGCAACGGGGATATCATCACGCCGGAAGATGCCGTGCGCATGCAGCGGGAAACCGGATGCGATGCCGTGATGATTGGGCGCGCCGCGTCCTATAATCCCTGGATCTTCCGGCAAATCGCGGAATATATAGAGACCGGCGCCTATACCGTCCCGGACGAGCATCAGCGTTACGAGATCATGAAGACCTATTACCTGATGCTCGAAGCGGGAGGCGAGAAAGACGCCGTGGGAAAAATGAAGCAGTTCGCCACGTACTTCACGCACGGTGTCCGCAACGGCTCGAAGCTTCGCACGGAGATCTACCGCACGCAGGACGCACGCGGCATCCTCGACATCGTCGATGCTTTCTTTGAAGAGCAATTGACAAGCAGCGCCGCAGCGCGTATCGGCTCGCTTGAGCCTTTTTCCGCGCTTAGTTGTACCGCTTGATCCCGCGCGACCTGCAGAAATCGTGAAACACGTCCAACTCATCACCGATGGCGCATGCATCGGCAATCCGGGGCCCGGCGGCTGGGCCTTTATTCTTCGCTACCGCGATCTCAAGCGCGAGGCCTTCGGGTCCGAACCGCATACCACCAATAACCGCATGGAATTGACCGCGGCTATCGAAGGGTTGAAACGGCTGAAAGAGGATTGCGCGGTCGAGATCGTGACCGATTCTCAATACGTGAAGAACGGCATCACCCAGTGGATCAAGGGCTGGAAAAAAAACGGGTGGAAAACAGCAAGTAAACAGCCCGTTGTGAACAAAGATTTATGGATTCAGCTCGATGAATTGATAGCAAGACACGAAACCACGTGGAAGTGGACGAAAGGCCATGCCTCTCACGAGGACAACAACCGCTGTGATGAGCTTGCCACTCGCGCCGCCCGCGATCAGATCTCGAGTGAGCGGCGCCTGGGGACGGGCCGGTGACCCCGGAGCCATCCGGCGCGCCGGCCCGCCGCATATGCCTGTTCGGCGGCACCTTCGATCCTGTTCACAAGGCCCATCTACGCATCGCGCAGGAAGCCGCGAATGCAGTTGGTCTAACGAAGGTACTCTTCGTTCCAGCAGGCCATCCCCCGCACAAACAGCTTTCACAAATCACCCCGTTTGAAGATCGCTATCGAATGGTCGAGCTAGCGTGCCGCGGCAATCCCCTGTTCGAAGCTTCGCGCATCGAGCAAGGCGACGAGTTCAGCTATACCATCGACACGGTGGAGCGCCTCACTCCTTCGCTCGGCTCCGATGATAAGCTTTTTTTCCTCATCGGTTCGGATGCATTCGATGAGATTCAGACCTGGCATCGATGGCGAGAGCTTATCTGCCGGCTCGATTTCATCGTCGTTCCGCGGCCGGGCCACGACGTTGCGATCCCATCCGGCGCGCGAGTCCACCGCCTCGAGGGACTCGCTCTCCCGATTTCAAGCACTGGCATCAGAGATCGGCTCGAACGCGGAGAGCCCACGCCGGAACTGCCTGATGCTGTGCGCAGCTACATTGACGCGAACCATCTCTATGGGGCGCGGTAGCGCTGCCAGCGCCGAATAGGTAAAGCGATCAATGTATGCATCATCGCTAAGGAGCGGCTTGTCCGCCGCCACTGACAATCGCCGACAAGAATCATAATCTCCTTGACTGACCAAGCGTTAGCGCGTGAAGTCATCGCGGTTCCCCAGCACAGGAAACTTGCAGGGAAGAAAGTGAAGCCGCGTGAACACCGCGGGAATCTACGGCGCGGCCACTCGCATCCTGCGATTGGCGGCCGGACAGACCATACTCATCAGCACGGCAATCGAGAAAAGGGAACGTGGGTAATCGAAATACAATGGTCCTGGATCCAGTGGCGTTGCAGTTCCGAATGAAATCGATCATATTTCGGAGCGGGGATTTAAGGAGGCGCTATGAGCGAACAACAGAACATTCAACTAGTCCGGCAAGCATACGATGCCTTTAGAAGAGCCGACATTGCAGGTGTCCTGAGAACTCTCAGCGAGAACGTTGACTGGTTTATACCCGGACCTGAAAAGATCATCCGATTCGCCGGTAGGCGGCGCGGCCCTCAGCAGGTTGGAGAATTTTTCAGTTTGCTTGCGGAGACTCAGACAGCCGAGCTGTTCGAACCACTCGAGTTTATCGCTGGCCAGGACAAAGTAGTCGTGCTGGGGACTCAGCGCTGGCGGGTAAAGTCGACTGATCGTATCTATGAAGACGATTGGGCGCACGTCTTCACCATCGAGAACGGAAGAATCACGCAGTTTAAGGAGTACCATGACACGGCGGCGGAAGCAGCGGCCCATACCGATTTCCCTCGTGTGTAGTCTGCCGATGAAATCGGTCTCCAGTTCCCCATGATTGTCGTCTGGGGGCGCGAAGAGTTCTTTTCTAGCTACGCGCAATGGTCATTTCGAGGCGCCTGGCCAAACTTGGCGCACGCCGAACCGGCGGCCCGATTGTAATCGGCCTCGGTCTTACTCTAATCCCGCCAAACTCGCGTGCCGGAACAGCAGACCTGACGCGGTGAACAACACCACGTTGACACCATGCCCGATGGCCATTCTTAGCGCCATGTCGGACGGCGCACCGGAAGGTAGCACCACGGAGATCAGCGCCAACACCGCTGCCATCGCGAACAACGTGACAGCCAATCCTGGCGCCTTCAGCCGTGCCAGACAAGCCCCGGTGAATCCCACTACGAGCACGCTGAGATACCACAGGCGCTCCGGATGTCCTGAGTCCGCCGTTTGGACCATGGTCGACCACCCCAAGGCGAACCCGGCGAACAAGGCCACGCCGACGCCCGCCTTGTACGACCATGCGCCCATCCTCCTCGCGATCACCGCATACACTATCCCCGTCGAGAAGAACAGAACGTAGACGCGCACGAAACCTCCCACGCCCCAGTGCCAGTCCTTGACGAACTGCGCTGCCACGACCGGCACCATCAACACAGCCAGCGCCCCCAGCGCCACACGCAGCATCGTCTTTCCCAGTTGCGGCATATGAGTTGTGTTCTCCTTAACGATTCCCACCAACGTCTCGCAAAAGATCCACAGCGCGAACCCGAACAGTCCGCGACTGGCGTCCGCGTGCTCCCGGCACAGGTCGTGAAAGGTCTGCTCCATCCCCTCGCCGAACTGCGCACGGAACGGCCGCGGATACAGCCGCAGTAGCATCGCATACCACGTCCGGTAGCGCCGGCCCGCAACGTTAGTGGCCATACGCGAAACGTCCTTCCGCCAGCGCGACTACGCCGCGATACCGCTTCAGCTCCGCTTCCAGCGCCGCCCGCCCCGCACCTGTGAGCTCGTAATAGATCCGCCGCTCGTCGTTCATCTCCGGATCGATCCGCTTATCGCTTTCCCGGACCAGCCCGGCCTCCGTCATCCGCGCTATCGAGCCATACAACGTTCCCGGGCCCATTTTCACCTTGCCCTGCGAGTCCGCCTTCACCTGTTTCATGATTCCGTACCCATGCCGCTCCCCCGTCGAAAGCGCCAACAGGATGTGCAGCACCGCGGGAGTTAGCGGAGCTTGCGCCGTGTTCTTCTTCACCATGCCTGACAATATATCCGTTACGGATACATGTCAAGCCCAGCTGAGTGGCCGTTGGGGCGGACGCCCTCGTCCGTAGCCGGACAACCAGCTACGGCTTGGGTTAGCCATCTGCGTGGTGATCGGCCATCCGCCAGTTGAATCCACCGGGTGCCTCTTTCAACTGGCCGGCTCGATGCCAATCCGGTCGTTGACGGCTGCACTGATAGATGCGGTGTGCTCCGGTGGCTGCAATCCATATCGAGGCAAGGCAAGGTTACCATTGCGCTAATATTCTGGCGTGAGTCGGGGTGGATTGTTTCCGAGTAGCCCGTGATCCAACAATGTGATAAGTGAGCGCATCCGCAAAGCGTCTCCCCTCCTCGAGAAAGGGCTAGAATTATTCGAAGGGTAACGGTCGGATAGACGCTATGAAACGGGTCGCGAAGATTGCCGCATTGTTCGGCGCGCTTGGCGCGGCTTTCCTGCTCGGACAGAGCACAGGTAACTTCGATAAATGGTGGACACCCGAGAACGACGCTCTCGCCGCAGCGCCACAAAATCACAAGCTCCTGTTCGAAAACGATGAAGTGAGAGTGTTGGAAGTTACCGTTCCGGCCGGCGTTCGCGAACCGCTTCATGCCCACCGGTATCCGAGTCTCCTGTACTACATCTCCGCAGCTCATATGAAGGAATATTCGCCAGGTGTGCCTGCTGTGGATCGTGGCCACAAAAATGATGGCGCGGTCATCTTTCTGCCCGTCGGCCCTCCGCATCAAATGCAAAACTTGGAGAGCAGCAAACCCCTGAAAGCCATCAGGGTGGAGTTGAAGAGAGCTTGCTGACCCGGCTTGAGAGCGCGTGAGGTGGATTTCCGCCAGAATGGTCGGCAAACTGGACACCGGCGCAAAGACGGTCGGCTGTGGTCCAGTATCCAGGTTGCCCGTCGTCGGACAACAATCGGTAGGTGGTTTCGCCGCCACGTTAGCAGGTCGCAAAGTCGTCTTGGGGTTGAGACGATGTGTCTAGGTTGGATTTTGGAATAACGTGCTCAAGTTTGCTGCATCCATTTTTGCCGCTCCGGTCCACGCTTACATATGCTGCCAGCGCGACCAATTGCAATCGCAGGCAAACATACTGCCTACGCGCGATCGAATCCTCGTCGAAAGATACTTTAAACCGGATGTTTTAGACCGTGTCCGCATCCTAGTCGCAGACCCACTGCCCATATCCAACCCGCCATTTGCATCGCTCATGCGCCACTTCGGATTTGGTTTTCCTAGCCCTTTGTTGACCGAGGCGATCACGTTTGAGAACGTGATTGCCTTTCGTGAGGCTATGAACTCATCGGTGCTGTTCCATGAGCTCGTTCACGTGGTCCAGTACCAAGTGTTAGGAGTTAGGGAATTCGCACGGCAGTATGTCAGCGGTTTTCTGGATACGAGGTCGTATTCTGACGTTCCATTAGAGCGATGCGCATTCCATCTGCAATTTAGGTTCGAGACTGACGCGCGGCACTTCGACGTTGATTCTGAAGTTCGTCTGCATTTACGGCGCCTATAGACCGGGCGCTTCCAGCACGGCCCCAATCAGATCCTGCGTGGTCGGCAATCCGGAAAGAATATCGGACAGACTGGGCGGGCCACGAATCGACCTCTAATAGGAGCGGCTGCCCACTTCTGAAATCAGCGTCTTTTAGGGGCGCTTATATCTCATCGGGGCCTGTCCATCCCTCGGCAGTACGGCTTTCAAGATCCGAATGGTCGCTGACTCCTTCCGGCTTTGCCAAGCGTCGATTTCGCCTATGAAACGCGGTACGCTTCCCTCATGCCATTCGATCTGAGCCATTTCACTCCCGAAGTTGCGGCTCTCCTGCAAGATGCGGATACGCGCCTCATGCCGCTGACCAAAGAGTCCGCGCGTCGCGATCAGGCGACCTCCCTGCTCAACACCCCCGTGCGCAATTTGTTTCCGCAGGCGAGATCTTCCGAAGCATCGCTCGCCGGCTTGCTGCTTTATTTGGGTTACTGGAACGATGCACACGAAGTGGCGCAGGAGATCGAAACTCCCGAAGGCAGTTATTGGCATGCCATTGTGCATCGCATGGAACCCGATGCCTGGAATTCGAAATACTGGTTTCAGCGCGTCGGCGATCACCCGATTTTTCCCGATCTTGTGAAAGCGGCGAACGCCATCACCGCGAAAGGTACCGATCGGATGCAGATGGGAAGCCAATGGAGCCCCGCCGCATTTATCGATTTCTGCGAAGAGGCCCGGCAACTCCCCGGCTCAACTCAGGAGCGCATTGCGATGGAAACCCAGCAAGCTGAGTGGGGGTTACTGATGAATTGGTGCGCGCGGCCGCGGTAACAACCCAGAGCTATTCACCGGACAGATGGCGCCCGATCGCACGCCCGCAATGGGCCGCTCAATCGCCCTGACCCGGAAGCGTGAAGTAGCAGGAAATTGGCTACCCGATCAGCCGTTGGTGAGTGGGAGCAGGGAGTATAGTCGGGTCAAAATCTGAAAAGTTTCCCAATCCTACCGCCGCAAAACGTTATGGCCGGAATTCAACGTTTGAACAGCACGTCGAGGTCGCGGCGGCCGTGCGCCACTCGGAGAATCAACACGTCTCCGTGCTCGATGCTGTATACGATCACGTACTCGCCAACAGGTAGGCTCCGCGAACCCGAGCCGAAGTCATTATCGCGAGCGCGGCCTATATTCGGGTGGGTGGCAATGAGAAAGAACCGGGCGGTGATGGAATCGATCAGGCGATTGGCAACATCGACGTTGCCGCTTTCCTTGGCAACGTAATACCAGATACTGTCCAGATCCTCAGATGCATGTGGCGCGAGACGGTGCGCCATCAGCGCTGGGTTTGTTGTTCCGCGGCGACACGCGCGAGACCACGTTGCTTTACTGCCTGAGCAAGCTCTCGCATGGATTCTTCGGTGACGATGCGACCTTCGCCGCGTGCGAGAGACGCCTTGGCGTCATCGAGAGTTGACAAGAATTCGGCTCGCTTACGTTCACGTTCTTCCCACAGGGACAAGGCCTCTTGCAGCGCGTCTTCCTGGCTGCGAATCCGGCCAGTTTCGACCGCCCGCCGGATGGACTCCTCCTGTTGCGAGGTCAAACGCACTTCCATGCCCCTAGAGTAAGGGGACATCGAAGTGGGTGTCAAGAACGATTCCCGGTCGCCGTTCGCCAGCTATTGGTATTCCCTGGCGAAGGTGCGTGCTTTTACGCGGCCACCGGCTCCGCTACTCTTGCATAGACATACGGGCCTTCCGGAATCACCGCGATGCGCGCGTTCCGGGGCAGTCCTGCCGCCAATCCTTCCAGCGCCTCGCCCAGGCTGTCGCACATCTTCCCCGCGAGCGCCCCGCTTGCCGCTCTCGACAATCCCGGCGTGTAGAAGAGGACATCGAATTTAGTCCCCACCAGGGCCAACTTCTCCAGTTGCCACTGATCGATCGTCACGGGTGCCCCTTTGAGCTCGTCCAGGAATGATTCGTAGGTCGTCAAATGCCGGAGTTTTTCCGCAAATTCACGAGCTCCGGCGCCTTCTGCGCATTGGGCAATCAGCAGAATCTTCCCGCCCGGCTTCAGGATGTGCTGTGCCGCTGTAATTCCTTTGATCGACTGATAGAAGGTCAAGTCCAGCGGATAACCGGCAGCCGTTGTGATCACGGCATCCACAGGCCCCGGTATCGTTTCGAGCAGCGACTCGCTCACAAACTTTACGCCCGCCGAATGCGCGGTCACCGGATCGCCCGCAAAAACGCCAGCAATGTCACGAGTCCGCGTCAGCGCCACGTCGAGCATGAAATCGTGCCGCGCCATCCGTGCGATTTCGAGCAGTTCCTGATGCAGAGGATTGTCCTCGATCGAGCCCTCAACCGCTTTCGGCTCTCGCATGAACTGCGGTGAATGAAGTACCTTAATGGTTTCCTGCGCCGCCAGTCCCGGCGCCACCAGTTTGCGGCCGCCTGAAAATCCGAGCATCAAGTGCTGTTCAATAAAGCCGAGGGTGATGTGCAGATCGGCGGCGAGGAAGCGTTCGTCGATATAAACCGGAGTTCCCCGCCCTGTTTTGCCGAGAAAGCGATGCTCGGCGATCGCCCGGGCATTGTGGTTCACTACGCGATAGCGGGAAGCGATCTCTCTGCCGAGAATGATATCGAGTTCATCGGACGTGGAGGGCCGGTGCAGTCCGGTTGCAATCAGGATGGTGATGTCTTCCGTAGCGATTCCAGCCGCGTGCAACCGCTCGAGGATCGGCGGCAGCGTGACCTTGTTTGGAGCGGGACGAGTAATGTCGCAAACCGAAATTGCCGCCGTCTTACTCGCACGCGCCATCTCTTTCAGCGGAGGCTGTCCAATAGGCGAATCCAAAGCATCGGCGAGGTGCTTGCCAACGTCGTTCAGCGCTCGTGCCGATCGAGTCTGCAATACCTCGTAGCGAGGCCCCTCCGGGAGTTCCAGCGCGACATTCTTCTTTCCGAAGGCAACTTCGACTCGCATACTTCCATGATAAGAATACGTGTTCGTTCGAACCCGCTTGGTCATGCGATGCGGCTCTGACTGAAGGCAAACTACAATCGGAGCCGCCGCGCGCCAGCGCGTGGGTTTTGCCGTTGTCCGAACCCGGCTTATTGTTTCAACGTGGCGCGGACTTTGATCGGCAGGCCAATCAGATTGATGAACCCAAGCGCGTCCTTCTGATCGTATTCGGCGCCCATCGTAAAGCTGGCGATGTTCAGGCTATAGAGCGAATTCGGGCTCTTACGGCTCACGGGTTCCAGATTGCCTTTGAACAGCCGCATCGTGATTTCACCTGTCACCGGCTGCGAAACGGTTTCAAAGAACGCATCGAGCGCTTCGCGAAGCGGCGTAAACCACAGGCCGTTGTAGACCATCTCCGCGTAGTCGAGTTCGATCTGCTGTTTGTAGTGCATCGTGTAGCGATCGAGCGTGAGCGCTTCGAGTTCACGCGCCGCCGCCATCAGGATCGTCCCGCCCGGCGTCTCGTAGCAGCCGCGCGATTTCATGCCGACGAAGCGGTTCTCCACCAGATCGATTCGCCCGATGCCGTGCTCTCCACCAAGCCGGTTCAATTCTTCGAGCAGCGGAACACCGGCCAGCTTTTTGCCATTCAAACTGATGGGCTTTCCGGCTTCGAAGCCGATGGTCACTTCGGCCGGCGTGTTCGGAGCGTCCTTGGGACTCTTCGTCAGCATCCAGATATGCTCGGGTGCGGCATTGGCCGGATCTTCCAATTCGCCGCCCTCGTGCGAGATGTGCCAGATATTGCGATCGCGGCTGTAAATTTTGGTTGTGCTTTGGGCGATCGGCACATTGTGCTTCCTGGCGTATTCAATGGCGTCTTCGCGAGAGACGATGTCCCATTCACGCCAGGGCGCGATCACCGGCAGATGCGGCGCAATGGCTTTATACGTCAGTTCGAAACGCACCTGATCGTTGCCCTTGCCGGTACAGCCGTGCGCAAGCGCGTCGCACCCGGTCCTCAGCGCTACTTCGGCCTGGCGCTTTGCCAGCAACGGCCGCGCGATGGAGGTGCCGAGCAGATATTTATGTTCATAAACGCCACCTGAACGCACCAGCTTCCAAAGATAATCGCTGACGAACTCTTCCCGCATGTCCTCGACGTAGACTTCGGATGCGCCTGTCTTCAGCGCCTTATCTTTCAATCCATCGAGTTCTTCGCCGCCCTGCCCGATATCGCCGCAGACGGCGACCACTTCGCAGTGATAGTGTTCCTTCAGCCATGGAATGATGATGGATGTATCGAGACCGCCCGAATAGGCAAGCGCCACCTTTTTCGCATTCACTTTACTCAATTTCCAATTTTCTCCTGTTCCGATAACCAAGTTCGCACAGGGGGTTGCGCCAATTGCGTACTTCCACGGTTCGTTTCGAAGATACGGCTCTGCCGGGCCGCTGCGCGCGCGCTTATTGCAGCAGCATCAGCAACAGCGCTTTTTGCACATGAAGGCGATTTTCCGCCTGATCGAACACGACCGACTGCGGCGACTCAATCACCGCATCTGTCACTTCCTGCCCTCGCTTCGCCGGCAGGCAATGCATGAAAATTGCGTCCTGGCGCGCTTCGCCCATCAGCTCTTCATCGACCTGATAGTCCGCGAAGATCGCTTTGCGTTCGGCTGCTTCGGATTCCTGCCCCATGCTCGTCCAAACGTCCGTATAGACGGCATTTGCGGCGATTACGGCGTCGTGAAGATCGTTCGTGATCTGGATCTCGGCGCCCGACGACTCGGCAAAGGCCTGGGCCTGCTCGACAATGTCCGCGTTGGGCTCGTAACCGGCAGGCGTTGCGAGCGACATATTGATTCCCAGCCGCGAACAGCCGAGCAACAGCGAATGCGCTACGTTATTGCCGTCGCCGATGTAGGTCAGTTTTAGACCCTTCAGCCGGCCAAACTGTTCTTTCAGGGTGAAAATGTCCGCGAGCGCCTGGCAGGGATGGTAGAGATCGCTCAGGGCATTGATGACCGGAACGCGCGACCAGTGCGCGAGATCGTCAATCGTTTTCTGGGAGAACGTGCGCGCGACGATCGCATCCGTCCAACGATCGAGATTCCGCGCAATGTCCTTCAACGGCTCCCGTTCGCCGATGATGCCGGCTTGCGTAACCGCATCGCCGCCAAGTTGCTTGGCCGCAAGTTCGAACGTCATCCGCGTGCGTAGCGAGGGCTTCTCAAACAGCAGGGCGATGGACCGGCCTTTCAGCGCCGAAGAAAAACGCTGGCGCGACTGTTTCACCTGCTGGGTTATGTCAAGAACCTGCGCCAGGGCCTCGGTGGAAACGTCGAGGTCGGAGCGGAGGTCGGTGGTTCCGGCGTGGGAAACAGGATGAAATAGCGTCGCAGCCAATTTACGTGCTCCGGTGAATTTTTATTCACCAGATTGAATAATTACACATTCCGCTACGGGCGCGCAAGTACCTTCGGACAATCTGCCCAGGACCCCCCGCCCCATATCACCGGCGTAGGTTAGTCGACGGAGACTCTTGTCCCCTTGCGGTTTGCGCGGGAAAGGGTTTCGATGCGATGGTCGATCACTTCGCGGACGCCCTTCAGCACTTCGACACGCGCTTGGCGGAAGTGCGATGCCGCCTCGCTCGGAAAACCGCACGCTTCCATTAGCTTCCAGAATGCGTCGCTCGCGGCGTCACAGGGGTTGTTGGCGTTTCCAGTAGTCTCGCCGCGCGGACCGCCGGGCATCTCGGGATTTGAAGCACCATTCATACTGCCTTCCTCATTTCCACCACCAATATATTCTTTTCCAGCCGAGCGTGTGTGGGTTCAAGCGTCGCCATGGAAGTCGGCAGGCCGACGTGCCGCCTCACTGTCCCGATTTCCACCACAAGTTCGTCGTCCTTTTTGAACAGCCCGATTTCGGACTTCTCGGTGAACGGAACCCGCAACTGGATCTCGTAGTGATCGCCGTTTCGCGCAAACGCGTACGGCGGGTTCACCTGCGTGACCGCGCTCGGGTCGTCGGAAGCTCCATATAAAACCTGCGCCAAGCCCTGCAAGCGGTCGTATCCGAGAACTTCATTCTGGAACAGCGGGATTTTCGAGACCGTGATCGGGGAGAAATAGGCCTCGATTTCCTCGATCGTCTTCCGCTGGGAGGCACGCCAGGCATCGAAGAACTTGTCTTGAACCTCGGCCGGCAGCACCCGGTTCACGATAATGCGATCGACCGTGAGGCCATGCAGGGAAAAGTAGACAAAAGCCCGCTGGGTCTCGCGCAGAACCATTTTCTCGGGATTCGTCACGAGCCGGACGCTGCTGGTTTGCGGATCTTCAAGCAATGTATCGATGCCTTGAATTTTAGAGAATAGGCTCTCGATATTTTTGAAGTAGTTATCGGGGGGTAATTCAACGGGAGCCACACGGTTCGCAATGGGGCGCACGGCTCGAAGAAGGCTCCGCTGCAGCTTGAAAACGTGCTTCATGTACCAATCGAGCGTCGTCGGCATGCTGATAAAGCGCAGCGACTCGGCAGTCGGAGCGCAATCGAGCACAACGACGTCGAAAGTCTGCTCCTTGCGGTACATGTTGACGTACATCATGGCACTGAGCTCTTCCATGCCCGGGAAGATCGCCATTTCTTCCGCTTCCACTTCGCCGAGACCGCTGGTGCGCAAAATGGAAGTGACGTACGCGGAAATTTCCTTCCAGTGCCGCTTCACCTCGGCATTCACATTCACTTCCTGGATGGATAGCCGGTCGCGGATCTGCTTGGGTTCCGATGTCGAGCCATGAAACAGCGCATCATTCAGATCGAACGAATCGGCGAGGCTATGAGCTGGATCGACGCTCATGATGAGCGTGCGGTGGCCGAGTTCCGACAGACGAATACCCGTCGCAGCGGCAACGCTGGTCTTACCGACACCGCCCTTTCCGCTAAATAGCAGAATGCGCATCAAAGCTTACTTTTTCAGCAGCGATTCCAACACAGTAGCGCCTATTCTCCGGTCGCACCGGGATCACGCGGCGCTGCCGGATGCTCCTCGGTGGGACGTGAGTGTGCGGCAACCGGATGCTTCACTGCTTCCCCGTCAGGAGCAGTCTCGCCCGGTTTTTCCCCGTCGGGTGTCTCACCATCCAGCGGCTCGCTATCTAGCGGTGGGCCGTATAACGGATCCCCGTTTTCATCCGTATCTTCCGTGGTTATCCCGTGCAGAGCATCGTGTTTACGCTGTAGGCGCCGGGCCAGTTTCTCTTGCTGTTTCTCTTTGCGCTGTTGTTCCTTCTGACGTTTTTTGAAAGTTTGCGGTCCCCGACCTGCCATGTTGTATCTCCCTTCTTGCTTCGCGCCGAAGTTGTCTCAGGGGCCTCCGAACTCGCCGATACGAAGGCCGCCTGGCGCTTAAATTGAACCTACAGGAGTTGCGTTACCAGCGGGGCTCACGGCGGCTTTTGTGCCCACCGAAGCCGCCTTTGGGCTTACCCCCGCCGAAACCACCGCCCTCGGTCTTCGGGCGAGCTTCATTCACATTCAAGGCGCGTCCATTCAATTCGGCGCCATTCAAAGCGTTAATCGCATTTTGCGCTTCCGTGCGATCCGGCATTTCAACAAATCCGAATCCGCGTGATTGACCGGTCATCCGATCAGTAAGTATACTAACGCTCTCCACATTGCCATACGGTGTGAAGGCGCGAAGAACTTCATCCTCAGTGGTTTGGAAACTGAGGTTTCCGACGAACAGTTTCATCGTGTTAAGGCTCCCAATCTAGAATAAACGTCTTTGTCGGACTGCTCAGAAAACCGAACCGAAAAACTGCGATACGGGAAAAGCCGCCAGAAATGGCACTCGTAGAGAGGACGGATGCGGTCAAAGACTACTTGTATTTTAGCAGGCTTCTGAGCCTTATTAAAGAGCCCTGGTGGCGAAGATATGGCGGAACTGGTTTATGGACGGGATGCCGCGGCTCGTACCTGGTTCTGCCGCCTACCGCATTGCGCTTTCAGCGCCCGCTTCCGCCTGGTCGGCGGCTCCCAGAACCACGACCGGAGCCCGCGGAAATGCGAATTTGCGGCCCAACTCGTCGATCACGTTCACCTGGCACATGTAGCGGCCAGGCGGGATATTTTTCAAACTGGCCTGGAGATGCAGATCCAAGGTATTGTCGCGCCCGGGATTAAACCGGCGGATCTGCGACGGCTGCGTTTCAAGAACCATCTTGTTGCCTTTGTAAAGCGCGAGGCTGGAACTCACGCTCGCGATTTTGAGGTTTTCCGGAAGGTTCTCGGGCGACGTTGGATCGTATATCTCAAGGAACGCGTACAGGTTTTGGCCCGGACGGAATACCCGAGTCACGTTCGGCACGATCTTTTGGCCATCCGTCACTAAAGGGTTCTGCGCGACCAGCTTTTTGCTGTTCTTGACGCCCGCAAGCTGATCGTTTGCCGGCTGAATCTGGTTGCTCAACACCAGCGAGCTTAGCCGCAACGACTTTTCCTGGCCAAGGTCCGGCACCGTGAATGCCGTTTGAAAGGTACCCACCTTGCCCTCGCCGTTTTCTCTGGCCGCGAAATGCAAGGTGTAGCGGCCCGGCGGCAGCGTTAAACCGGTGTCGTATTGAACCTGCTTGCGGCCGACCTCTCCCGCCGTCGCCTCGTCGACCTTCAGAGGAATTGTGTCGCGCACCGAGGCGGCCGCGCGACCTTTTGCGTCACGCACCTGGGCGATGAAATCTAAAGCGGTGGCCCGCTTTGACCCCTTGGTTTGAAACTGTAGAGCAGAGCCCGGAATGCGCACGGTGATCGGCACGAAGTATTTGTCTTTTGCCAGCCGGAAGTAGTCGATCTCCAGAGCGATCGGAAGGTCCGTCACCGGATTTCCGCTGTTGATCGCCATTTGGAGCTGCGTCTCCTTGTCGGTCTCTTTCATCCGCGCGAACGTCGTCGGGCCGAAGTAGCCTTTGCGGTAATCCAGGCTTGCTCGCAGGTTCGCCACACGGAGCGCGAGCTTCACCTGGATCGTCCGGTATCTGCCGTCCTGCGCCGTGTTTTTACTCTCGTAGGCCAGCAAGTAATAGCTGTTGACCTGCTCCTGCACCTGGCGCAAGCCCTCGCTAAGATCGTTCGAATCGAGCAGCGCTTTCCCGCCCGTGTCCTCGGCCAAGGTATAAAGAGTCTCCTGCGAATCCTGGAAGCTGTCGCGCTGGCTCCTCTGACCGGCGCCGCTGTACAGATTATTTCCCGCCGCGCCCGCCTGGGTCGCGTCCCCGCCGGGCGCCTGGGCCACTAAACCTCGCGCATCAACCGGATAAAAAGAGACGTTCGCCCGAACGGCGGCATTCACGGTAGCCTCGAGCTGAGACTGGTTATCGACGCCGGTCTTCGGCACGCCGCTTGCGATGTAAACCAGCGCCTTCTTTTCCGGATAGGCGGCGAGTTTTCGGGCTGCCTCTTCGAGCGCGGCCAACTTGCGGTCCGTATTGAAGATGTTGAACTCGGTGTCGTCCGGCGTAAACATCCCGCTCTGGTCTTGAGCGTCAGTTCCGGTATCGGCCGTCGATGCCAATTCGCTCGACTGGCCGACGTGGAAGTTGCGGATCACGGACGTCAGCAGGTCCCGGTCCGAGGTGAAATCCTGCACGGTTTGGAGGTCGCTTCCAAACACCATGATGGAAACCATGTCGCTGGCCGTCATCTGCGTCGAAAGAAACTTCAGGGCTGCGTCGCGGGACCGTACCTGCTCGGCCGGCTCCATGGACGAGAAATCGAAAAGAATTACGATTA
Source organism: Bryobacteraceae bacterium (assembly GCA_025927575.1). GTDB lineage: Bacteria > Acidobacteriota > Terriglobia > Bryobacterales > Bryobacteraceae > KBS-96. Next base: position 235 of record JAICLJ010000122.1, on the reverse strand, counting down.
AGCGCCGGTCCTGATACTTCGATAGCCGATCGGCGCTGGGCTCGGGGGGCGGAACCGGCTGAACCGGGGTTTTCGGCTTCTCCAGCGGCCGCGTCGCAAACGGCTCCGGAGCGGCAATTTGGAGCGGCGGCAGTGGTTTCGTGCCGAGCTGCTCAAACTGGCAGGCCAGCAGGGTTTGCAGCTTGCCGTCTTCGTATACCAGGAAATCGTCTTTCGTCAGATTCGTAACCGGTTT
>JAICLJ010000154.1 GCA_025927575.1 Bryobacteraceae bacterium | reverse complement strand
GAACAGGCCGTTGCGGCCGCCTGTTGTTCGCCGCGATCTCTTCGCCGAACGGCAGGTAATCGTGGCGGCCGACCACGTTCGCATTCTGGTCAGTCACCATGCGGGTTGAACCAAGGTGATCGGTCGCAATGTAGCAGGTCGTACACGGCAGGCTCTGCGCGCCCAGCGAATACTCCGCCGCCATTTGTCCGAACGCGTCATAGACGAATACTTTTTCGACGTTGTAGGTCCGTTACCCGTCACGCCGGTTAGAGAATCTTTAGAATGGGTGGTCAGTCACCAGATTTCTCGAAACTCTACTTTATTCCATCAGATCTAGAAGTTGAACATGGGAGACGGTGAAAATAAAGGCCTTCTGTGGAATCATCTTTAAAGAAATTACTGCCAGGGCCACGAGGCGACAATTCAAATCCATCATCCAGCTCGATGGAATACGCCATTAGCAACTCACCGAAAAACTTAAATGCATCTGCATCTCCTTCGATGAGAATTGTGGGGTCGTCACTCACATCAGGCGTCTTCAGCCGACGGACAGTCAGCTTAATGCCTCGCTCTGAGTATTCTGTGAGGACCTCATTTATTCTCTTCCGTTCCTTATTAGACATCAGAATGTTCCTCGAAGCCTGCCGTCCAAATAAACGGCCCTCGTGCGTTTACCGTTCTGGAAATCACGTAGATTCTTAATAGACTTCATAGTGGTCCTTGTGAAACCTATCTAATTGAAAACTTTCTCCAGTTTGTTCATTCTTCTTTGCTGAAGTGCCTCGCACAGGCTCAAAATCATTCGGACTGGTGGTCGTCGTACACGGCAGACTTTGCGCACCGATCGAGTACTCCTCCGCCATTTGTCCGAACACCTTATAGACAAATACCTTTTCGACGTCGTATGTAGAGACTTCCTGCACCCGGCGCCCCACTCCGTCATAAAGATAATACATGCTCCCGATGCCGTTGGTCCGAACCGGACCGTTGGGCTGCGCGACGACGATGAGTTACGATGCGCTCGGACTGGTCGTGAACGTAAAGACGGCTCGGCAACCACGACGCCGCCTGATTTTCGTACACTAAACAGCATCTGCCCGATCGGCGTGCTAAGGTCGCTGGGTGCCAGTCGAATCTCGCCGCCAGCGGGTAGGCGGAGGAGGGTCTATGATCAGCACCACTGAGATTGCTCCAGATGTGTATCGTATTTCGGTATTCGTTCCCGAGATCAACCTGGAATTCAGTCATTTCCTGGTCCGGGATGAGGAACCGCTTCTTTTTCATGCCGGGTTGCGAGGCATGTTCCCGGTCGTGCGCGAGGAGATCTCACGCCTGCTCGATGTTTCAAAACTCAGACATATTGGATTCAGCCACTTCGAGTCTGATGAGTGCGGAGCTTTAAATCATTGGCTCGAGCAGGCGCCTGCGGCGCAGCCTGTTTGTGGGCTCGTCGGAGCGCTGGTGAGCGTGAATGACTTTTCGATCCGCCCTGCTCGTGCCCTAACACGGGAAGATGTACTCGAGACGGGACGGTATCGGTTTCGGTTCCTGCCCACGCCGCATGTGCCACACGGATGGGATGCCGGTGTCCTCTTTGAAGAAAAGGAACGGACGCTCTTTTGCTCCGATCTGTTTCATCAGTGGGGCCACCGCGAACCAACCACGGATGACGACATTCTGGAACGCTGTCGAGAGGCACTCCTCGAAGCAGAAGCAGGTCCGTTCGCCAATTACATACCCTATACGCATCACACGGGGCGCGTGATCGAAAGCTTAGCGGAGCGGGAGCCGAAGACGCTGGCCGTGATGCATGGTTCGACTTACTACGGCGACGGCGCCCAAGCCTTGCGAAATCTGGCGACCGTTATGCGGGAGCTGCTCGGGCCCAAAGGACAGGAGGGAGAGACGACCTCCGCCGGCATGATCAAAACCTGAGGCGCGAAAATCGGGGAACCGAAATCGACCGCCGGCCCTGGTCCGTTCTCATTTATTTACTCCCGCGGGCTATTCGCCAGCACCCGAGCGATGCGGCGGTCGGGAACCAGCCACAGCAACGCGGCGAAAGCATAGAGGCCGCTCGAAATCCAGGGATGAATGTACGCGAGCGCGATCCCCGATAAGTAAACCACGGGAGAGAGTTTCCCTTTCCAATCGCGAGCCACCGCCAAGGCGAGAAGCGAATCGGACCCCTGCTGAGCAATAATCAACGATTGCAAAATGTAATAAGCAATTGCCGCCATCAGCAGAACAAAGCCATAGACCGCGGTTGGGGCAGGCGCGGCGTGATTCTCGCCCATCCATGCCGTCGCGAAAGGAAAGAGCGAGAGCCAAAACAGAAGGTGCAGATTCGCCCACAGAATGCTTGCGTTGACGGTGCGGACCGTATGGAACATGTGGTGATGATTGTTCCAATAGATACCGACATAGATGAAGCTCAGGACATAGCTCAAGAAGACCGGGAGTAGCGTTTTCAAAGCCTGGAGGCTGGCGTCGCTCGGGGCCTTCAACTCCAGCACCATGATCGTGATGATGATCGCAAGCACGCCGTCGCTGAAGGCCTCAAGCCGATTTTTAACCATGCGCCGAAATTAGAGGGGGAGTCCGCGGCTGTACGCTATCCGCCAGGATCGGTCAGAAGAAATCAAACCGCCACCTCCATGCTGATCGCTCGAGTCGGGCAAGAATCGACCGCTTCTTCGATCAGTTCCACCTGCGCGTCAACTGCCTCGAACGTGTATTCGGTTCCCTGCACCATGCCGTTCGCGTCGATCAGCTCGACGTGAGACGGCTGGCCGATCTGGAACAGCTTCGGTTCGATGCCCACACAATTTGCGGCGAGGATACACTCGGACGGATCGATCTTTACGGTGACCTTCGGCATAGATAATCTCTATCTTGCCACGAGCCCTGTAATACTGAATGCAGCTTCTTTTGTGTTGCTGAATGCGTCTCGAATCCGTTCTAATCGTTGACTCAGCAGGTCATCCCACGACGGTTAACGCAGACAATCAGAGAAAGAAAACCTCCATCCTGAATAAAGGAATTATCAACCGCCCTAGCAAGCATTCTGTCGAGGAAACGGTTGAGAGAATCAAAAGTATCCGAAAGCCAAGGGAGCCACGTTTGCGCTAGTGGATCACAGCGGAGAAGCGGAAAAGGCCCCTTCCACTTTGTGGGCATCGCTCTGCCGCCGCTCTGCTGAGCCGCAAGTAATCGCGTTGGGGCTACTCGCGCGAGCGATCCGATAATTCCTCTTCGCGTCCAGTTAGCCATGAGTTACTCCCGTCGGAAAATATCTCAAATCAAATTCGGGCTTATACTATCCCGTGCGAGACAAAGCAGTCAAGGAGGCTAGCGGTCTTTTTGCAACACCCAAGTCGTCATGCATCGCGCATTCTGAACGATGGTGGTTTTCAGCGGATCGATCATGTGGCCGCCGAGATCCTGTGCAGCTTGAGTAAGCAGCGCTTCGTCGACCAGATATCGTTCCGAGCCGTCCGGCAGAAGAAAACGGCGGCCCACAACGCGCTGTATCTGGTCCTCCAATCCAATGGAAGAAGCAAGGCGGCAGAATAATACTCCACCCGGCTTCAGCACTCGCCACGTGCCTTGCAGCATGTCTCGAAATTGATCATCATTCCGTGCAAAGTGGAGGACGGCGCTACTGATCACGAAGTCGGCAAAGGCGTTGGGGAAGGACATGGATTCGATAGCCTCCAGCCGAAAGTTCTCCGCGGGCAGGTCCGGCGCCAGCGTTGCCGCTAAGCAACGCATGTCCTGCAAGCTTCCTGAGTCCCGATCCACACCGAAAACTTCATAACCCTGGCGTAAGAAATAAATCAAGTTCCGCCCGGCCCCGCAGCCAGCATCCAGAATTCGCATTCCAGGCGCGACACGGCCGCGCAGTAGTTGATCGAATAAATAGATATCGATTTCGCCGAATTGCTTCCGAAGTTCGGTCATGGAGATCCCACGATAGTACGAGGCGCCGAGCGCTTGATTCAAATATAAGCTGCGTCCGGCAATTGACAGCGCCGCTTCCGCTTTCTACTAGCGCCGGAATTTCAGCGAAAGCACACTCGGAAAAAAGCTGGCTCGCCGAAAGAGCGATGCCCAAAAACATCAGGGCGCATCCGTGTCGAAGGCGAGTACAAGGCTCCGTGAATTGTATCGCTAAATCGCGCCATTCGCTTAGAGGGCCCGCTAATGCCTTTGGCCCATCGCCGGACTGAAACCCACTTCATTGAAACGAACGGGGTTGACGATGCCCCGAGGTCCTGCCCTGCAACGAACAAATTCTCAGACCGCCGAGCTGAGCACCGATGGTCATCCTCCGGCTGCCGCCAAAGGTCCTTGCTTCGAAGTCGTTTGCGGCATTGGGGGCTGGGAGCGCCTCGGATGTGCTCCGATCTACGTCGGGTCAAGCAGATCTGATCTGGAAGACAGGCTTCGACTGTATAGTTTCCGGATTGCGTCGTCCGCCAGCAATGCTGTGAGGCGCCTACTCATCACTGAGATTTGCGGGCATAGTATCCGACAGTTTCAAGAGCCTTACGGAGTTTGTTTGCATTGTGCTCAAAGATGGGTTTTCCAAGGACCGTGCCGCGCCGGACTGGATAAGCCGGATGGTCGATTTCGATGCAGTGGACGGAATGTTTCACGTGTGTGAAAAGATCAGGGACGAACTTTCCCATGACAGCGATGAGGCAAGGGTCTGTGCGTTCAATCTGGTATTCGCAAAACTGTGTGCATTGTTTTTTTAAAGTCTCCGATGCGAGCATCTCGCCAACGGAGCTTCCGGGCTGTAGGGCTGTATAGAAGTTCGTGAAGAAGCAATCGGGTGGATTTATGTCGGCCATGTTCATGTAGATCTGCTGGCCTTTCCATGTCCCGGTGTTCAGGGGCTCGATGCGATTATGCTTCGATCTGTTGAAGCCATCTTCGTTATCGAAGTTGTGGCCCAGAAACATGATGGGCTTGACCGGAAAGTCATCCAGAATTGGCCCCTGCGGGTTCAGGCCTCGCCAGAGTCCTATGCCACCTGGGAAAAAGGAGGTTCCGTTCACACGGCCGCGGATGCGTTTGGCGTTTTCATCGTAGGCATCCACGACGCCATTCATGGTTGAAAACAGGTCATCTATGACGGTGGTGGATCGCTCGTTCGTGGGCATCCACATTATTATCAAGGAGCAAGCTCATATCCGAGAAGGTGCCGCTGGGCAGAGACCCGGCACTCATGGACCCCTGCGGTCTCAATCCCAAGGATGTGCAGCAGGCAAAATCACCATCACGAGCAAGCCCGGAAAACCCTGACGCACGACGATCCTGCCGGGAGAGCATGCACGATTCGCCGTCCCTACGGGCGTCAACTGTTGCCAACAGGCAAAGGCGCTCGTCGACAGGATTGCGGACGGTTGGTCGGCAAGCCGTCAATTGCACCCCCGCTGCCCCATTGTCCAGTGGGGCGTCAACACAAACTCAAATCATCGCGAGTGTGCGTCGACAGGACGAAATGCGTCGATGCGGCACCCTGCGCCGCCTCTTCTAGTTTTTACGTAGGCTGGAAACTCTCCCCCAAAGAGCCCGGAAGGCAAATCCGCTTCGATCTGGTACTTCCCCGGCGGCAAGTTTGCGAAAGCATAGGCGCCGTGTTCATCAGTTGTAGCGGAAAAACGGGTGCCGTGGTGTCCGACTGCCCTAACCACAACGTTCCCGAGCGGCTCGCTTTTGATTCGATCTTCCATCCTCCCGTACTCTGAGCCAATTCCGATGGTGCCAAACAAATCGTCTACGCGCTCACCCTTCGCGATGGCCCGTAATTCCCTTAACGTGCCGCCCGCGATAGCCGCTGGTATTCCTCCGGCTTTCAGGCGGCCGTCGATGGTTCGCGCATAAACGAGATAGCTGACTCCAACAAGGAAAGGTTCACTGCAATCACCTCCACCGTGGCCAGTGTAGACAACCAGCTCTTTCGCCGCGTTGCTCGCACCACGGAATATCTCCAGCGGCGCAAAATGGAATTCATAGTCCGTCAACTCTACGATTCCGTTACCGCGCGGCGTCTCTCCACCGAGCCGGGCGACCGATTTCCCCAGGAACACTACTTCGCCGTCTTTCCACGAATTGTCGCAGCGAGGGATGACAACAACCGTGCTGCACCCGTCCATCATTGGACATGCACTCGCGAAAAGCAGCAAAATGGCTGCGGCTAGCCGTTGACGCTCCGACATACGATCCCTCCCCAACTGCAACAGGTGCATTGTACTGGAAATGCCTGCGCCTGCGCGCGCTGTGTGCCCGGTCTACTGGGCTTTATGAAGGCGCCTCACAAAACGGAAATAAAGCATGCTAAGCAGATGCAAGGCAGCAAACTTGGGCGGGGATTTAGTCTCACCCGCAGAAGTCAAGTTCTACACCGTCTTGTTCTCAGCACGCTGGTCCAAAATGCACATTCACTAGAGGCCGCTTCTGAATCGAAAGTTCCCTGTGGAGATCACTTTCCGAGCCGTCCGCCATCCGGAAGTTAGTTAGCCGAGGCTGACCACTCACCAGCGCCGGAATTTCAGCGAAAGCACACTCAGAAAAAAGCTGGAGAGCACAACCTGCAACCCGAGCGTGACCGAAACGACCGCCGGGATCACCTGCCGCAACACTTGCGGCGGATACAGATTCCCGAAATGCACCGACTCCCAATGCACCACGGCTCGCGCCGAAAGAGCGATGCCCAAAAGCATCAGGGCGCATCCGATCGCCAGCCCTCGTTCAAGCGTGAAAAACCGGGATAACCTTGTGAGCAGCCGGTCTCCCGGCAGAAAACCTTCTCCAAGAGCAAATACTTTCGTGAACACGGAAAAGAGCACTGCCTGAAATCCCATCCAAAGCAGCATGGCGCAATACAGCAGCGTGTGGACGTCGAGTTCAACATGCCCGATCATGAGCGGCCCTGCTAGCAACCGCGCGCCTAGCGCCGCGCCCAGCAGCATCAGCGCAATCCCCGGGTAGAAGAACAGCCAGTTCGGGCTGAAGAGGAGCATAAAGCGCAGATGGCGCCAGCCGTCGCGCCATGGACGAAGATGCGAACCGCGCGAGCGGCCGTCCGGGCTCAGCATTGTCGGAACCTCCGCGATGCGCTTGCTTTTCAGCGTGGCTTTAATCACCATCTCCGATGCGAATTCCATGCCGGTCATGCGAAGGTCGAGATCGCGAAACGCATCCAGGCGATAGCCGCGCAACCCGCAATGAAAATCGGATGCCGGCGCGCGGAAGAACAAGCGCCCAACGGAAGTCAGCAGCGGATTGCCGATGTAGCGGTTTTTCCAGGGCATTGCGCCCGGTTGGATCCCGCCGAGAAACCGGTTTCCGATCACCAGATCGCAGCCCGCACGCAGTTTCTCGACGAACGGCATGAGATTGGTGAAGTCGTAGCTATCGTCGGAATCGCCGACGATCACATAGAGCCCGCGCGCGGCCAGCGAAGCGTGATAAATCGCTGCTCCGTACCCGCGAAGAGGCACGGCGACGACCCGGGCGCCGAGCAAACCGGCCAACTCCTGAGAACCGTCGGTGGATCCGTTATCGCCGACAATGATTTCGCCCGCGATCCCGGCCGCATCGAGGAAAGCCGATGCCTTCCGGATGCATTCGCCCAGAGTTTCGGCCTCGTTGAGGCAAGGCATTACGATGGAAAGTTCGATGGCCGGCGCGATTTGCGCGGCGGGAGCACAGGGTATGACGCCGGCTGAGCTCCTCAAGCCCGGATTTGCCACCAATGGCTATAGTACTCTCATAACGCGAACGGCGCGCTACCGGCAGGCGTACACTATTTTATTCGCAGCCACCATAGCGAGCGCGTTTCATTTCAGTCAAAGAGGCTCGGGCGGCCGGGTGTCTGGTACAACTTCACTAGTGGCATCTTCTAATTTCAGCGCCTCGGATCTGCCGGCTGACCGCGTGTCTCCACCCACGGCCCGGCGCGTCCTTGTGATTGATGACGAAGCCGACATTCGGGAAAGCCTCGAACTGCTGTTGACGGCTGAAAATTACCATGTGGAGCTTGCCGAAAACGCGACCGTTGGTCTGCAAAAATTCGAGTCGAGCGCCTACGATCTGATCCTGCTGGACCTCATGATGCCGGACCGCTCCGGCATGGAAGTGCTGACCGAGATACGGCAGCGCGATATCGAGACTCCGGTCTTCATGCTGACGGCCTACGGCTCAGTGGAGGTGGCTGTAAAGGCGCTGAAACTCGGCGCCAACGATTATTTTGCGAAGCCCTGGGATAACGAGAAGCTGCTGATCGAGATCGATCACATGATCGCCCGCGGCCGCCTGGAGCGCGAGAACGCCCAGCTCAAACGCGCGCTGAAGCAGCGGTACTCATTCCCGAACATTGTCGGCAAAAGCAATCAAATGCTGAGGCTGCTGGACGAAGTGGCCCAGGTGGCGCCCAGCCGCGCGACCATTCTGATCACCGGCGAAACGGGCACCGGCAAAGAGTTGATCGCCAAGGCCATTCATGCGCATTCCGCCCGCGCCAATCATGCCTTTGTCCCGGTAAACAGCGGTTCCCTGCCCTCCGATCTATTGGAATCCATTCTGTTCGGCCACGTAAAAGGGGCATTTACCGGCGCTATCGCCCGCCAGAAAGGCCTGTTTGAGACAGCCAACCAAGGGACGATCTTCTTCGATGAAATCGGAACCATCACGCCTGAGATTCAGGTGAAACTGCTGCGCGTGATGCAGGACCGTGAATTTATCCCCCTGGGCGCGAACGAAAGCATCAAAGTGGACGTCCGGATCATCGCCGCCACGAACGCCGATCTAAAAAAGCAGGTGGATGAAGGCAAGTTTCGCGAGGATCTCTACTACCGGCTGAACGTCATTAACCTCGACCTCCCCCCTCTTCGCGACCGCAAAGAAGATATTCCGGCACTGGTGGAACACTTCTTCACGAAGTACTGCCGCGAAAACGAGAAGTTTCTCAACAGCGAGAAATTCTCAATCCTCAGTTTCGAGCCGGACGCTATACAGATTCTGATGGACCACACCTGGCCGGGCAACGTCCGTGAGCTGGAGAATGTCGTGGAACGAGCCGTGGTGCTTACCAACGCCGACTCGGTTCCCGCTCACGTCCTGCCGGACTATCTCCAACAGATCGGGGGCATCAAAATCCGCAGGGATGCCGCGGGAACGCTGCCGCCCGATGCCTCCCTATTCGAAATGGTGGCGGATTTCGAGCGAAAAACGATTGTCGAATCACTCGAAGAGGTCAACTACAGCCAGACCGAGGCGGCCGAACGGCTCCACATTCCGCTGTCGACACTCAATCAGAAGATCAAGCGGCTGAACGTCGAAATCCGCCGGAAGGCCAACGCGGAAAGTGAAAAGCGTTAAAGTAGTTTAAGGAGTATTCCTAAGGGCCATACTCCTTGACACGGTTTTCGTATGAGAGCTAATCTGAGCATTCGCTTATTTTATGTATTCCGGAGTTCATTGAAGGCTTAAGGATTTTCCTTCAAGAGGATAGGATGAATCAGCCCTTTTTTGTCCTTGAACTCGCTCACTCTCTTCACGGGCGAGTGAAGCGTATCCAGGTCAGCTATAAGACGCTCTACTATATTCTGGGTTCGATTGCCGTTCTCGGGCTGGTGGTGTTTTTCCTGCTTTCCAGCTACGTGCGGATGACATGGAAGGCGTACCAATACAACGAATTACGGGCCGACCTGATTCATCTGCGTTCGCGATATCAAGAGTTGCAACGGGTCTCCAAGCAGCGAACCGATCAAATTGCGACTCTTCAGAATCTTGCGAGCGAAGTGTCCATCGCCTATGGCGTGACCCAGCAGAAGCCGGTCAACCCTGATGAATTGGCGAACGCAAATCCCCTGACGCCTACGGTGGAGCAGACGATTGGGACCTACAATTTCCTGATGTCGGGCAATCTGTCGGGGATCTACGATCGGTATCCGCATCAATGGCAGGTCAACACACAGCCGAGTTTGTGGCCGGTTGACGGCGTCCTGCGCAGTTCGTTTGGAGCCCGCATGGATCCATTCTCCGGTGAAGGTGCTTTTCATAAAGGGGTGGACCTAACCGCTCCTAGAGGCACGCCGGTGCATGTGACAGCGGATGGAGTGGTTCTGAAGGCGCAGTGGGATGGCGGCTACGGCAAACTGGTGGTCGTCGATCATGGCAACGGCATAGAAACCTACTACGCGCATTTGTCCCAATTTATGGTGATCCCCGGGCAGGAAGTGCGGCGCGGCCAGGTTGTCGCTCTCTCGGGAGGAACCGGGCACGCGACCGGCCCCCATCTCCATTACGAAGTGCGCTTAAGCGGCATTCCGGTCAATCCCTATAAATATCTGGCCAAGTCCACGCTGCCGGTTCGCACGAAACCCGCTCACAGCGATCTCGGGCTGTAGCGCTGCTCCGTTTGCGCCGTTTTGTGGCGCTGTTCCGCTCCCAAACACGATGAATCGCTCCGCTGTTTCCCGCCGTCACCTGATTGCCGGCGCCCTGGCCTCGGCCGAACTACCCTCGATCATAACGGCGGCCCGCAAGCCGGATCGTTCGAAGCCGAACGTCGTTGTGATTCTTTTTGACGATCTGGGGCTGCACGATCTGGGATTCCTTGGCGCCGCCGACCTGAAGACGCCTCATGTCGACAGGCTCTGCGCAGAAGGAACGCGCTTTACGAACTGGTATTCGAACGCGCCGGTCTGCGCGCCTGCCCGCTCGGCTCTAATGACCGGGCGCTATCCGATCCGCGCGGGTGTTGGTAATAACGGATTGCCGTTGCGTCCTTCCGAAAAGACTATCGCCGCCGTACTGAAAGAAGCCGGTTACGCCACCGCGCTCACCGGCAAATGGCACCTGGGCAGCACGGCAGACACCGTTCCCAATGCGCATGGGTTCGACTATTTCTACGGATTTCACGACGGCTGCACGGATTATTACTCGCACCGGCTCTATTGGGGCGATCCCAAGCGAGTGAACTTTCACGACCTTTGGCGCAATCGAGATGAAATTTTTGAAAACGGTCAATATCTGACGGAGCGCATTGGCGACGAGGCGGTTCGCTTCATAGGGTCGAATCGGAATAAGCCATTTTTCCTGTACGCGGCGTTCAATGCGGTGCATTACCCGATGCATGCGCCGCAGCAGTATGTCGAACGATTTCCGAACCTGCCGAAAGAGCGCCAGATGTATGCGGCGATGCTCGCGGCCGCGGACGATGCCGTTGGGCGTATCGTCGAGACGCTGGAACGCACGGGACAACGAGAGAATACGTTGATCTTTATCCTTGGTGATAACGGGGCAACCACGGAACGTCGGGCAGGCTTGAATCAGCAATACGCGACCGCCGGGCACAACACGCCCTTTCGCGGCTACAAATTCAGCACGTTCGATGGCGGCATGCATGTGCCGGGAGTGATGAACTGGCTCGGACATGTGCCGGCGGGCAAAACAATCCACGAAATTGTTATGAGCGCGGACGTGCTGCCGACCGCTTGCCACCTGACCGGAGCGCCGCTGCCATCGGATCGCACAATCGACGGTAAGAATCTCTGGCCGGTGGTAACGCAGGGAGCGCCGTCCCCGCACGAATATCTGTGCTGGTCGGAAGGTCCGCAGCTTGCCATTCTGCGCGGTCACTGGAAATTAGTATTGAACGGTGTCACCCACGACGGGACCCAAGATGGAAACAAGCCTCTGACCGGAGACGACGCGGTATTTCTCTCG
>JAICLJ010000067.1 GCA_025927575.1 Bryobacteraceae bacterium | reverse complement strand
TCTGGCAGCGGCACTGCCTCGACATCACCGATCTGATAACTCCATTCATTAGCGATATTAGCCTCTTCGGCGAGTTGCCTGCTGTGAGCAATCATGGCGGGCGAAGCGTCCAGACCAACGCCCCGATAGCCCATATTGGCCAGATCCCGAGTTAGCAGTCCGGGTCCGCAGCCAAGATCTAATATGCGGGAGCCCGCCGGGAGGCGCCATCTTCGGACAGTCTCGGCAATTGCGTGATGCCGGGTCCACAGGAGGTCGCCTGTCGCCTTTACCGAATATCGTTCGTTATAGATCGAAGCCTTCGAGCGAAAGTACTCGATTGCATTTTCTTTTAGCATTAGATTCGTATACCGTGCGCAATTTAATTTCTAGCCCCAACGGCTCGACTAGAACTCGTTGGGTGGGGCTACCAGGCGGCCATTCATTTCAGAACCCGGCCTTCCGGGGAATAAGGTCTTCACATCAAGCAGGCAGTGTGCACGCGCTATTCCATAGGTCAGGAAAAGGATTGTCAGTGGAACGGCGTCATTCCATCGTTTCCGGCGCATGACCAACCTTGTGCTCATCACCAGCGGGGCGAAGAAAAGTGCCATGCATCCGCCAAAAAGTACTTCCGGGCGGCCGGAATAAACTTCCCAGATAATTCCCGACGCAATTGAAACCAGACAGCACAAAGTATATAGGGCAAACGATATCGCTCTGGCATTCGGAAGTTCTGCCAAGTTGCGTAATGTGACTGCGAAAACATGCTTTCCGTGCCAGCGCTGCTTCCGGTAAAAGCTTCCGATGGTTTGTGGCGTTCCAAAGTGCGTTACCGCCAGGTCGGGGCAAGCAATCACATCCAAGTCCGCCGCTTTTTGTGCTCTGTTGCAGAAGTCATAGTCCTCATTGGTTTCCAGGGTCTCATCGAAGCCGCCGACTGCGAAAAATGTTGCTTTCCGAACGATCAGATCTCCCGAGGGCACAAACGGAACGGGGCCGTGCTTTTCCGTCTCATCGTAGCCGTACCACGATTTTGCAAGCCAGGAAGAATATGGGGGAATACGGTAAAAGGCGCCCACCACGGCGTGGGATGAGGATAGGGCGGTTGCACGCAGGAGCCAGTCCGCCGCCGGGCTGCAGTCCGCATCAAGAAAAGCAAGCACATCGCCCAGCGCGAGGGATGCGCCCCGGTTGCGCAGGGAAGAAATATAACCATCTCGCATTTCAACCACTCTTAGATTTAGTCGATCTGAGTAAGTCAGTGCGATTTCAATCGTGTTGTCAGTCGACCCGTTATCGACCAAAATGACCTCCCAACTATCATTTGGGAAGTCTTGCAAGATGAGAGCGTCGAAACAGGCCGGGAGAAAACCGGACACATTCCTGGCGGGAATAATGACGGAGACCTGAATGTCGCCGGAGATCGACGGATCGCTCGTTTGAAAGTCGGTGGATGAATGCATTTAACGAGGAGCGGAGAGAGCCCGCTTCCTTTCATAAGTCTCAGCTATCACGTCGGAGATAAGGTGCTCAAAGCTCGTAACGGCCTTCTGCACCGTGAAGCCTGCAAGAACTCTGCTTCGACCTTTCTCGCCAAGGTCAACGCGCATGCGATCGTTGTTTAGTAAGAGTTGGAGCTTATCGGCGATTGCTTCCACATGATTTGCATCGACTCTAAAGCCGCTGACCCCGTCCTCGATAGCATCGGCGGTCCCTCCGCTGACGCCGCCGATAACCGGAGTGCCGCAAGCATTTGCTTCCAGGAAAACGATCCCAAAACCCTCGGTATCGCCTTTGATATCACGATTCGGCTGCAGAAATACATCAGCGGCTCCGTAGAGTTTCGGCAATTCCTCTGAGTCGACAAATCCAAGAAAGTTGATGTGGGGTGAAATGCCTAGTTCGTCGGCGAGCGCTTGAAGTGCGGAACTCTCGGGTCCTCGTCCACCGATCACGTAAAGCCAGTTCTCTGGTATTTTGCGGCGGTGATGCAACGCGGCGAGGGCGCGTAGTGCCTGATCGAACCCTTTTCTGCGTTCAAGTCGGGCAATCGACAGTATGACTGTTGCCGCATCCCAGCCAAAGGAAAGTCTAATTCGACGGCGGTCGGGCAGCGGGCGGAACCGATCGGGATCAATAAAATTGGGCAGGATAAAAAGCCGGTTGTCAGCAATCCCGGTGAGGCGCTGCGTTAGTTCCGCTGTGTAGCGGCTAACAGCGATGTTCATCGCAGCTTTCTTAATTACCGCTAGTTGGCTTTTGCGAAAATAAGTTCTGACAAGAGGTGGCCCGGGTGCAAGGGTGAGCTCTTCGCCGTGTATATAGTTCACGAGTGGAATCGTCCGGGGAAGAGTTCTCGCGAGCCACCCTCCGGAGTAAGTGCCGCCACAAATCACCAACTGTGGCTGTAGTTCCTGTATCAGTTGATTCCATTCGCGCCGATTATCGCGGAAGAATCGAAAGCAGTGTGCGGCTCGCTCGACCATCGACTCTTCCTTTTGCACCTGAACTTCATATTGGCCAATCCGGCAAATCTCGAAACCGTTCAGTTCGAGACATTGTTGATCGTAGTCATCGAGCGTTTTCGCGTCACACTCTCGACGATCGCTGACAAGTACGAAGCGGAAGTGGCTAGCCCGCGTGGCAAGTTGAGAATAGACCTGCACTACGCCTCCATAGCATCGAGGCAGAAAATAGGGTGCGGCTAAAAGGACGAGGGGGCGCCTGTCATCGAGGCTTGTGGCTAAGAGTGCGCTGGCCATTCTCGTGATTTGTCCTTCAGACCGCTGACGCCCGTGCGAGTTCTGGCAAGGTAATGGCGGCCGACTCTTCGGGCGGCGCCGTGGTTGGGGCAATCGCGGAAGGCGCGCGCTTGACGATTCTGCCAGGGACGCCCATCACAGTCGCGCCGGCCGGCACGTTCCTGGTCACGAGAGTATTTGCGGCGATTCTGGCGCCATCGCCGACCGAAATGTGGCCGATGAGTGTTGCTCCTGTTCCTATGTAAACGTTGTTCCCGATGCGTGGCGATCCCTTTTTGCCCAGGCCCTTTGTGCCTATGGTGACGTTGTGCGTAAGGCTACAATTCTCGCCGATCTGAGTGTCCATATTAATTCGGATTCCGCCGTAGTGCCCGATGTACAGACCAGGCCCGATCTTCGCGCTGGGATCCAATCGCATTCCCATGACGATCTCGCAGAGCAGACTCCCGAAGAAGTACGGAGGGCGGCACAGCAGTCTAATTAAGCGGTTCTTGTTTTCGGTATAGAGCCAATACCCCAATCGATACCAGAAGATCAACCACAGCGAAGGATTGAGTGTAAGCCTCAGCCAATTGTCTCCATAGCTTCTACATCGTTCTATGTCTCTGTGGAATTCCTGTATCATGACTGCCCTGCTTCAGATCGCTTCTGTCGCGACTGCGTAGTCGTCTTCGATCGCATCAACGGCTTGGAGGGTTTCTGGTCTTTCCTGCGAAACTCGATCGGTGCTGATTGCCACGCCTCGTTCGATCATTCCGATGAGCAGAAAGGTGTACCCCGAAATCGAAATGTAGTTAAAACGATCTCCGAATATATTTACAACCGCAACGCAAACTAGGTAGGCACAGCCACCTATGCCGAGCGCGAGGAGGCGGTTGTCGTCGGTGCTTCGTATCAGTCGCCGGCAGGCGGACCAACAACTCCAAAGCAGCCACAGAAATATGCCGAGGCCCAGTATTCCCTGCTCACACAATACCTTCAGGTAAAAGTTGTGAGTGTCGTGCAGTTCATCGCCTGCGGTTAAGTACCAAAAAGTATTGAAACCGGTGCCGGTGATCGGATAATCGGAGAAGAATGCCATCGCTTTCTCCCACATGATGATGCGGCCCTCGCTCGAGGCGTCCAACGATCCTTGTGAATCTGTCATCTGAACACGTTCCACTACGGAAACGGGGACCAGGACTGTCGGAGCGGCATACAGCAGAACACCTGAAATTACGAGTATCGGAAGCCATTTCCTATTCAAAAAGAAGGCCAGATAGAGGAAGCCGGCTGCTAATCCCAGATAGGCGCCGCGCGAAAAGGTGAGCGCCAAAGCGACAACTCCAAGTCCGGCAACGGTCATAATCAGCAGCTTCGGAGCCCGGCGCAGTGACTTGGCGAATCCCACGAATAGCAAGGCCATTTGGGCGAGGAAAGCTGCCAGTCCGTTCTCACCCGCTGTGCCAAGCGGGCCGGCATCGCGGAGTGCATAAGAGAATGATGAAAAATCTCTGCCACGAATACTGAGGAAATAGCCTCTTTCGACAAACACCGTCCCGGCGCAAAGCGAGGCTACTAAAGCAGTAATGTCACTAACACTTTCGATCGATCCATACGCTAAAAATGCGAGGAACGGCATTCGAATAAAGTTTTTCCAGGTGCTGACTCGTTCAACGCTGAACCATAGCGGAAGGTCGTAGTGGTTCAGCAGCGATCCAAGCCAGAGCGAAAAGTATGTATAGATGATGAGGACCAGGAAGGGGCGCCGGAGCCCGATTGCCGGGAACAGTTGGCGGCGATTCTTTAGCAGACCAATGGCTACTCCCAGCATGAGAAGGTCGATCGCTTGACTACCGAGCGGCAGGCTCGCCAGCTTGTACCGCATCGTCTCATTTGGCAGTAGCGGCGCTAATACCAGCAACCCGGCTAGCGGCCTCCAGAAAATAGATAAGCCGAACCCACCCCAGATTGCGAGGTATAACACCACCGGCAAATAGACACCGAGTCCAGTGTGCATAATGATCGGCAAAGAGGCTCGGCGAACCGATACTGAAAGCCCCGCAGTTTCGAGGCCTCCAACGCCCACAGCTCTCTGCGCTGATAACGGAGTCAGCAAGGATATGGCCAAAAGCGGCTTGGTTCTGCATCACTCGCAAGAGTTCCCGAAGAATTTCCCTCAGTTGGCTCTTGTCGATTCAATTGGGAGAGGATTCCCGCGGAACTTATCACCCTTGAAAGCCCAATTTTTGGGACGAAGGACAAGATTTTGGAATCCGGGCTTCATTCCGTGATGAAGTCAGTCTTTTCCGGCCGTTGGCTTGCGGCCGCACTTGTGGAGCGCTTCGTGCAGAGGGTTCAATTTGGGGGCTGGTTTACTCGGCCCATGAGAGAGATGACAGCATGAAATATGGAGTGCGCCTTCGCAAGCCGGCGAAGGAAATTGAGCGCCCAAATCAGGTGGGTGTTCTCTACATCATTGACCAACTGTGCCGGCTGGGTGGAGCCGAACGCGCTCTCCTGCGCATCATAAAGAGCCTTCCCAGGGAGCGATATTCGCCTCACCTGTTGACGTTCAAAGTGGAAGCGGGTTTGGGACTTGCCGACGTCGTCTCCTGCCCTCTGTCCACATACGCCCTCCGTCGCACGTATGACCGAACCGCCATGGATACAGCGCGAAAGATTCGGCAACTGATTCGAACGCATAACATACAAATTACTCATACATTTCACGAGACGTCAGATCTGTGGGCTGGGCCGATTGCCAAACTGAGCGGCTGTCCCATCCTCATTACAAGCCGGCGGGACATGGGCTTTCTCCGGGGTCGAAAGCACAATCTCGGTTATCGATGGCTTCGCCCCTGTTTTGACCAAGTGCACACCGTTTCGGAACAAGTTCGAAATTTCTGCATAAACCAGGACGGGTTAGATCCGGAGAAGGTTCTGACGGTCTATAACGGAGTGAATCTTCCATGGGGCCCAAATAATCGGGACCGCTACGCCATCAAGCAGCAGTTCGGGCTCGATCGGTATAGCCGGCTAGTGCTCTCCATAGGAAATATCCGACCCGTCAAAGGGTTTGATGTTTTCGTAGAAGCAGCCGCGCGCATTGCCCAGGGGGTGCCCGATACGGCGTTCGCGATTGCAGGCGAGGACAGCGACGCGGAGTGTTGCCGGCAATTAAGGGAAATGGCCAGCGCCCGCGGCCTCAAAGATAACTTCTTTTTGCTCGGCGGCATTGACGATGTGTATCCACTGCTTCAAGCAGCCGACGTTTTCTGTTTGCTTTCGCGCACCGAAGGACTCTCGAATGCTCTTCTCGAGGCAATGGCATGCGAGTTGCCATGCGTAGCTACAGCCGTTGGGGGAAACCTCGAAGTCGTGGTTCCCGAGAAAAGCGGCTTCCTGGTCCAAAACGAAGACTTCGAATCTGCTGCCCGGTGCGTGATTCAGTTGCTGGAAGACCCGGTTCTGGCGCGATCCATGGGAGCTTACGGTCGGCGGATCGTTGAGGGTAAGTTTACTACCGAAGTAATGATGAGGAGATTGACTGATTCCTATGAACACCTGCTGTCTGTTGCTCGCCGTTAGAATTCCTAACGTGCTCGGGGCTCTGGCGATTGTGGCGGCAGCGCTTCTGTTTTACGTCTATATCGGCTATCCCCTCCTGCTGGCGTTCCTTGGGATCTTTTTCCGTAGACCGCGGATGAAGACGGGATATACGCCTTCAATTACCGTTCTAATCGCGGCTTACAACGAGGAGACTGCCATCGGTCGCAAGATCGAGGAAACTCTAGCTCTCGAATATCCAGGTGACAAACTAGAGATCCTCGTCGTGTCATACGGATCCACGGATCGGACGGATGAAATCGTCGAGTCCGTGGCAGATCCGCGCGTACGTTTACTCCGGATGAGAGCGCGCGGTGGGAAAACGAATGGCCAGAACGAGGGCGTAAAACACTGCCAAGGTGAAATCGTAGTTTTTTCCGACGCTACGGCCATTTATCACACAAAAGCTTTGCTTTACCTCGCGTCGCACTATGCAGATCCGAACGTCGGCGCAGTGAGCGGGCGGTACAAATATTTCGATCCAGCGGACTCGTCGCCGACGGGGCTGGGTTCGGTTGCCTTCTGGAATTACGAGAACATGATCAAGTTGCTGCAGTCCCGTATTGGGACGCTGACCGGTTGTTCGGGTTGCATTTATTCCGTGCGGCGGAGCAATTATGTCCCTTTGTGGTCGGACGCTTGTAGCGACCTGGTCGAACCACTATGCATTGTGAGAAACGGCTATCGGGTCGCGTTTGAAGACCGGGCGCTCGCTTATGAAGAGACAACCAAGAACGCCAGCCAGGAATTTCGGATGCGGGTCCGCGTTGCGACCAGAGGCATGCGGGGAGTGCTCAGTGTTCCGCAGCTGTTGCAGCCATGGCGCCATGGATGGACATCGTTCCAGCTCCTTTCGCACAAGCTGCTGCGGTGGATGGTCCCTTTATTCCTGCTTCTGCTGCTTGCCGGCAGCGCCGCGAACCTGAACATCGCTGCGTTCCGGCTGCTCTTCGCGAGCCAGGTACTTTTCTACGGCGTTTGCCTGTTTAATTTGCTGTTTCCGGTGCATGAACGCTGGAAAATACTGGGTATTCCGCTGTTTTTTTGCACTCTCAACGCGGCGGCGCTGGTGAGCATGCTGCAAGTATTGCGGGGGAATAAGTTCACGACTTGGGAGCCAATTCGCTGAGAAGTGCCATGAGAATAGAATTTCTAACACAAGAAGATCCTCTCTATATTCTTCCCTTATTCGAAGAATTCTTCCGGAATTATGCTGGGGAGTGCCAGATTACGCGCGTATCCTGCTGCCGGACGATGGGGAATCGTTCGAGGGTTCAGATGGCGCGCGAATTAACGGCCCTCTATGGATATTGGGGCTTCAGCCGCCTGCTGTGGCGTGTGGCAGTGGCACGACTGCTCGGTTTTCGGCAACTCGAGCGGCAGGCAAATCGCTTCTTTTCCCTGGCTCAGCTTTGCCGGGCCTTTGGCGTGGATTATGTCACCGTAGATAATCCGAATTCTTCTGATTTTGTGCAGGGAATTAAGAATCGCAACTCTGACCTGATCGTTTCGGTGGCCTGCCCCTTCATTCTGAAGAAGCTTCTATTATCCACACCTCCCCTCGGGTGCATCAATATCCACCATGCGCCACTGCCCAGGTACAAGGGCATGATGCCGACATTCTGGCAGCTTTACCACGGGGAGAGAACAGTGGGACTGACGGTTCACTACATGGGGGAAAAGCTGGACGAGGGCGATGCACTGCTACAGGAGAGCTTAACCGTCGAACCGGGAGAATCGCTGGATGCCTTGATCTGCCGGTCTAAGCGGCAGGCGGCTCACTGCCTGGCCCGCGTCCTCCGTCAGTTAGCCACCGGCTCCGCCGAACGGCGAAGTTTGAATCACGACAAGGGGACCTATTTCACGTTCCCGACCGTTGCCCAGATCCGCGAATTCCAGAAGCGCGGATTACGAGCGATGTGAGCGGCATGTTCCAGTTGGCCAGAGTCGTGCAGAGCTAATTTCGAACTTATTCAATAAAAAACTAGGTGTTTGATGTCAGCAGCGTATGAATTAACAATAAAACCGCGTAAAGGATGGCAGCCGATCGACTTGCAGGAACTCTGGGTTTTTCGAGAGCTCCTCGGCTTTCTGGTTTGGAGGGATATTAAAGTCCGCTACAAACAGACGATCCTGGGAGGGCTGTGGGCCATACTGCAGCCACTGATTGGAACGATTATCTTTGGCGTGCTGTTCAGCAAAGTCGCTCCCATCAAGACGACCGCGCCGTACATCCTGTTCGTCTATGCCGGCCTGGTGCCTTGGACGTTCTTTGCGAATTCCTTGTCAATGTCCAGCAACAGTCTGATTGGAAGCGAACAGATGATACGAAAGACCTATCTTCCCAGGGTGTTCCTTCCGCTGGGAGCGATATTGGCCCTTGTGCTAGACATGCTGATCGGATTCGCTCTCATGTCTGTTCTGTTGGTTTACTACCACTATCAGGTGACGGCGGCTTTGCTTTGGCTGCCAGCGCTAATGCTCGGTTGCTTTTTCGTGGCCGCCGGAATGGGGCTGACGCTCTCGGCACTGAATGTTCGGTACCGCGATGTCAAATACGTGGTCCCGTTCTTTACGCAGATGGTGTTTTTTTTGACGCCTGTGATTTACCCTTTGAGCTCCGCTCCTCCGAAGCTCAAAATCTTCCTTGCCTTGAACCCGATGGCTGGAATGATCGAGGGATTTAGGCACGTGATCCTCGGATCCGCTATTTCAGGGGAATTGATGTGGACGTCTGCAGCGTCAGCGACGCTGCTCTTTATCGCCGGACTGTTTATGTTCCATCGGATGGAACGTACGTTCGCGGACGTGATCTAGGACAAAACATGCAACCAGCCATTGAAATCAAAGGAATCTCCAAACAGTACCGCCTCGGCGAAGGCGCTCAGATGTATGCGAGCTTTCGGGAGGCGTTGAGCGGCAAATTAAAGAATCCATGGAAGACCAGGAGAACCGAAAAAAAGCAGAGCCGAGTTCAAAAGAATTCATTCTGGGCACTTAAAGACGTTAGCCTCAATATTGAAAAGGGCGAGACGGTGGCTCTGATCGGCTCGAACGGCGCCGGAAAAAGCACACTGCTGAAAATTATCTCCCGTATTACAGATCCGACCGAGGGATATATCAAGGTCAGAGGCCGGATGGGCAGCCTTCTGGAAGTAGGAACGGGATTCCATCCGGAACTGACAGGCCGCGAGAATATCTACCTGAACGGCGCCATACTCGGCATGCATAAGATGGAAATCGACTCGAAATTTGATGAGATTGTCAGCTTTGCCGGGATAGGGAAGTTTCTGGATACGCCCGTGAAGCGCTATTCAAGCGGAATGTACGTGAGGCTGGCATTCTCCATCGCCGCGCATCTAGAACCGGAAATCCTGATTGTCGACGAGGTCCTCGCAGTCGGCGATGTTGCGTTCCAGAAGAAGTGTCTGGGGAAGATGTCGGAGGCGTGCAGCCGCGCCCGAACGGTCGTGTTTGTATCGCACAATCTTGCGGCGGTCGAAAGTCTCTGCAGCCGGGGAGTGGTGATGCACCAGGGCAGTGTCGCGTTCGACGGCCCATCGAAGGAAGCAATCCGCTTCTATCTGGAAAATCTGGGCGGAGACAGCGGATCATCGCGGTCGCATGTGGTGGATCTTGCCGCATCATCGGGTCGGCCGTTGAAGTTCCGGCCGCATCTGAAAAAACTGGAATTGTTTGATGGCGATGAAAGGCCGTTGCGCGGCGATGTGCCTGCAGGAGGGCCTCTAAAGGCCGTCATCCATCTCAACCTAGACATGCCCTGCACGAGCTTCGATGCTTCGATCGCATTCGACACCTTAGGCGGGCAACGCGTGTGTACGGCGCATTCGGCATACGAACCTGATAGAGAGCACGAGGAACGGACTGGCGAGCAGGTGTTCACTTGTGAGATCCCCAGCTTGCCGCTCATTCCCGGTGAATACAAGGTCCACGTGGGCTTGGACATTGCGAGCGGGGAAGCCGACTGGATCGAGGATGCAACGCGGCTGACCGTGCTGAAGTCCGACTTCTACGGGACCGGCATCTTGCCGACAAAAGGGCTCTTGCTGTTGCAGAATCGGTGGAGCCTTGAATATCAGCGCGAAGAGGTGGCGATATGAATCCGATGGTGAGTTTCGTCGTGCCGTGCTATAAACTCGCTCACCTGCTGCCGGAATGCGTCGAGTCGATCTTAGATCAAACGTATAAGGATTTCGAAATCCTGATCATGGATGACTGTTCACCCGACAATACACCTGAGGTGGCTCGATCATTCACCGACCCTCGTATCCGATATATCCGGAACGAACCGAATCTCGGGCACCTGCGAAACTACAACAAGGGAATCGAACAGGCGCGCGGGGAATTTATATGGCTGATTTCGGCCGATGACCGATTTCGTAATAGAACGGCGCTTGAACAATACGTCCTCTTTATGGAGGCGAATCCGACAGCGGGCTTTGCATGTTGCCCCGCGGTCGAATTGATCAATGGCGTTGAAACCGGAATCGCAAAATACTCCGTCGTCGCCGACCGAAACACGTTTTTTAAAGGCCACGACTTCCTAAAAGTGCTTCTGTACGCGGATGTTGTGATCGCTGGATCTGGCATGGTGCGCCGCGCTTGCTACGAAAGATTTGGGGCATTCCCGCTCGATCTGCCCTACGCCGGCGATTGGTATATGTGGTGCCTGTTTGCGTTGCACTACGATGTCGCGTATCTAGCTGAGCCGATGGTTAATTATCGAGGCCACGATTTGAGCATGACCAATGTGCTTCGAAACAAGAACATCGAAATTCTAGTTAAAGATAACCTCAACGTGTTATGGCGAACCATGCACAATGCACGTGTTGCGCGATATGGTGATGTGGAGCAGATGTCTTTAAAGGCGCTGGCTTATGAATACGCGCGATATGTCACTGGCAGCAAATATCCCGGTTATCAGATGGCCTGGGGCGATTTGGATGAATCCATAGCGGCCCTGTCGAGCAGCAAGACCGAAGCGAAAGAAGTGAAGGCTCGCATATTTGTTTCCGTGGCGGATCAATACTTCACCTGTGGAGATATCGCCAGGAGCCAAGATGCTTATATCCGAGCGTTGAAAGTCAAGCCTCTACTAATTGCTGCAATCGCTAAGCTTCTTATCTTGAAGTTTGGGCCGATCACTCGGCATTTGCGGACCAGACGTCTGAGTTCTCGAGAGAGTCGAGAGAGGGCCCTGGTTGCTGCCGTATCGAAGCGCGACCATGCTGAGACAAAACGCGCTGTCCCGATCAACGGAACGATATGATCAGCGTCGTGCTTTGCACTCGGAACCGCGCAAATCATCTGCGCCGGGCGCTGGAGAGTATCGGTAACCTCTCCAGGCCGTGCGATTTGGCATGGGAAGTCGTAGTGGTCGATAACGATTCTACCGACGATACAAGAGCTGTGAGTGAATTGTTCCTACGGGAATCCGGCATTAACGTAACCTACGTTTTTGAAGGTAGGCGCGGAACATCTCATGCGCGGAATGCGGGAATACGTGCCGCCCAAGGAGACGTTTTGGCGTTTGTTGACGACGACATCATCGTCGATCCGGAATGGCTCGTCAACATTGTAAGCGAGTGCATCGGCGATGGAACCTGTTCCGTTCTCTTCGGCCAAACCAAGCTGATGTGGGCGGATCAAGCTCGAATTGCGATCAAAGAGGAGCCATTCGAGGAAATTTATGTCTATCCCTGTAATCCTGCGGCGCCGGGGGCAAGCAACAACATGGTCGTTCGGAGGTCGATTTTAGAAAGCGTCGTAGGTTTTGACACAAGTTTGGGCCCAGGCACTCTACTCCGGGGCGCGGAAGACACCGATTTCACCTACCGAGTACTGCGGTCTGGCGGTAAGATCAAATACTGTCCTCGTATACTCGTCCGTCATAATCATGACCGGCTGACACGGCGAGCGGTGCGCTCTCTTTTGCTTTCTTACGGACGCGCACGCGGCGGCTTTTATTGTAAGTATGTGCTTCGGCAGGATCTTTGGGCGGCCAAGCTTTGCTACTGGGAAATTAAGTGTTGTTTGAAGCGTCTTTTGGATCAAGATCGCAGGCGCGACACTGCGGTCCATCTGATTGGCATGGCAGCCGGTTTCGTATTGAGACTAGGTCTTGAAGTAACCGCGCTAGTTCGCCGGCGGCCTATCGGCTGCGGTATGGACACGGCCGCTTGTTGTTCGTAGTTTCACGTGAGTATCTGGATACTTCACGCCTGCAATTAGATATATGGCATGTGAAATTAGTGTGATCGTGCCGACGTATAATCGCGCAAGGTTGATTGCCACGACACTGGAGTCAATTGTCACTCAGTCTTGCACACCGGCGGAGGTGATCGTCGTAGATGACGGGTCGTCAGACGACACAGAAGCAATCGTGCGCGCCTTTGGGGCTGCCGTGAAATACATACGGATCGACAACTCCGGGCCTTGCAGGGCGAGAAACGTAGGGGTCCGTGCCAGTCGCTCGCGATATATTGCCTTTTGCGACAGTGACGACGTCTGGTTCTCGGATAAGCTGGAACAGCAGTTCAAAATCTTTGAAGCCGCGCCGAACGTCAAATTTGTATTTTCGGATTTTAGAATATTCAGCGACGAGGGATACTCGACAAAGTCCAAGTTTGAGTCCTTGTCAAGCGAGTTCTGGAGAGGGCTGCCGCGAAGAACTCTCAGTACCGAATTATCGATCGTTGAGGCGCCATTGGTGGAACGCCTGCTTTGGCGACAGCCTATCTTTCCCTCCACGATTGCGATGAAGCGTTCCTTTTTTGACTCCATTGGCGGATGGGTAGAGAGTTTAGGGCGAACGCCATCGGAAGATTTGGAGTTCGTTCTTCGCGCGGCTGCACATCATCCCACTGGTGTCGTATCTAAACCTGTGGTTGGCATCCGGAAACACGCGTCGAACTTCTCAGGCGACAACGTTCGGACAACGCTTGGCGAAATTCAAATTTTGCAATATGTCATCGACCACCACGCGCCAGGAAAGCGTTTGCGGCCCCTTATTCTCGATCAAATAAGGCGTCGTCGGGAAAACGTGGCGGCGGCAAGTTTCAGCGCCCGTGACTTTGAAACGATGCGGAAGGTCCTGGAACCGGCTCCAATCTGGCACCGCTCATGCAGGCTCCACGTTAAATCGGTTGTCGCGAGATTGCCAAGAGCGTTGCGGAACTTCCTCTTGAAGAGAATGGTTTCTACGCCTACTTAGATTGCCGCTTTGATCGAGAGCGGCGGTCGGGCTGCCGTCATTCTACAGAAAAAAGACGTTGTATTTTAGCGATGCGCGATGATCTGTGGCCGATCTGCGGTTGGACTCCGTGAACGCCTTGCCGAAAGCGAAAGTTTCCAGAAGTGACCTTAACAACAGAGGTGCAGAGATTACGTGTCGAAGGAGCGAGTTGCTTCGTACGCCGCTGGAGTCTGCTCGTAGTACCAATCGATTCCGACGTATAATCAAATTCATCGATACAGCGAATATGACGGCATAGTCAGGTGCGCCTACAGGCAGCGACCAGGCTAGCGATTAAAGGTGTTTACCGGGTTAAAGGTCGGCTATGTCCATGCCCGCCAGGATCAAGGATCGATACGAGCTGAGAACCGTACTCGGTCGCGGTGGAATGGGCACAGTCTATCGGGCGTTCGATACTGTCTTTCGCCGCGAAGTAGCCATCAAAATGCTGCGC
The DNA here is from genome assembly GCA_025927575.1 of Bryobacteraceae bacterium. GTDB lineage: Bacteria > Acidobacteriota > Terriglobia > Bryobacterales > Bryobacteraceae > KBS-96. The sequence continues at coordinate 11,349 of JAICLJ010000067.1, read as the reverse complement.
GATGTGAACACGCAGCTGCTAATCGATCTGTTCTACCGGGAATGCAGCGCGCTCGCCACGCTGGCCCACTCTAATGTCGTCGACATTTTCGACATGGGGACGTTTGAAGATGAGGGTGTGGCGCGGCCGTATTTCGTCATGCCTTTGCTGACGGGAAGAACTCTTCACGATCTGATCTATCCCCAAAGAGAGCCGCTGCCCCAGCCGCGATGTATCGACATCATTTGCCAGGCGTCACGCGGCCTGCAATGTGCGCATGATCACGGATTGCTCCACCGCGACATCAAGCCCAGCAATATTTTCGTCATGAACGACGATTCCGTGCAGATCATCGATTTCGGGGTCGCGCATTTCACCGGCAACCACTCAACAGGCATGAAAGGTACGCTGCAATACATGGCGCCTGAGCAAATCAGCATGAAACCGCTCAACAGTCGCAGCGATATCTTCTCCCTGGGGGTAGTTTGCTACGAATCATTAACCGCCGTGCAGCCCTTCTGGCGCACGCGGGAAGAGGACGTGGTCAAGGCGGTGATGCAAGAAAATCCGCTGCTCGCTTCCGATCTCCACGCTGGTGTCACGCGACCGGTGGCGCAGGTGGTCGCCAAAGCCATGGCGAAAGACCCATCCGCTCGCTTCTCGTCGGCCAGCGAGTTTGCGAATGCTCTCCAGAAGGCGTGGCATAACGAGCCGACGCGACCCGCGCCTGCGGCAACCGTCAGAACGAGATTTGAATTCGCTGAGCGCAGCTTTAAGGAACGCGACTTTCAATTTGCATCCGAAATCTTGAATGAACTCGAATCCGAAGGGTACGTCAATGAACAGGTTCTCAAGCTAAGACAGGACGTGATTCAGGCGATCCGCGAACAATCGACCGGCCGCCTGCTCGAAAATGCGAAGCGCTGTGTCGATGAAGAAGAGTATTCGCTGGCGCTTCGCAAGCTCCAGGAGATTTTAGACCTGGTTCCTGGCCACCCGTCCGCCCTTGAACTCAAGGAACAAATTGAGGATGCGCTGACGGAGCAGAAATTGACGGAGTTGCTCCGCGTCGCGGCTGAACATCTTGAACGAATGTCGCTCACGAGCGCTCGCCAGGTGCTGCACGATGCCTTGAATCTGAAGCCGGATGATGCGCGGGCGAAAGAGCTCCTGAACAATGTTGAGGTGAAACAGCAGGAGGTCATCAGGAGCCGGCGCGAACAGGAGAGCCTGTTCGAGGCCGCGCGAAGCGCCTGGACGGCCGGCAATTTGAGCCTCGCGATCGACCGATTCGACCAGGAGGCTGAATCGATCCACCGTTCACCCGGCCGGCGGGACTGGTGTCCGGAACATAAGGAGATTGAGCGCAAGGTGCGCGAGGAGCAAAAAGCTCTGCAAACGGACTTAGCCGAGGCGCGCCGGAAGCTGGGTGCGGGCAACTTGACGGCAGCGCTCTCGCTGTACGAACGCCGATGCGCGCGCTATCCCGACGAACCGCTGGTGCGTTCGCTCAGGCAGGAGATCGAACGAATTCAGCGGGCGAAATCAGAACGTCAAGTCGGCGATCTGGAGGCGCGGCTTTCGGCAGAGCCTGATCTAAACAGGCAGGCTGCCACCGTGACGCAAGCTCTCAGAGAGCACCCGGATCAGGATGCTTTCCGTAACCTTCTGACGCGGATCCAGGAAAAGCAAAAAGCGGCCGATGCCGTGGTGGAACTCGCTCGTAAACACGAGAAGGGTGGAGAATACGCAGAGGCGCTCGAACGGTGGAAGCAACTCGAATCGATGAATCCGGGTTTTCCGATGCTCGCCGAAGAAATGAACCGGCTGGCGCAGATCTGCAAGCGGAAGGACGTCGAAGCGAAGCTCTCGGCTGCCCACGATCTGTTCCAATCGAATCGCTTCCCGGAGTGCAGTCAAATCTTGCAGCAGGCATTGCAATCCGCGCGAGGAAATACTTTGCTCGAGCGTTTTATCTTCGACGAGCTGAACCAGCAGGCAGAGCGCATACTGCACACGGACTGGCGTGCCGCGGAAACGCTTGTGAAACAAGCGGCATCCATACGCCAGGAATGGCAGCCTCCCGCCCGCCTGCGCGACACCATTGGGACCAGGCGCGCGGAAGAACTTCGGTTGCCAGCCGCCGGCACAGACCGGCAAGCCGCCACAGCAGGGTCGGGCAGCCACGTCGAAGAATCGAGCGCGGGCATTCGGGTGGAGACGTCATCCGGGTCCGCTACCGCAGCCGCCGCTGACCGCGAACCGGAAAACGTCGGGGTGCGGTTGAAAGAATTGCAGGCTCTTATCGACAAGCCGGAAAATGGATCGTATCTCGACGATTACCTGAAGCGCTGCCGTGCCTTGGCGGGACGGGAGCATCCTACACCCGAAGTCAGTCGCCTCGCGCGAGCCATCGTGGAACAGATTCTGGCGTTGCAGGCCGCGAGATGGGTCCTTGCGAAAGGCGATCGCCGGGAGTGTATCCGGATCTGCGATCAATTTCTCAAAGACAATCCCGAGAGCGCTTCTTTTCAGATGCTAAAGTCGCAAGCGCAGACCTAGCATCGCTAATGTTTGGCGCTCACAAGCGATGTGAAGCGCACCTCACGATATCCTGTGTTCCTGATGCTCGTGAGACCCATTCAGCTTATGCTGATTTGCCTGCTGCTCTCTGCTCCAGTATTGTGCGACGAGAAGGGCCCTCAAACCTGGAGTGGGATTGTCCGGACCGCCGCGGGCGAGCCGATAGCCGGAGCGCTCGTGCAGCTTTCCTCTGACACATCGAAGTTTACTGTCCAGACATCGGCGCAAGGCGAGTTCCGGTTTGGCGCGCTCCCCAGCGGCCAGTATCGCCTCTCGATCCGTTGGAAACGGTCGGTTGCCGTCTACGGGGAGCCGCTGAATCTTCCATCCGGAACTGGGCCCGTGCAACTTGAAGTCACCAGCAATGGAAGCCTTCGGCTCAGCGGTCCAGCCGGATCGGCTGCAAGCACAGGCGGCGAGAAGTTGGAGCAGCGGGCTGTTTCCGAGCTGCCCCTCAACAAGCGCGATTTCAGCCAGCTTCTGCTGCTCGCCGCGGGAACCATGACTGATTCGAACGGCGCGACAAACTTCACCCAGCAATTCGCTATCAATGGACAACGAGGGACAGCGGCCGTCTTTGCAATGGATGGCGCGGACATCAGCGATCCGGAGATGGGCGGCGCCACATTTTCCAATTTCAACGTGGATGCCGTTCAGGAAATCAAATCGAGTTCAGGATGGATGCCGGCGGAAATAGGACGCGGCGCAGCGGGTTTCACAGATATCCTCACTCGGTCGGGGAGCGATGCTTTACACGGATCGGCATACGAATTTCTTCGCAACGACGCATTCGATGCGCGGAACTTTTTCGATAGACGCTCCATCGCGAATCCAGGACGCATCCCGCCGTTCCACCGCAATGAGTTCGGAATAACCAACGGTGGTCCCGTTGTTCTCCCTCGTGTCTATAACGGGCGCGGACGAACCTACTACTTCGTCGAATACCAGGGCTTCCGGCAAACTCTCGGGACTACCCAAGTGATCCCCGTGCCGACGCTGGACGAGCGCGCCGGACGCGATACGACCGCCTTCCCAGGCGACACGCTCCTCATTCCGGTGGATCCGCGTATTGCCAAGATCCTCAGCCGCTATCCGGAGCCCAACGATGCGCAAGGGCCCTATGGCGCCCGCACTTACGCGACTTCCTCGAAGGTCGTGACCGATAGCGACCAGTTCTCCGTCAGGATCGATCATAAGCTTTCCGAAAAAAGTCAGTTGTTCGGCCGGTTCAGCCTTAACGACATCGCCGGTCCCACCACGAACCCGAGCCAAACCGTCCTCGATCCGAGTTTTGCGGTTCGCTACATTGACCGCCAGCGCAATGCAGTCATCCGCTACACGCGCACCGTCTCGCCGCGCTTTACATTCGATTCGTCCATCAGCTTCACTCGGACGACTCCCTCGTTCCCTACCGAGAACCACACGGATCCAGCGTTGAAATTCGGCGATGGCTTGTACGAATCGTTCAATGCGGCTGCCGGCTCCGTAACGGCGGCGATTGGAAATTTGTTTCAAGCCCGCCAGAATTTTACGTATGTGCGAGGCCGTCATACGATCCGGGCCGGCGCGGAATGGCGAGGGAATCGGGACACCACCTATTTCGGCACGAGCCCTAACGGCGAATACACATTTGGCGGCGGTACGTCCTATTCGCCTGTTTCGATACGCTCCGCCAGCGGCGCGCACAATATCGCGGCGGGAGATCCTTTGCCCGATGCGTTGTCTGGGCTGCTCATGGCGAGTCCGTTTGCCTACACGATTGCAGTGGCACCTCCTCAGTTTCCGCAAGGTAGCGGAATTGGGGTGGCGGCGATCTCGCGGGATGCCTTCAACTTTTTTCTCCAGGACTCCTGGAAAGTTTCCGATCGGGTCCTGGTTAACTATGGTCTCCGCTATGAAGTGAATTCACAGATTCGTGAACGGGCGAACCGGACCTCGATCCTAAGCTCGGACGGTCGCGGTGGTCAAACTTATCTGATCAATCCGCAGCCTCCGTACGGCCTCGACCTGAATGGCTGGGGACCGAGGCTTAGTATCGAATGGCGCGCGCCCCGAAATCTGATCGTGCGAGCGGGAGCGGGCATCACAACGCTGCTGCCGAATCTTTGGCAGGATAACTTTCTGACCGGAGGGACGCCTTTCGTCGTCTATCCGCGCTTGACCGCGGCGCCCGGAGTTCCCGTCCAATTTGGAGCGAACATCACGCCTGATCAGCTTCCCACGGCGTTCACACCGGGAGGCCAGCCGATATTCGCCTCGGGCGATACGAAAAAAGTGCCGCCTAATACGGAGATGGATGTGAATCGGTTCGAGACAGACCTTGCCGCGCTCACACCGGATCACCAGATTACACCTCTGAATATCTCAAGCATGTCCCGCGACTTCCGGAACGGGTATATCGGGACGTGGACGTTCGGGTTGGAGCGGCGGTTCTCCGAGGTGGCGTTGAATGCGGCCTATGTTGGAACTACAGGCGTGGGACTTCCCGCTGTGAACTTCCCCAATGCCTATCCCGGCGCGGACCCGCGCCTTGCGCCTTTCACACAATTTGACAGCTTAGGTAATGTGAGCGGAGGATTCGGCACGGAAAGTGTAATGACGAACCGCTCTCACTCCACCTATCATGCTCTTCAACTTTCCGCCCAAAATAACCTTAACCGGTTTGGGCTTGGGTTTCAGGCGAGTTACACGTGGTCTAAATCAATCGACGACACCAGTTCTGTCCTCGGTGGCTTTATTGCGGCGTCGTCCGGCGCGGTTGCTCAGGCCTGGCCACAAGATCCATTTCACACGAGTTCTGATCGAGGTCCGTCTACTTTCGATATCACCCACACCGTCACGCTCAGCCTCGTACAGGAGCTTCACGCAGAGCGCGCCCCCTTCCTCCGTCCGCTTGGAAAGCCGCTGACAGAGGGCTGGCAGCTTCTCAGCATCTCCACAATCGCCACCGGATCACCGTTCACTATCTACTCGGGAATTCAGCAGACCGGCGTGGGATCGAATGGCACGGATCGCCCGGACCAGATTGGCGCGCCCGTGTTATCCACAAGCCGAAAAATTCGTGAGGATTACTTCGGGCTTGGCGATCAAAATGCGTCGCTGTTCTCCATTCCGACGGATGTGAGTGGCGGCACCGGTCCGAATCGGGGCCGCTTCGGGACGCTCGGCCGCAACACATTTCGCGGTCCTGCATTTTATAACTTCGACTTTGCTCTTATCAAAGACACTCGCTTCGGCTCACGCGGATCAGGTGAGCTTGCGACTGTTCAATTGCGCGCGGAGTTCTTCAACTTATTCAACTTGACGAATTTCGGTTTGCCTTCAAACATCGTGAAGGGGCCCGGTTTTGGTGAGATCAGCCGTACGGCCGGTACGTCGCGCCAGATTCAGTTCTCAATCAAAGTGATTTACTAAGGCAACAGCAGAACTCCTGCTGGGCAGACTCGTACATCTCCCACGGCTATTTCTTCAGTTCCCCATCATTTCGGAATAGTATACGGTTATTAGAGGTGCGGGACCCGATCAAGCGAGTGAACCGGCGCGCGATGCTCGCCTATTTTGCCAGCGCCGCCGGCCTGTTGCAGGCGCAGAAAGTAGTTACCATTCCTGGCAAGCGGCCGATGCTGTTGCACAACGACCGGCCCGAAGATCTCGAAACGCCAACTTCTTATTTCGATACGTGGATCACTCCGAACGATGTGTTTTTCGTCCGGCAGCATTTACCCAGGCCGAGGGTAATGGTGGAGAGCTTCCGGCTTGCCTTGGACGGCCGTATTGAAAAACCGATGGAACTCAGGCTTGCCGACCTTCAGAAGCTGCCGCAGCATACGGTAGCCGCGACTCTGGAATGCACTGGGAACGCGAGAGGCCTCTTCCGTCCACGAGTGCCGGGCATCCAATGGATGCGCGGCGCCATCGGAAATGCGGAATGGACCGGTCCCCGGCTGAGCGACGTTTTAAAGCTTGCCGGAGCAGATTTGGAAGCGCCCTGGGTGACGATCAATGGAGCCGATTCCGGACTTATCAAGACGCCCGATTTTATTCGTTCGTTCCCGATGAAGAAAGCACTTCATCCTGCAACTCTATTGGGACTCAAAATTAATGGAAAACCGCTTCCCGACCTGCATGGATTTCCCCTGCGGCTGATTGTGCCGGGATGGGATGGAACAAGTTGGGTCAAGTGGGTGACGAACCTTTCGATTGCAGCCGAACCCAACAATGGATTCTTTATGAATCCTGGATATCGTTTTCCGAAGTATGCTGTTACGCCGGGCACGCCGGCGAAACCGTCTGAGCTGGAAGTAATCGAAGGCATGCCGGTGAAATCATTTATCACAAGTGTGTCGGATCAGGAGCGGATCCCAGTAAAAGCAACGGTGTTGCGGGGCATCGCCTGGGCGGGTGAAGAGCGGGTTACGAAAGTTGATGTTTCGACCGACGCCGGCCGCACTTGGGAGCCCGCGCAGCTTTCCCGGCAGGATCTTCCCTTCGCATGGCGCCTGTGGAGCATCAACTGGACTCCGCCTCATCCTGGCTATTTCACGATTCTGTCCCGCGCCACCGACTCGGCCGGACGCAATCAGCCGGTCGTCGCAACATGGAACCCATCCGGGTATCTCTATAACGCGATTGACCGCGTTGGCGTTACAGTGGAGGCGGCATGAAACCTGCAGGCATTGTACTACCGCTCATCGCGTTGGGTGGATTGATGCTCGCGGCGGATTCACAACCAAACGAGCGCGGCAAACAGGAAGTGCAGCACAGCTGCATTCAATGCCACAGCCCCCGTCTGGTCAATTCGCAGCGATTGTCATCTGCCGCTTGGGAAAAAGAGATCGATAAGATGATCGCGTGGGGAGCGCCGGTGCGTGACCGGCAGCTTCTATTGGACTACCTTTCCGCGGAGTACGGGGACTTAAAGCCGGTTCCTAAACCCGAGCTTTCGGGCGACGGCACGCTGAACAGATCAAAACACTGACGCGGCCGGCGGTGCATTTCAAAGCGCTTGCCTTTGATCACGTTCCAAACGCCCGTCTTTGCCTTGAAGAACGTACGACAGAACTTCAGTTTGTTTCCGTCTCGACTGGCCAGGACATGTTGTCGATGAGCCGTGTCGCGCCGACCCACATCGCTCCAGCAATCAGCACCGGGCCGTCCACATGTTCGACTGCCTTCAGCGTGCGAGGCTCGACAATTTCAAAATATTCCAAGCGAAGCTCCGTGTATTTTCGGAACATAAGTTTGATTGCCCTGCTGATGGCGCTCGCTGACCGCTCACCTTTGTCAAGCCGCGACTGCGCTTCTCTAAGAATTTGCGGCAGTAGCGGTGCGAGTTGACGTTGCTCGGCGGTCAAATGTTTATTGCGCGAACTCAGTGCCAGGCCGTCCGGCTCACGAACTGTCGGTATGCCGACGACAGCTACCGGCATGTTCAGATCCTCCACCATTCGGCGGATAACGGCGAGTTGCTGCGCGTCTTTCTCGCCGAAGTAAGCGCGGTCCGGCCTGACGATATGAAACAACTTCGCTACAACGGTCGTCACTCCCCGGAAGTGTCCCGGGCGAAATGCGCCGCACAAATGACTCGTTAAGTCTGGCACATCCACGAAGGCTAGCTGCTCATGTGGATACAATTCAGACGGCGAGGGAGTGAATACAACGTCCACGGGAACAGTCGAGCACATATCCATATCTGCGTCTAGAGTTCGTGGATAGCGATCCAGATCGTCCTTGCGATCGAATTGCAACGGGTTAACAAAGATACTCACGACAACGAAATCGTTTTCCCGCCGCGCTTCCTGCATCAACTTCAAATGTCCCGCGTGCAGAGCGCCCATTGTCGGCACAAATCCGACGGAACGGCCGCTGTCCCGCGCAGTCTTGACGACCTTGACCAGTTCCGGAATGGACGATGTTAAATCAGGCATTCGCGGCGGGCTCCGACGCGATAGGAAACCGGCCTGATTTCACTTCCCGCACATATGTTTTTGTGGCATTTACGACGCTTTCTCCGAGCGACGCATATCGTTTGGCAAATGGCGGCGCAGGGCCGCGCGTCAAACCCAGAAAATCGTAGCTGACCAGAACCTGCCCGTCACAATGCGGGCCCGAGCCGATGCCGAAGGTGGGGATCGATAATCTCGCGGTGACGTCGCGCGCCAGGGTGTCCGGAACGCACTCCAGCACAATGGCGAAGGCACCCGCTTGCTCTAACGCGACCGCGTCGTCAGTCAGCTTCTTCTGTTCGTCTTCTCTCTTTGCCTGCCGGCGGAATCCGCCCTGTTGATGAACAGACTGCGGCATGAGACCGAGATGTCCCATTACCGGAATGCCGATTGAAACCAGACGAGTCACGGTAGGAACTGCCGGTTCACCGCCCTCCATCTTGATGGCCGTCGCCCCTCCTTCCTGCAGCAGCCGCCCGGCATTCCGCACTGCTTCGGAAATACTTGCCTGGTAGCTCAAAAAAGGCATGTCGGCAACGACAATCGCGCGCTTGGCGCCGCGCCGGACCGCGCGTGTGTGCCGCACCATGTCATCCATCGTCACCGAGAGAGTGTTGTCCTCGCCGAGCACTACCATGCCCAGACTATCTCCAACTAATAAGACATCCACTCCGGCCTCATCGAGTAAGTACGCCATCGTGGCGTCATATGCTGTCAGCATCGCGATCTTTTCGCCACGTTTTTTCTTGCCTTCGAGGTCTGGCAGCCGCAACGGCTTTAGTAAGTCGGACATGTGAATAGTTGATTGTCGCGAATGGCCCGTTAACGCATGGACATCCGCAGCGACTCTGCGAGCGCTTCGGCCTTCTCTTCTGATAAACCACGCCGCCGCGCAATCTCTATCGTGCGCAATCCCGCCGCCGAATACAGAATGGCGGTCGCCGGGCGCGCCGTACGTAAGGCCGCCATGTGCGCGCGCACCGTGGCGCTATCGCCTCGTTGAATGGGTCCGGTCAGCGCGAGATCGGGGCCTAGTCGCAATACATTCTCGGTTGTGGCGCGCACCATGGGCGCAATCGCCTCAAGCGCGGCTGTTCGAGATAGCCCCGCCTGTTCCAGTAGTTCCAGGGCCGCGTCCATTAGCGTTACCTCGTAATTGCACGCCATCACTGCGGCAGCATGGTAAAGCGGCCAGCGGTCTGCCTCAATCTGCAGGCACGTTCCCCCGAGGAACGCCACCAACGACTGAGCCCAGGCGATGGCTTCCGTATCGCCTGCAATCGCAAATGCCGAGCCGGGCAACGTCGCGGTCCCTTCGGCAGCGTTTGGAATCGTTTGTAGCGGGTGCAATACGCCCACTGAGTTTTCGAGCCTCGAAAGTTCTGAAAGCGCTTCCGGTCCCTGGCTTCCGCAGGTGTGAAGGATGGTTGCGCCGCGCAGTCCCAAGTCTGCAAGCTTCGATGCCACTTCCGGCAACGCATCGTCGGACACGGCAATCAGCAGGCGCTTTGCTTTCACTGCAATCTCTTCCAACGGCACGGCGGACGCGCCAGCCCAGGCGGCGGCCGCTTTTGCCGATTCCTGTTTACGGCTGGCGATGACAACCGGGGCGCCGCCGTGTTCACGCAGTAGTTTTCCGAGCGCCTGGGCCACGCGCCCGGCGCCAATGATGCCCACGCTATCTGAAGAGTTGTTCATGGAGGCGGGAATAAAATGAGCCGCTTACGCCCTGTGCGAAGCAGTGTAGGGTCCGAAGGCTTTAAACCTCAACTGCTGCTATTTTAATTCAACACATTCGCAGACCTACGCAAACGTTCGATACTGTTGAAATCCAATTGGCCGATGCCTCGTGTTGATTAGAGCCACGCCGCAGTGGCGAGATCGCCGGTTCAGGCGATCTCTGCCTTGGCTGTTTGCTTTGGCTCCGGAACCGCCCCACGCCGGATCAAGTTGGCGCGATAATGAAAAAAACCTATGGGATGCCCAGATAAAGAGGACCCAGCACAAATGTACCGCAGCGTTGAACGCGTACCAAGCAGTGATCAAAGACTTGGCTTGGCCCATTGATCCGCCGACGGGAGCCGTCTCGTTTCGAACGACCTCCCCGTGGAATCGCTCAATCCTTCAAGAACAATGGCGATGTGCCTGCGAAGGCCATGGTTTTGATTACACCGGCAGGCCTTGAGAATTACTTTGCTGAAGTGTTCGATCCCGCTGTGGATCGTTTACACCGCCGCCCCCAGCAAAGAGTTAATCGCTCGGGCGTTCGCGGCAGCGCCCAAGTACGGAGTTGTGCTTCTTCTCCCGGCATAGAGGGCACAAATGGGGAATCTACGAAAAGGAATTTCACATGATATTGCAGACCAGCGATCTATGCGTCAATCCCTCCGACGAAATCATCCGTCTCGGGCCACTCACGGTGCGCTTCCTGCTCACAGGTGAAGGCTCGGCAGGAACCATCGCGGCCTTTGAGGTGTTTGTCCCGGGCGCGCAGCGCCTGATGGCTCCGGCCCACAGCCATGACCATTACGAGGAGACCATCTATGGCATTGACGGCACGTTGACGTGGACCGTGAACGGCAGGCAAATCGACGTCGGTCCAGGGCAGGCGCTCTGCATTCCGCGAGGCGCCGTCCATCGGTTCGATAACAACACGACCCAGGACGTGAAGGCACTCTGCATCGTCACGCCGGCGGAACTCGGTCCGCAGTATTTCCGCGAGTGCGCCGAGGCCATCAAGGCTGCAGCCGGGGGGCCGCCGGACCTCACGAAGATGGCGGAGATTATGCGCCGCCACGGCCTCACACCCGCTCCGTCGCCTCTGCCTCAGGCGTAGAGCCTT
>JAICLJ010000192.1 GCA_025927575.1 Bryobacteraceae bacterium | reverse complement strand
TGAATCGCCAGCCTCCATGCCGGCCTCCCAACTCAATCGAAAAAACCCCACAGTATCGCCACAGCTTGCGAACTGGAAAGATGTGGGGAAAGATCAGGCTTCAGCGGACCGGTTACTCCGTCCATTCGAAAAGGCGAATAACCGGTCCGCTGAAGCGGACCCTACGAGGTCGTCACGAATCGTTTGCGCAATATGCCGCATACAGCCCGTCGTGGGCGGGAAGGGAAAACGCCCACGGCCACGACCTTTCTATCATTTCGCCCCGTATTTGTCGGCGGAAATCTTAATTCTGGCGGGTGGCTTTTTTCGAGAAGCGAATTGCGAGACCGACAAGTGCAAGGCCGATCACTCCTGCGTAGGCAGGATTCGGAAGTGGGACGATCGCGTTGGTTCCTTCGGCGCGAATGAACAATGCGGCCGGTGGTTGCGTGCTGGGAACGCTCTGGCCGAAGCTGGACGCGAGGAGATTAAAGTCGGTGATGTTGACCGTGCCGTCGTAGTCGAAGTCGCCCTTTTGCCAGGTCATGCCGGTCTTGCCGAAGTTGGCCGCCAAGACATTGAAGTCGAGGATGTCGGTGTTGCCACTGAGATTCGCATCGCCGGCGGTGGTGTAGCGCATCACGATCGTGGTGCTGTCGATGTTCTGGCCGGCGTACATCGCGGGGAAGGTGCTGAAGAGGCTGCTGGCTTCGGCGAAGCCGATGGCGCCTTTCGTCGTGCTTTGGCCGGGCTGGGCGAGCGTGCTCATGATGTCGTTGCCATTCCAGCTGCCGTTGTTGTAGCCGCTCAGAACAAGCTGCCGGATCGAATCGAGTGGGCTTGTGCTGGTGTAGTCGAAGATGGCGGAGTTGTCGTTCAGGTCGAGCTTGCCGTTGATCGTCCACGAGGTGCTGATGCGAACGGTGTTCGCGCCGCCCTTCTGCGCGGTCACGACTTTGCCGGATGCGATCGTGAGCGCGCGGAGATTTTGCGCCGAGCCGAAGTTTACCGTGCTGTTGGCGTTGAGGTTGAGATTTCCGCCGACGTTGCTGTTGAAATTGGTTACGCCGTCGTTGGCGTTAAAGATTGAATTGGCGGTGTTCGTTTGCGTTCCGCTGATGTTCATCGAGCCGGCGCCGGTTTTGGTGAAGGTCACGCCGGCGTTGCTGAATCCGCCGGAGACAGTCAGGCTGCCGGCGATGTTCGCGATGGTGGCGGAAGCGATCATGAGCGGCGCGGTGATGAAGTGCGATCCGGAAAGCACGTTGAGCGTCGCTGCGGTGCCGGTGATCGTGAGTGATCCGCCGCTGCCGGGAGCGATCGTGTAGCTGTTTGGGCTGTCGAAGCCCAGATGCGTGACCGATTGGTTGCCGTCGAGTGTGATGGTCGTATTTGCTGCAATCGTGTTGTAGAGATTCGCGGTCGTTTGTTTCGGAAGCGTCGGATTGCTCAGCGCCAGAAGCGGATATGGGTTCTGCGTCGTCGAAGGCAGTCCGCCGGTCCAGTTGAGATAGTTCGACCAGCTGTTGTCCGTTCCACTGTTACCGATCCATGTGGGCACTTCGCTTTGAACGACCATCGTCGACGCGTACGCGCGCTCGTAACTGAGCTGGGCAGCGAGATCGGTTGCGTCGTCGCCGGTGGCCTGCGCGTCTTTTCCCCACGCATAGCCGATGAATCCGCCGAACGGGATGTTGTGGATGGCGATGTCGCGGATCTCGATCGCCGCCTGCCAGTCCGTTCCGCTTGTGCCGTTTGCGCCCCAGTAAAAGGTCGGGTCGTATTTGTTGATGCTGAAGTGCTCGCCGGCGAAGAGCCGCGAGGGATCGAGGCCGGGCCCACTCGTCGTGCTCGTCCAGCTGTTGTAATAGCCTTGGTAATACGCCTGAACTTTGCTGAGCGAAAAGTTCTCGTCCTTCACCGTCTTGCCGTCGAGATACGTTTCGAGCCCGATGTAGGCGTACTGCGCGATGGACTTCCACGTCGCCGCGTAGGTCTTGCTCGCCAGATATCGGGGGGAATAAAGAACGATGTTGTTGTAACCGTCGGTGTGCAGCTTCGTGATTGTGTCGACGAGCCAGGTGCGATAGCTGTCTCCGCTGGTGGTGTCGTTCCAGGTGGAGGCGGCGACTTCGTTCAGCACCAGCCAGCGCGTGTTCGCGTTCGCACCGAAGTGCGAGGTCGCGTAGTTTTCGATGGTCGTCACCGCCGCGGACGCGGTGCTGTTCGGGAAGAGCGTGTAGTAATTGTTGTAGTAGACACTGAGCGTATTGCCGGCAGCGGTGATCGCGGATTGATGCGTTGTGTTCCCCTGCTCGATGTCATGCCCGTCGACGGAATGGAAGTTCAAGGCCGGGAGCTGTTGCGACCCGAACCAGGAAGTGTTGTCGGCGCTGGAGGCATCAGTGGCGACGTCGAGGCGGTAATCAGTTGCACGCACAGAAGGCGTGAGAAGGACACACGCGAGGGTGCAGATCAGTGGTGCGAAACGACGAATGAACAGCCTCCGACGCTCGCGAATGTATAGGCGTAACGGGGCAAAGGCAAAGCATATTTGGGACAGGATGTTGTGGCACCGCAGCCCCGGCCGTTTCTGCGTTACGGGTGCCGAAGCACAGCCGAGGGCGGCTGTGCCACACGTTATTGCGCATCCGTCGCGGGTTGTTCCGTTTCCGCAGACTCGGGCGAGGTCGACGCTTCAGAGGTCTGTTCCTGCGGAGGCGCCGCTTCCGGCGAGGTGTCCTTCGGCTCGGGTTTGGGCTCTTTCTTCTTGGGCCTGGCCTTCACCGCGACTTCGGGGGGAAGATCATCGGGGATGTAGAGAATGCGCCGGCAGCTGGGGCAATAGACGAGATCGTCGCGGACGTGCAGCTTGTTGTAGACGTCGGTGACCAAGTCCATGTTGCAGGCGGTGCAGACGTATTCTTCGGCGCGTCGGTTCGGTTTAGCGATCGCGGCCATCGCTTCGCCATCGAGTCGATCGGCGAGTTTTTGATACGCGTCGCGCGCTTTCGGAGGGACCGCTGCGGCGGCTGCGTCGACGCTCGGTTTCAGCGCGTCGATCTCCGCCTGCAGCTGCTTGATGCGGTCGTTGATCTCCGTGCGCATCGTCTGGAGCTTGGCGGATTCGGATTCGTGCAGAGCGGTCAGATCCTTCTGCTCGCCCTGCCCTTTCTCGACCGCCTCCATCTGCTTGATCAGTTCTTCCTCGACCTTGCCCTTGTCCACCTTCTCGGTGTTGATCTCGACAAGGAAAGCCTGGTACTCCTTGTTGTTCTTGGCGTTCTGTTGCTGAGTGCGCAGCTTTTCGATGTGGGCGTCGCGGGTTTTGAGGTCGAGCTCGAGCTGGCCGGACTTGGACTGGGATTCGCGCAAGGTGGTTTGCGCGAGCTTCAGCTTCTCGGCGAGATCGTTGACCTTGCGCTCCTGGACGCGCACGTTTTTCGTGGCCGCGTCGAGGCGTTCCTGCGCGGCGCGGAGTTTCTGATCGGCCTGAAACAATTTGACCAAAGCAAGATTGGTCGGCCCCATACTCAAATCCTTCTATTTTAAAGAGCCCCCGCCCCGACACGTCGGGACGGGCCAAAGTGAACCGAACATTATTGCGAATCCGACGGCAGATGAAAAGGGCGCGGGGAAAAGAGTTTGGTGCGGACGGGATTTTTGGGGCGTGAAGCGCGAATTGAAAGAAAAATGCCGCCGGGCGCTTCGCCCAGGGACGGCTGTGAAGGCTAATGGGTGATTCCTTGATCGAGGAGCGCCTGGACGACCGGGTCGTTGTTCACAGCGCGGGCGCGCTGCAGCGGCGTGTGACCGCGGTGGACAGATGTGGCATTGGTGCCAGCTTTGATAAGCGGAGCGACGGATTTTGCGCATGCTGGTCTGACCATCGACATCGCGACGTTGTGAAGCGGTTGGGCGCGGTCGTGGTCGAACTCGTTCGGATCGGCGCCGCGCGAGAGCAAGAGATCGATGGATGCGACGGCTCCGTTGATCGCTGCGATGGTCAGCAGGTTTGCGTTGCTAATGAGGTGTGGGTTGTCGTCGAGAAAGGCGCGAAGTTCGTCGAGCATCCCAAAGCCTGCGGCGGCTTTCGGGGTGAGCTTTACTCCATTTGCCAAGAGCGATTCTGTAACGTCACGACGACCCCACTCCACCGCGACGTCGAGCGGCGTTTCGCCCTTCCGATTCGGTTGACGGGCGATCGCAGCATCGAGCCGGAGTAGCTCGCGAACTCGATCCGTCTGCCCGAGCTTGATCGCATCAAAGATGTCGGGAATCGCCCCGCAGGCGATGAGCAGTTGCGCTTTGTCGAGCGACTTCTCGTCGAGCGCGGTCGAGAGTGCGGTGATGCCAGCGTTGGTTTTGAAATTCGGATCGGCACGGTGGTCGAGCAGATGCGAAATCGTTTCGAGATCCCCTTCCGCCGCGGCGAGGATCAGCGGGGTGACGTTGTTGCGATTGTTGTCGTAGCCGATCGAGTTGGGATCGGCGCCGTGAGTCAAAAGTAGCTTGACAAGCGCTGCATATCCGTTGTGCGCCGCGTAGTGAAGTGCGGTGCTCGATCGCGGATCGTCCGGAGAAACGGGATCGTGGCTGCTGTTGCGATTCCACACGACGCCAAGCAAACGCGCATCGCCGGCACATCGCGCACGCGCGAGGTCCGGATGCTGCCGAAGCATCTGCGACACCTTCGCAAGATCATTCGCGCGAACGGCGGCGAAGAAATCGGCTTGAGAATCCGCGTTTTGCACAACGCGTCCGCCTCATTTGATCTGCCAGCTGCACAAGTGCGATCCGCTGATGAAATAGATTCGGCCGTCGAGGTAGTCGCCGCCGGATTCGACTTTGATTGGGGACTTGGCAACGAGCGTCAGCTCATGCGTCTTCGAATCGAGCCTGGCGATGCCTGCGTGGAATAAGAGATACGTGGTCTCGTTCGGTCCGTCGACGAAGACGCGCGGGCCTTGCTGGTATGCGGTCGCGCCGAGGTCGTTTTCGCAATTGTGTTGGTACGTGATCTCGCGCTTTTGCGGATCGAAGACGAAGAGGATTTTCTGCTGGGCGATGCCGTAGACCGTTTTGTCCGGCGTGATGTGCAGCTCGGTGTACTCCTGCACGCCGGGGATCAGCGGCGAATGCCACTCGATCTTCTTCGTCGCGAAATCCATGATGTACAGCTCGGCTTGTTCGGCTTTCTTTTCCCCGCCGGTGCCGGGCGTCGTTGTCGTTCCGCCGACGAGTTTGCCACCATCGATCGCGACGATGCTTTGCGTCGATTGGTCCTTGATGAGTTGCCCGTCGGTGAGCAGCGTGTGTTCGTCGGTTTCAGTATTCCAGAAGCAAAGCCCCCCGCCGGTGTAACCGTATTGCGGCGTTCCGGCGAGGATCATTGTCTTGTTGTCGGGATGCGCGTAGATGCAGGTCGGGCGATGAATGGCGGGGTCGCAATCGAGAATGTACGCAGGGTTCGTGTCGCGTTTGCCTTTGACGGTATCCACCCACGGCTTGGCGGGGTTCCAATCGAGAATAAATCCATAGGGATATCCGCCGACAAAGAAGTGATCCCCGCGGCGACAGATCGTGTTCCACTGAAGGTAGGCGGGACGATTGATGATCTTGTCCGTCTTTGGATTGTAGGAGAAAAACCGGAACGGGAATGACGAGCCCCCGGAGATCGTGTTATCCGGCGCCGCTGCGAGGCCCATCATCAGCGCGCCTTCGCTGTGATAATCGAAGGATACTTCGGTTTGCTTCTTCGTTTTCGGATCTTCGATTGTGAGCTTCCTCGTAACGAGATCGCAGTCCTTCACGATTTTTCCGTCCGGAAACTTCGTGTGAAAGAACGCCTGCGAGCCGGTGAGGATTTCTTTCGGTTTGACGACATCGTGCTTGCCGATCTTTTTCGCGACGCCTTTGTACAGCTCGTACCAGCCGTCTTTCGCCTTTTCCTCCGCCTCCGATCCTGGACATCCGTAAACCTTACCGTCGATATCCCGGTAAACGTACGCGATGCCTTTCGTGCGTTCGGACTCCGGGAGGATTGGTGTGGCTTTGCCCGTTTCACGATCGAGCGCGACGATCTGGCTGGCGGTGTTGCCGAGGCCGAAGTAGACAGCGCCCGTATCATCGACCGCGATGAAGCGTGGGTATTCGGGCCAATTCTGGTGATACACCTGGCCATAATCGCGGAAGGTTTTGGTGGCGGGATCGTAGGAGACGATTCCGCTCTGCGGATATGTCGTCGACCAGATCACGCCGTTGTCGTCCTCGGTCATGCTCATCGCCATCTGCGGCGTGCTCTCTTTCGAGAAGGTGTACGCGCGCTTGGCGGGGTCGAACTCGAGGAAGTAGTTTCCAAAGTGCGTGTAAAACTTATTTTTGCTCGAGAGGATGCTGGTGTAGGGCGAATCGTTCAGGCCGTTCGTGAACGGAATAGGAAATTCTTCGCTCTTTCCGGTTTCGGCATCGATCAGCAGCAGCTCATACCCGCCGCGATGATCCATGAGCCAGAGAAGAAAGACGTCGCGGCCGTTGCCGTCAACCGTGGCGCAAGCGCCGCGATGGTTGCTGATCGGCACGGCGACGCCGTGATCGATGAAGCCGTTACCAAGATCTTTGGCGAATGCCGAGAGTGTGAGGAAAAGACAAACCAGAAACGCGCAACCGAGAGCTGTCATCAAATTCATGGAGGATACAGGTAATCCGCCGCGCGCAAGACGGCAAGGTCTCGGGGTCAAGGCTTCTGGTTTTTCGTGTACGCCGGCTGATAAAGCTGCACGGTGAAATTTCCCGGCATTTTGAAATGCGTGACCAAGCCCCACCCCTGATCGCGCACGTCGTCGGTGAATTCAACGCCACGGCCCTTGAGCTGCGCGACGGTCTGGTGGATGTCGTCGCAGATGAAGGAAATATCACGCGTACCGCTTGTGGCGCCGTCGCGCGCATCGGCCGGGTGACATCCCATCTCCGTCGGCGGAAGATCAAAGATCAACCAGCCGTCGCCGACGTCGGTGCAGGAAAAGCCCAGCTTGTCTCGAATGAACGCGCGCAGTTCCGAAGCGTTGGAGCTGTAGAACATGGTGTGAACGCCAGTGATCATGACGACCTCGTAGTTGCCTTCATTTCTTGACTGGCTCGATCGACTGCAGCATCTTTTCGCAGGACTTCTCATAGGCGGCGAGCGCCTTTGGGTCGGCATTGGCGTATGAAAAAATGAGGATGACAATCTGATTGTCCGGCGGAAGCAGCCCCAGCGCGATCTGCGTCTTTTGCGATCCTTCCTGATTCTTCGCATCGAAGACAGTGGAAACCGTCAACGGCACTTTGGCGTCGACCTTGTTCCACTTCACCTTCGCTTCGGGATTCATTTTTCCGGGGAACAAGCCTTGCAGCGTCTCCATCGTCGCGCCGTTCGGATTCGAAACGGTTTGGACGTTCATGATGAGATCCGGCTGATGCGCCCGGAAGTTGAACGTGCTGACGCTGATGGTGTCGGGCGGCGGCTCGGGACTCGGACGCATCGAGCTCAGCGGCTCGACCGCGATGCGGTCAAAGAGCGGAAACTTTTCACCGCGCATCGTGAGATTGGCTGACGGGTCGGCGAGTGGAACGAATCTCAGAGATCGCGCGGCTTCGATCAGCACGTCATGAGGAATCTGGTCGGGCGTGTCGGCGAAACAGGAGGCAACATAGATGTAGGCGTTGTTCGCCGCGACGATCGTTTCGACGGGGGCCTTTGGCTGGCGTTCACCGGTGACATGAATCGCGGACTTGCCGCCCATCGTCACCTTGTCGTTCGACGTATGGCCATTGAGCTCCTTCGCGAGATTGGCGGCATACGCCGCGGCGGTGCGGTTCTTCGCCGGCTCCATCTCGAGGACGAGGATCGCACTGGGCTTTCCATCGTCGCCGATATGCGCCCAGCGGGCGATCTGGCCGGGCCCGCCTTCGGGGATCCGCTTCCATCCCGCTGTTGCAGGCGGTGGAGTCACGACGACACCGAAGGATGCAAACTCGTTGTCGGCGGGATGCGTGGCCGGCGAATTGCTCGGCGCCGCCGCCACAAGAAGCGCGAGAGGCATCAGTGCACAGAAATCTTGAATGCGCATGCAAACTCCTCCGTCAGACAACCGGATCAGTCTACAAAAAAAGCTCGGACCCAAGTCGAGTCCGAGCGGCAGCGTTAAAAAAAGAAGCGGACTGACCAAATGATGTCGGCGCTCCGGAGAACCGGATTAAAGTTCTGACGCCCCGGCTACCGCAGTACATCACGCCGGTATTTGAACCCGATCTAGTCCGCTTCGAGAACCATTTTAACAAACTGCGCGACGGATACTCAAATCGATCTTGTCGGCGCAACAAAAAAAGCTCGGCGTCTTTCGACGCCGAGCTTTTGTTTTTGCTCTTTGCAAATGAATAGTCGGAAACCATCTGGCGATGTTGCCATCGCCATCTCAGTCTCTTTACGAGACAAACGAGGCTGTGCTGACTTTTCACCACAGATTGCTCTGCGGATGATTCTAAGTAATCCCTTAGAAAGGAGGTGATCCAGCCGCAGGTTCCCCTACGGCTACCTTGTTACGACTTAGTCCCAGTCACCGAACCTAGCGTAGACATCACAGTAGTGTGACGGCTTCGGCTATTTCCGGCTTCCATGACTTGACGGGCGGTGTGTACAAGGCTCAGGAACACATTCACCGCGGCGTAGCTGATCCGCGATTACTAGCGATTCCAACTTCACGGAGGCGAGTTGCAGCCTCCGATCTGAACTGGGGCGTCATTTCTGCGATTTCCACCAGCTTGCGCTCTTGGTTCGCTTTGTGGACGCCATTGTAGCACGTGTGTGGCCCTGGGCATAAAGG
>JAICLJ010000223.1 GCA_025927575.1 Bryobacteraceae bacterium | reverse complement strand
GTCAGTTGCGCCATCTTTTCGTCGAGAGTGCGCTGCACCTGCCTTACTTGATCCTGCAGGATGGCCACGTCGCGCTGCAATTCGACGATTTCCTTGCTTGCTCCGAAACTGAAGCTCGCGAAGACGCACAAAAGAAAAGCGAGCCGGACAAATTTCATGCGGGTTTCCTCAACTAAAGGAGGGACGAACCTGAAGTCCGTCCCCAAGAATCATTCACTCAAATACTAGGGTACATGCTGAAGAGAATCCGCGCCATGCGGAACGGCTCTCTACTGCGCGGCCGCGAAGTGATCGTGCCGGTTACGCTGGTAGCATTCCTCGCTTTGATCGGTGCAGACCGGCCGCTCTTTTCCATAGCTGATCGTGCGCATCTTATCGGCGGGTACCCCCAGCGACACCAGCGCTTCTTTCGCTTTGGACGCACGGCGGTCGCCTAGCGCCAGGTTGTATTCCGCCGAGCCGCGCTCGTCGCAATTTCCCTCGATGACAACCATAAATTCCGGATGCGCGGCGAAAATTTGTTTAAGAGCGGTGGCATTGCCCTGTAGCGTAGCCTGCTGGTCGTCTCGGATGTCGTCTTTGTCGTAATCGAAATAGATATCCTTCACCTGTCCGGCCAGCATGTCGGCAGCGGATTGTACCGGTTGCGGCGCGGGTTGTTCGACGGGAGGCGGCGTGTTGACTGTAACGGTCGCGGTCGCTGTGGTGCTCTCTCCGCCCTCGTTTGAAGCTGTCAGTGTGTACGTGGTGGTCTCACCCGGATACACGGTGCGGCGACCGTTGGGGCTCACCTGTCCAATGCCCTGATCAAGGCTGATGTTTGTTGCGTTTGTCACCGACCAACGCAATGAAGAACCCTGGCCTTTGTCGATGCTCGACGGCTCGGCATTGAAGAAGCTGATCGCCGGCTTTTCAACCTGGACCGGCGGAGGCGGGGGTGGGGGCGGTGGCGTTTGGGCCACCGGTTTTTTGTGACAAGCAGCCAGAGTCACCATGGCGGCGGCTGCTAGAACCAACGTCGCGTTTCGTTTCGTCATTCCTTCTCATTTCCTCCTGGGTTTGCTCCACCCATTTGTAATCGTGCTGAATAACCTCGTCTTCGTTCTTACTGTGCTGCGGGGGCCCATACCGGCGTTGTATTGCTGCCTACTCCCGTCAACTGCTTTTTCTGGGTGCCGTCCGCCAGCATAGTCCAAATTTGCGAATCGCGTCCACGCTTATTCGCATACACGATGTGCGCTCCGTCTGAAGCCCACGTCGGATTTTCATTACGGCCTTCGTTGTTCGTAAGCTGCTGAAGCTTTCGCGTCACGACGTCCATAATGAAGATGTTGAAATTGCCTGGCTCAAAACCGCGAGTCCAGGCGAAAGCAATCTTGGTGCCGTCCGGGCTCCAGGCGGGATTGGTCGCGTCACCCGTTCCATCGGTGAGACGTTGTGTCTCGCCGCCTTCGCTCATCAGGTAGATCTGGGGATTGCCACCGCCCCGTCCGGAAACGAAGACAATATCCGTTCCGGTCTTGGGATTGATTTTCGGCTCGGTATCGATCGAGCGCGATGAGGCCAAGCGGCGCAAACCACTGCCGTCCGGATTCGCAATATAGAGTTGGGCGGGGCCGCCGGCCGCCGTCGACGAAAAGATGACATGCTTTCCATCGGGGCTAAAGCTCAGACAACAGTTCATGGATGCCCGCTGATTATAGAAAGGCAGCTCGCGATTTGTCACGAGGGAGAAGATCATGATGCGCGGCGACTCGCGCAGCCAAGATGTGAACGCGACTTTTGAGCCATCGGGAGACACAGATGGAAATGCCGAGATGGTACCAAAGTGCGTCAACTGCTTTTGGTTCGTGCCGTCCCAGTTCATGGTCCAGATCTCTTTATTGCGGGTGCGATTCGACACGAAGACCACGCGTGTTCCAATCAGGCTCTTGACGCCAAAGCGGGCAAGAATGTCGGCTGCATACTGATGGGCAACCTGGATAGCGCCGTTCTCGTCGAGCGTGCCGGTGTAGATTTTTCCGAAGATCTGCGCGCCCTGCAGATTCGCGGCCTGCGACACGTCGTAGAACCAGCCGAAGAGCACAAACTGGTTGTTTTGTTCCGCGGCGTAGCCGATGCCAAGGTAATTCGCTGAAACAGGCGCATTCCCCCAGTCCGCAAGGCGAAAGCCCTGTGGGCTTTGTGTGGCCGCTTGCGGCGGCAGCGCGCCGCCGATGAGGTCCGACGGCTGCTGTGGAACCTGGGCTGGGTACAAAGACTTGGCGACAAACGTCAGCGCGCCGGAATTCTCGATATCGCTGCGAACGGTTTCGTTGAACGAAGCCATGAACGCCGTGGCGCCGCCGCTGGCGCGGAAATCGGGAATCGCAATCGCGGGCTTCTGGCCTTGTCCGCTGATGACGCCCTGAATCGGCGGTCCGGGCTGCTGGGCCGCAAGCCAGCCGAAGGCGGCGAAAACGAGGATCGCTGAAGTGAGAAGTTTCATTAGCGTAGATCGAATGTGAATTCCGCGGGCGCCGTGCTTTCGCTGTACTGCGGCGGCAGCCCCGGAAGAGGATTGGAATTATAGACAGCCCGCAAAGCCGAGTTGTCGATCGCGGGATTTCCGCTGGACTGCACAACCCGCACGCCGGAAACGCGACCGTCGCGCGCAATGACGAAGCCAACAATTGCCGGAGCGCCCTGCGTCCCGGCCAGCCCGTTTGTCGCCCAGTTACGCGCGATGATTTTCCGGATCATTTCGGCATACCAGCCAAAGCGTTCGCCGAGCGGCGTGTTCGGGCCGATGCCCACGCCGCCTCCACCCTGATTCATGCTGTACATCGGGTTCACGGCGGCTTGCGGGACTTTGGTCGGAATCTGATTTTTCGGTACCGGCTGAACATACGCTTGCTTCCGCCGGGTCTGCTCTTGGAATTTTTTGGGCCTCGCCTGGTCGGGAATCTCGACCGCTTGCTTTGGCGGCGGCGGTTGTTTGGTCTCGTCCTTTAATTGGGGCGGAGACGGCAATATCGACTGGCTGTCGTTCGATACCGGATTTTCAGGGCCCTGCCGGTGCGGAATCGGAATGGAATCAACCGGCGTTACCGTAACGGCCGTTCCGCCGGTCGCATCGGGCGAGCCGAATCTGGGCCCAAAATTTTTGAGGTACACGCCGTAAACGATGAAAGCAGCCACAATGGCGACGTGCAGAGCGATCGACCAGAAGAGGGGCGCTGCGAGCCGCTCCCGTTCATCAAGAATATCGATCGGCTGCACCATAAGTTAACGTTTACGGAAGGCCGAACTGAGCGGTTTTGTCACCATTCGACACTCGATTTTCGATTCTCCGAGCACCGCGACTACCTGCGCAATCGGATCCCAGGGCGTTTCCTTATCGGCGCGCACGTATGCGGCGGTCGCGCCATGAAATTTGCTTCGAATCGTCTCGGGAAGAACGTTCAAATTGACCTGTGTGTTGTTGAGGTAGAGTTCGCCGGATTTGCTGATATTGACGACCGGCAGTTCCTGTGTGCTGTCGCGGGTCAGCCGGACTTCAGGAACTTTAATATCGAGGCCGAACTCCATCACGTTTGCCGTAATCATGAAAATGATCAGCAACACCAGGATGACGTCCACCAGGGGAACAACATTGATCTCCGATACTGCTCCCAGGCTTTCGAAGCGCCGGCTGCGGCGCCTTCCATTGCTGTGATTAAAGGAGAATGCCATTTACCCGCCGAAGTCGCGCTCCGCAAGATTCTGAAATTCGATCGCGAAATCCTCCATACGAGTTCCTATTTCGCGAAGCGAACTGCCGAAAACGTTATAGAAGATCGCGGCAGGAATAGCCGCCACAAGGCCGAGAGCGGTAGTGACCAGAGCTTCGGCGATGCCGGGCGCGACGGCGCGGAGACTGGCGCTACCGGCCGTCCCCAATCCCATGAATGCATCCATGATGCCCCAAACCGTGCCGAACAGGCCAATGAATGGAGAAACGGAGGCGACCGTCGCGAGCCAGTTCATGTTGCGCTCGAGTTTGGTGACTTCTTCGCTGACGCCGAGCTGGAGGCTCCGCTCGATGGCGGGATTGTTCACCAGCGCGCCGCGCTGCTTCACCTGCCGTTCCACCTCGCCATAGCCGAAATCGAAGACGGCGACCAGCGGAGCGGCTGCAAACTGCTCACTTGCCAAAGCGACCGCTTGTAAGTTCGACGACTTACGAAACGCGCGCAAAAAGCTGCGATTGTCCTCTCGCGCCTTCCGAAAAACGCTCCACTTGGCAAACACGATCATCCACGAGGCGAGTGAAAACAGCACCAGGATAGCGATGACCGCCAGAGGAACCGGTCTCAAATTTGTCAGAATGTCCCAGAAGCTGAGTTGCACCAGCCCGGGAAACAGCGCTAAAGGCAAGCTTGGTCCTTTCGTTCGTTCGTTTATTAATTATAAGAATGGGTGGCAAGAGATTCGCTCTAGGTACAGTAGAGCCAGCAGAATGCGGACGCAGAATGCTCTCATAAGTGTAAACGATATTCACTCGAAAATCGCGCAATGAAATCGAAAAGAAAGGATTGTACGCAACCGCGAAGCGCGGAATCACCGCGCCCGCCGTTTATAATTCGGTCACATGCTCGTTGAATTGATGGTGGAAAATTATGCGGTCGTGGAGCAGACCCGTATCCACTTTCACAAGGGACTCAACCTGCTGACGGGCGAAACGGGCAGCGGCAAATCGATCGTAGTGGACTCTTTGAGTCTGCTGTTCGGCGCCCGAGCGTCTGCCGATATGATCCGGACCGGAGCACGGCAGGCGCGAGTTTCGGGTATTTTTTCGATTGACGCCCAGGGCGAACTAGCGGCGCTGCTGGAAGAGGCCGGAATCGAGTGGGAAGACCAGGAGTTGATTGTCCAGCGGGATGTGACGGCCGCGGGGAAATCGCGGGCCTTCGTCGGCAACCGGCCGGTTACTACCTCATTTTTGAAGCAGCTTGGCCCATTTCTGGGAGATATTCACGGCCAGAACGAACAACAACTTCTGTTCAACCCGCAAACCCAACGGAACCTGCTAGACCGATATGCCGGAGCAATGGAACTGCGAGAAAGACTGGCGGCGGTGCATGGGGCTTGGCGCGATGCGCAACGCAAGTTGAACGATCTGCGGCGGAACGAGCAGGAGAAACTGCGCCTCCTGGACCTGTGGCGATTCCAGCGCGATGAGATTGAATCGGCAGGCATGAAGTCAGGCCAAGATACAGAATTGGAATTGGAGCGGCGGCTGTTGCAGAACTCCACCAAATTGCAAGAGAACGCTGCGGCCGCATTCGAAATCCTTTATGAATCGAAAGACAGCGCCGTCAGTTTGCTTCGGCAGGCGCAAAAGCGCATCGACGAACTGGTTCGAATCGATGCCAGCATCTCAGAAACGTCGGGCGCTTTGAAGCAAGCCGAAATCGCGGTGGAAGAAGCGGCATGGACGTTGCGCGACTACCTAGGCAAGCTGGAGAGCGATCCGGGCCGGCTGGAAGAAGTGGAAGCCAGACTGGACGCGCTGGACAAGTTAAAACGTAAGTACGGCGGAACGCTGGATGAGGTGCTGGCTTTCCGCGAACAAGTCGCGCGCCAGGTGGATGAAGTGGAGCATGCCACGGAGCACCAGGAAGCGCTAGAAAAAGAACAGAAGCGTCTCGCCGGAGAATACGCAAAGCTGGCCGCTGAACTCAGCGCGAAACGGCGCGATGCAGCCGAGCGACTGGGGAAAGAAGTGGAAACCGAGCTAAAGTCGCTGGCAATGGCGGCAACGCAGTTTCGCGTCAGCATCAAGCTCGCGGAACCTTCGGCTGCCGGCACGGACGAGATTCAGTTTCTGGTTTCGCCGAATCGGGGTGAGGACCTGCGCCCGATGGAAAAGATTGCCTCCGGCGGTGAGCTATCGCGGATGGCCCTGGCGCTCAAAACCGCCGTGGGCGACGCCGATACGGGCAAGGGCGTCCATACACTGGTGTTCGATGAAGTGGATGCTGGCGTGGGCGGCGCGGCGGCGGCATCGGTCGGCAGGCGGCTGAAGGCGCTCGCGCGCAGCAGCCAGGTAATCTGCGTGACGCACTTGGCGCAGATCGCGGGCTTTGCCGATCATCATTATGCAGTGTCCAAACGAGACCGAAAAGGCCGGGCGATGACGGAAGTCAGCGAACTGAGCCGCGACGAGCGGGCGAAAGAAATCGGACGGATGTTATCCGGTGAAACCATCACGCCGGAAGCGCTGAAGCAGGCGGAGCAGTTGATTCAGGCGGGGCAAGCGCGGTAGCCGGAAGACCGGCCGGCATCGATCCCAGACAGGCCGCGGTGCATAATTGCACAATGGCCCAAAAGAGAATAGGATTGCCGGTTCTGCTCCTCGGCTTCGTGCTAAGCGCCAGCACGGCATGGAGCGCGGAGCAAGCCCAGGTCACTGTCGAACGCGGCGTTGCGGTCCGCATGCGGGACGGCGTCACGCTACGCGCCGATATCTACAGGCCCACGCAGGACGGTAAATACCCCGTGCTGCTTCAGCGCACGCCATACAACAAAGCCGGCGAAGTCGACTTCGGCTACAAGGCGGCTGCCCGGGGTTACGTTGTCATTGTGCAGGACGTACGCGGGCGATACACATCCGAAGGCGAGTGGTACCCATTCCTGCATGAATCGCAGGATGGCTACGACACGGTGGAATGGGCCGCATCGCTGCCCGATTCGAACG
The DNA here is from genome assembly GCA_025927575.1 of Bryobacteraceae bacterium. Classification (GTDB taxonomy): domain Bacteria; phylum Acidobacteriota; class Terriglobia; order Bryobacterales; family Bryobacteraceae; genus KBS-96. Next base: position 321 of record JAICLJ010000223.1, on the reverse strand, counting down.
GTAAGGTCGGCATGTTCGGCGGTTCGTATGTCGGCGCCACACAGATGCTGACAGCGATTGCGCACCCGCCGCATCTGGCCGGTATCTGTCCGGTCGTGACGGCGAGCAACTATCACGACAACTGGACGTATCAAGGAGGCGCTTTCGAGCAATGGTTCAACGAATCGTGGACATCGGGACTCGCGCAGGACACACTGAACCGGGAGGTACAGAAGAAAACGAACGCGATGCACGGAGTATCGGCGCTTCCTCTCACGCAGTATCCGCTCTTCAATTTCCCGCAAATGCCTTCCTCAAATTCCGAGTTGACCGCTTCGCTTG
>JAICLJ010000283.1 GCA_025927575.1 Bryobacteraceae bacterium | reverse complement strand
GTTGCTCGAACGGTTGGTCTGGGTGCGCTGCGGCGGAAATGCCGAACATGCAATGCGGGCAGCGGATCTGCTTTTGCATGCGGGTGGCTTTGGTGTGGTTGCGTTGGATTTTTGCGAAACGAACCCAAAATCGCTGAACCGGATCCCGCTGTCGTATTGGTTCCGTTTTCGCCGCGCCATTGAATCCACGCCCACCATTCTACTGGTCGCGGCAGAGGCTAATCAGGCGAAGTCCTGTTCGCTCAACATTTTAAATCTTGAACTGAAAGCTACGCGCTGGCGGGGATCGCCCGGATTCCGGCTGCTTGGCGGCACGGAAATCGCGGGGCAGTTGGAAAAACCGGCGATGGGGAGCCCGCAGCGCCTGGTATTGGCGGGGTGACGGAGCGCCATGTATGCCTGTTTATTTGTGCCCGCGGATGCGGGCGGCGGATTGCGAGGGCAGGAACTGCTCGATCTGGCGCTGGAGTTCTCACCAGTAGTGGAGCAAACGGCGTCCGATACGGTCGTGTTTTCGATTGCGCCGCTTGAAAAGCTGTTTGGGACACCGCACCAGTTAGCTTCAGAAATCGGGAGGTATGGATATGAGCGGAACTTACGAGCCAATTTGAGTATCGCGGCGAACCCGGATACGGCGGTCCTGCTGGCGCGGCATTATCCAGGCGTGACGTTCGCGCTGCTGGGGCACGGAGCCGAAAAGCTGGGTCCGATTCCGCTGGCGCATTTGTTCACGCATGATGTACCGGTGGATCCCGTGCTGCTCGAAGTGCTGGAACGGTGGGGATTGAAAACGTGCGAGGAACTGGCTGCGTTGCCGGAACGAGGCGTGGTGGAGCGCTTGGGAATGTCCGGAGTATATCTGCGCAACCTGGCGCTGGGTCGAGTGGATCGGCCGCTGCGAGTTACTGCTGAAGAAACCAGTTACGAAGAGTGCGTGCACTTGGATTACGCCCTGGAGACGTTAGAGCCGCTGTTGTTTCTGTTCGGGCGTGTGCTTAGCGATTTATGCGGGAAACTGCGGTCACAGTCGCGAGCCGCGCGGGTATTGCAGGCGCGATTGATGCTGGCGGCGATGACGGAATCCGATAGCGGCGAAACGAAGCCTGTGCCCTCGCGCGAGTTTGTGTGCGAACTGGAATTTCCAGTGCCGCTTGATGAGAGCCGCACGATGTTGAAGCTCTTGCAACTTCATCTGGAGCGGCACGGGCCGGAAGCGCCCGTGATTGGATTCGTTTTACATATAGAGCCGGTGGCGCCGCGGCGCGTGCAAGGCGGCCTGTTTCTGCCGCCAACCCCCGCGCCGGACAAATTGCAGGTGACGCTCGCGCGCATTGCCGCGATGGTGGGCGAGGGAAATGTCGGGTCGCCGGAATTGCTGAACACGCACAGGCCGGACGCATTTCGGATGGCGGCGACGGTGATGGATGGCGCTGGGCCGGGCGCTAGCGACGCGCGTCAAAGTGAGTACTCAGGATCTGGGCCGAGGCTCGCCTTGGGGCAGGGTTTCTCGAGCAAAGACTCGTCGAGACGAGTCTCGACACTGCAGGCTGAGAGCCTGCGCCACGACGCACTGTCGCAATTGCGGCTGGCGCTTCGGATTTTTCGGCCTGCGTTGTATGCGCGCGTGAAGACCGCGGGCGTGGCTCCGAAAGCGGTGATTGCGTCCGGCGTGGAAGGAGAGGTGGTGGAAGCGGCAGGGCCGTGGCGGATGTCGGGGAACTGGTGGACCGATGCGCCCTGGTCGCGCGACGAGTGGGATGTGGAGTTGAACGATGGAGCGCTGTATCGGATTTACTGTGAGTCGAAGACGCGCGAGTGGTACGTGGCGGCGATGTATGACTGAAGACAGGAGACAGGAGACAGAAGACTGAAGACTGAAGACTGAAGACGGGAGACAGGATATCTATCGTTCGGTGTTTTGGAGGGAACGGCGAAGAGCGGAAGAGTAGCTGTAGAGCAGTTTTTGGACGGTTTCCGCTTGCTGTTGAAGATGGGCAGTTGGCGCGTATTGGAGATCGACAGCGAGGATGAGGTAATAACGTGTTTCCTCCAGCGAGGCTTCCGCGATATTCAGGAAACGAATTTTTCCGAAGAGCTTTTGCGCCGGAATCCCTCAGCGATATTGGCCGGCACGGACACTGCCGACCGGCGAATTTGACTAGTCAAGCAGAATCGTTCTTCCGGTGGAAATTGCCGTGTTACCGCGTAAACGCCAAGCACAAAATCGTGCGCCTTCTGCCATACGATAAGTTCACGAAAATCTTTCGCAGGCGCAGTATGTACTGCCATTGAGTGGTAGTGATCGATGGATTGAAAAGTTCTCAAGGAAAAGAAGAAGACGGGAGACGGGAGACGGGAGACAGGAGACAGGAGACGGAAGAGTGGTTGTAAGCGACCGATAAAACGCCTTCAACGAGATTTTCAGGAGAGACAGAAAGCGAAGACAAGCGCCTTTATTCTGTCTTCTGTCTTCTGTCTCCTGTCTCCTTTTTCATGTTCACCGAACTTCATGCCCGCTCCGCTTTCTCCTTTCTCGAAGGAGCATCGCTACCCGAGGACCTGATTGAGCGCGGTGCTGAATTGGGGCAGGGAGCGATGGCCCTGCTCGATGCGCATGGCGTATATGGATCGCCACGATTTCATCTTGCGGCTCAAAAGGCTGGAATCAGAGCGCTGATCGGCGCTGAGGTTGAGTCTACCGAAGGGGGGCGTTATGCGCTGCTGGCTGAAAATCGCACGGGCTATCAAAACCTGTGCCGGCTAATTACTCGCACAAAGCTGCGTGAAGGAAAACCGGGTAAAGTGGAGAACCCGGCGGCCAAGCCCGAGGAGTTTGCTGAATTTGCCAAGGGACTGGTGTGCCTGACCGGAGGAGATGAAGGTTTCCTGGCCCCGGCCTTTCGTACGCATGAAGGTCCGGCGGCGAGCGAGGCCGCACGCAAGCGGCTCGAACAACTGATTGGAATTTTCGGTAACGGGAATGTGTATGTAGAATTGCAGCGCCATTACCGCCGCGACCAGGAAGCGCGCAACCAAGCGCTCATAGAATTGGCCAGCGGCATGAGACTGCCGCTGCTTGCAACCAACGGCGTGTCGCATGCAGTCCCGGAGCGGCGGCCGCTTGTCGATGTCCTCACGTGCACAAAGCACAAAACAAATATCGCGGAGGCAGGGAAACTGCTCAGCATCAACAGCGAGCGGCATCTGAAAAGCGCCAAAGAAATGATGCGGCTGTTCGCGGATGTGCCCGGGGCGATTGCGGAAACACATGAGCTGTCGAATCGCCTCGCGTTTACGCTCGAAAACCTAGGCTATGAATTTCCCCGGTATCCGGCGCCCGCGGGAGAAACGATGGCGGCGCATTTGCGCAGGCAGACCAACGAAGGCGTGCGAAAGCGCTACGGACTCAAGCACGAAATAGCCTATCGGCAGATCGAGCACGAGCTGGCGCTGATTGAAAAGCTGAAGCTCGAAGGCTATTTTCTGATTGTCTGGGACATTGTCGAGTTCTGCCGCCGCAACGGCATTCTCGTGCAGGGGCGCGGGTCGGCGGCGAACAGCGCGGTGTGTTATTCGCTCGGGATCACGGCGGTCGATCCGGTGGGCATGGATCTGCTGTTTGAACGGTTCCTTTCCGAAGAACGAGGCGAATGGCCCGACATCGATCTCGATTTGCCGAGCGGCGACGATCGCGAGCGCGCGATTCAGTATGTTTACCAGCGTTATGGCCAACTGGGAGCGGCGATGACCGCAAACGTGATTACGTATCGCGGTCGGTCGGCGGTACGCGATGTAGGCAAAGCGCTGGGGTTCAATGAAAACGATTTAAATCGCCTGGCGAGTTTGATGGGACAGTTCGAATGGAAAGACCCCAAAGATACGATGGAACACCGGTTTCGCATCGCCGGCCTGCCGGTGGAAGATCCGCGTATTGCCCGGTTCTTTGAACTAACCAACCAGATTTTAGAATTGCCACGCCACCTCGGACAGCATTCGGGGGGCATGGTGATCTGCCAGGGACAACTCGATAGCGTGGTTCCGCTGGAGCCTGCATCCATGCCTGGGCGCACGGTGGTGCAGTGGGATAAAGACGATTGCGCCGATATGCGAATCGTTAAAGTGGATCTGCTGGGGCTTGGCATGATGGCGGTGCTGGCGGAGACGATTGAGCGCATTCGCGATTCGTATGGCAAGGAAGTGGATCTTGCGCATCTGCCGGAAAACGACCCGGAGGTTTACAAAGCGCTGCAGAAAGCCGACACGATTGGCTTGTTTCAGGTGGAGAGCCGCGCGCAAATGTCGTGCCTGCCACGCATGAAGCCACAACGGTTCTACGACATTGTGGTGCAGGTGGCGATTATCCGGCCCGGACCGATTGTCGGGCAGATGCTGCATCCATATCTGCGGCGGCGGCAAGGCTTGGAAACACCGGTCTCTTTGCATCCATCGCTCGAGCCCGTGCTGGCGCGGACGCTTGGTGTGCCGCTGTTTCAAGAGCAATTGATTCGCATGGCGATGATTGCGGCGGGATTTACCGGCGGCCAAGCCGAGGAGTTACGCCGCGCCATGGGATTTAAACGGTCGGAAAAGCGTATGCGGGATATTGAGACGAAGCTGCG
>JAICLJ010000116.1 GCA_025927575.1 Bryobacteraceae bacterium | reverse complement strand
TCTCCCGCGCATCCCGATCTCGCATGGGCGCGCATGCACCTCTTCGCCACAAAGCCCGAGTACGCAGGCCGCTTCAATGTGTTCATGAACAACCTGCGCGGCGGCTCGAGGCTCCTGGTTGCTGAGGCGAACGCTTTCGGTAAGGATTCCAAAACCCTCGAGAAGGAAGCTGCTGAACATTTGTCGTCGGGAGCGGCCCAGCCTGTCACTATCTCCGCCCGTCCGCTCAACCCGAAACGGGACTTGGGCGAGCATTCCATCGATGCAACCCTTGCCGATCTGTATCTGGCCGGCGCAAGGCTCGATACCGATCTCAAATCGGCCGATGCGTCATACAAGGCCGCCGTCGAAGCCGGCCACGCTGCGCTCGGGCAGGAGGGTCTGGCTTTGGTCGTCACGCACGAGGGCGGAAACCCGGAAGAGTACCTAAAAGCTTCGATTGCGAGTGGCAGCACCAGCCCGTGGGTCTATGTCGAAGCAGCAAAAAATCGACCCGCGAATGAAGCGATTCCTTTGCTGAAAAGAGCTGCTGAATTGAATCCGCGATGGTGGATTCCGGTGCACGAACAATCGAAATTTGCCATCAAACCAGCTGAGAAAGAGGCATTGCTGGAACACGCGGCAAAGCTGAATCCTCGGTCCGCGGCGCTCTGGCAGGAATTAGCCGAACTGCAGAGCAAGGACGGACACGGGCTGCTCGCGCAAAATAGCTGGGTGCGGGCTGAAGATGCCGCTGACACGCCGGCGGAACGCGCCAAGATCCACGAGCGCGCCGGTTCACTTGTGGACCAGCGACTGGATGCCGAGGAGGCGGCCCGAAGGCAAATCGCCGAAGACGCTCGCGTTGAACAGGAACGGCTTCGCGACCGGCAAAAAGCTAAAATTCAGGCTGCGGAGCAACGCGCCAACAAAGCAAATGGCGGCACCGAAGACGATTTAAAGAACGTGGTGCCGTGGTTTACAGCGCAAGATCCGAGTGTTGAGGGCGAACTGACGCGGGTAGAGTGCGAAGACCGGCGGGCGAAGATATGGGTGAAGCCGCGCGGCGCTCGAGTCCTGGTCCTTCTCGTAACGAATCCCTCCACGGTTTCGATCGATGAAAGCCGGACGCCGTTCCCGTGCGGCATCCAGCGCCCACCACGAAAATTGAGTCTTACTTATAGACCGCGAAACGATGTCCAACTTGGCACCGCGGGAGACGTTACGGCAATTCATTTTGAATGACAACCAAGAGTATGTCTTCAGTGCGGGTGCGGGCGAGACGGCAGACAGATTTAGATGAAGTGCTTGCCATCGAACGTGCCTGCTTTTCGGATGCGCCCTGGGATGCCGAGAGCTTGAACCGCTACGACTGCACAGTGGCCGAAGTCGATAGCGCGGTCCGAGGTTTCTTAATTTCGCGCGAATTGGTGCCAAGCCTTGAAGGGCTCGGCGGGGAAAGAGAGCTGCTCAATATCGCAGTGGACCCCGCCTGGCGCCGCCAGGGCATTGCCCGCGCGTTGCTCGAACATGAAATCGCCCACGGCGGGGCGCTGTTCCTCGAAGTCCGAAATTCGAACCTCGCTGCCCAATCGCTTTACAAGTCCTATGGGTTTACAGAAATTGGGCGAAGAGACGAGTATTATCAATCACCTAAAGAATCGGCTATTGTCATGCGGTTGAAATGGTGATACCTTGCGGTTGCGGGCGGCCTCTGGTGACCGGCCGCGAGTGATAAAACCAACACTCACACCCACCGGGCCAGAACCGATTGCAGTCCGACTCGGCGTGGTGCCTCACAAAAGGAGAATACCTGATGGAGAATCACACGCAAGATGACATGAAGGCGCATCTGCTCGCCTCGGATGAAGGCTTCCGTAGTCTAAACGAGCAGCATGCGCATTACTCGAAGCTGATCGACGAGATCGAAGCCAAAGGCCTTCTCTCCGATGCCGAAGAGCTTGAGGAACACCGGTTGAAAAAGCTCAAATTGCGGTTGAAAGACCAGATGAATGAGATCGCGGCTAGATATCGAACGGCCGCTGTTAGCTAATCGTCTTGCAAATTTAGCATCATCAGTAGTCGCCGAAGGGCCGCTGTTCCGCGGCCCTTTTCATTTCCGGCTTGCCCCGACAGATGGCGCGTTGCCGGCGCGCGTTTCCACTTCGCTCGTAAATCTTCTAGACTACATACATCCGCTGCACAGAATGCGGAGGGACCGGGCTGGACCTTAGTTAGTTTTAGTTCAGCGGCCTGGAAAGGATCGACACGACGCATGCTCCGTATCAAGGTAAATGGAATCGGGCACGAATTCAGCGGCGACCCGGACATGCCGCTTCTTTGGTATCTCCGCGATGTACTGCAACTACCTGGTACCAAGTTCGGCTGCGGGGTAGGTTTGTGCGGCGCCTGCACGGTCCATGTGGAGGGCGCGGCGATGCGCAGTTGCGCAACTCCCATGAAGGGAGTGAATGACAAAGAGGTCACGACCATCGAAGGACTCAGCGCCCGCGGCGATCACGCCGTTCAGATTGCCTGGAAAGAAAATAACGTTCCGCAGTGCGGCTATTGCCAGGCCGGCCAGATCATGCAGGCGGTCGCGCTTTTGAAACAGCGGCCGAACCCGACTGACCACGATATCGATGAATTCATGCAGGGGAACATTTGCCGCTGCGGCACGTATCAACGCATTCGTAAAGCCATCAAACAGGCGGCGGGGGTAAAAGCATGAGCGGCATAAGAGTTGTCACTCGCCGTGGCTTCCTTGGAAATGTCTTCTCGGCAGGCGCACTGGTCCTCGGCGCCCAGGTTCTTCCACGCACGGCCCACGGCGCCGAGTTGCAGGAACCCGTCGATGCGTCCGGCTGGCATCCGAATCTCTTCATCGGCCTAAATCCGGACGGCTCCGTGATCCTCGCCGCGCACCGTTCCGAGATGGGCACGGGCATCCGCACGTCACTCCCCATGGTGCTGGCCGACGAGATGGAGGCCGACTGGTCGCGCACGCGTGTCGAACAGGCCCTCGCCGATTCCCGATACGGTTCTCAGGACACCGATGGTTCGGCCTCGATTCGGGATTTCTACGACGCGATGCGCGAAGCCGGAGCTTCGGCTCGCCAGATGCTGGAGGCTGCCGCGGCACAAAAGTGGGCAACGCCGGTATCCGAATGCCGCGCGCGAATGCACGCGGTTGTGCATGATCCAACTGGCCGGAAGATCGCTTTCGGCGACCTGGCCCGGCTCGCGGCACAGCAGCCGGTTCCAACGAAAGAGATGCTGCGGCTGAAACAGCCCTCGGAGTTTCGCTACATCGGTAAAGGCGTACCGATTGTCGACCTTGATGGCATCGTGACGGGCAAAGCCCTCTACGGAATGGATGCCGTGCTCCCTGGCATGGTGTATGCGTCGATTGAACGCTCCCCCGTACTCGGTGGTTCCCTGAAGACATTCGACGATAAAGAAGCGCGCGCGGTTCACGGCGTTCAGCAGATTGAGGTTATCGATGGATTCAAACCGCCCGCGGGCTTCCAGGCACTTGGCGGTGTTGCAGTCGTTGCGGATAACACCTGGTCGGCAATGCAGGGTCGTAAGAAGCTGAAGGTCGAATGGGAATTTGGACCGAACGCTATCTTCCAATCGGAAGTTTACAAGCAACACCTGATTGAAGCTTCACGCAAGCCGCAGACAGTAGTCCGTACCGTTGGCGATGTCGATCGGGTGTTTGCAACTGCAATCAAGATCCACGAGGCCGAGTACTACACGCCGCTGCTTGCACATGCTTCGATGGAGCCACCGGTCGCGCTGGCGGAGTTCAAAGATGGCAAGGTGGAGACCTGGTGCCCTACTCAGAATCCCGATGGTGTTCAAGACACCGTCGCGAAAGCGCTGGGCATGAAGAAGAGCGATGTCATCTGTCACGTAACATTACTGGGCGGCGCCTTCGGCCGCAAGTCGAAGCCGGATTATGTCGCTGAAGCCGCTATCCTTTCTAAAAAAGTGGGTAAGCCGGTAAAGGTGGTTTGGAGCCGCGAGGAAGATATCGGGTTCGACTACTATCATTCGACTTCTGCCATGTACTTTAAGGCAGCGCTGGATGCAACCGGCAAGCCTGTGGCATGGTTGCAGCGTAGCGTGTTCCCGCCGATTGGCTCAACGTTTGACACGGCCGCGCAATACAGCAGCGACGGCGAAATGGCCATGGGTTGGACAGACCTGCCTTTCGAGATTGCGAACCATCGTGCGGAGAATGGTCCGGCGCAGGCGCATGTACGGATCGGCTGGCTGCGATCGGTAGCGAACATTTATCATGCATACGGCGTGCAGTCGTTCAGCGACGAGTTGGCGCATCTTGCCGGGCGTGATTCTGTTGAATATTGGTTGGAGATGCTGGGAAAAGCGCGCATCATCGATCTGCCGAAACAGGGCGTAAAGTATCCGAATTACGGCAAGCCGTTCTCGCAATATCCGCTCGACACGGGAAGGCTGCGCCGCGTTGCGGAACTGGCCGCCGAGAAATCCGGATGGGCCAACAAGAAACCGGGAAATCGACGCGCAATGGGTTTTGCGGCCCACCGCAGCTTTCTTACGTACGTCGCGGCAGTCGTCGAAGTCGAGGTTGATGGTGCCGGCAAGCTGCGTATTCCGCGCGTGGATCTCGCAGTCGATTGCGGGCGGGTCATCCATCCGGATCGCGTGATCTCGCAATTCGAAGGAGCCGCCACGTTTGGCGCCTCCCTCGCGCTGATGGGTGAGATTACCGCTGCGGATGGCCGGATACAACAATCGAACTTCCACGATTATCAGGTGGCTCGCATCGACGAGGCGCCACTGGAGACGCACGTCCATCTGGTTGGCATGGATGAGAACGTACCCACCGGAGCCGGTGAACCCGGCGTGCCGCCGATGGCCCCGGCCATTTGTAATGCCGTGTTCGCAGCTACGGGCAAGCGCATTCGCGAGTTACCGATTCGCAAACAGAAGCTGGTGTAACGAATTGAATTAGACTGGAGACGACGTTTTGGTCGCCGCCTTCGCGATGGGGACAGTCCCTCAGTCCCTATCGACGAGCTCGACGCAAGTTCGGCTGGGGGACGCACCCCTGCAAGTTCAGGCGGCGGCCGCGGAGTTCAATCGAGCCAATTCCACCGGAATTTCGGCAGGACGAGTGCGTAATTCTGTCTCTCCGCTGAGACAAGATCGCAACTTCGGAGCAGATCTTGCCAACTCGAAGTGCTCACGACTGCGTTTGCCCTGTCATTGAGGGTTCAAACGGGTGCGGTGAACACACGCCGGCTACGGTTCGGCCAACGGCAATCTCGCAATGAATGAGTCTATTTACGGGGTCGCGGGGAGTAACACGCTGCGTGGCCGGCCGCGGGACGATGAGGAGAGCTTACGCTTGAACTTTTGTTCGAGGGTTACGATCCACTCGGGAGTTCCGCAAGGACGTGAGCTCTTGAGCGCCGAGCGCAAGTGGCCCTCCTGTTCGGCATCGCCGCCATCGAGGAATTCTCGCCATTGCGCGGCGGTAAATCGCCTGCGCCCGATCTCTTCCGCCAAAGGAACCAGCGGGTCTTGCACTCCGGTCAGATGCGCCTTGGCGGAGGAGAGTTCCCAATCTTCGAGTCGTGCGGGCAGTCCGGCTCGCCGGGGATTCACTTCGACATAGCGCATAGCCGTCCAATAGTGGTTCTCATCGAGAGGCGAGGAGTGGAACCGGTTCTGGAAAACATGCCCGCAGCGCTCCAGCCAGCGGTTGAGCTTCATGGCCCACCAAGTGTGCATACGGCGGAACAGGCGGGCGAGTCCATTCGAATCGGACGGCGTGAGGATGAGGTGAACGTGATTGTCCATCAAACAATACGCGTGGACCAGTACCTTTTCCTCCTCGGCAAGCAGGGCGAGGTGCGTGAGATATTTGCGCTTGTCGAAGCCGCTGCGGAAGATCTTCATGTGGCCAACACCACGGGCGACCACGTGATGAGCTACATTTTCCAGGACGAGGCGAGATGTCCGAGCCATAAAGAGAGTTCGCGCGGCCGCAGTGGAAGCTGCAAGCCGGCGCTTTCTCAGAAGTAGTGGGGGCGGCAGCGAAATTCTCGCAGAGAAACTGGGTCCGGTCCGTCCCCAGACTGACGGCGGACGGTTTTGGGGTCCGTCCCCGGTTGGGCTAGGCGTCGCGGTGGACGGAATTGATCTCGAAGGCGGGGAGGCAAATCGCCACGTATTCGGCTCCGTCAGGCGCTGGCGTGCTGTAGCGGACCCATTCGCCCGGCTCCGTGATGATCGCCTGTCCGCCTGCCACGTCCAGCGATCCACCTTCATGCTCCACGTGCAGCGTTCCTCGGAACACCACCGTAATCTCCCGGAATTCGGGCCGTTGCCCCGGCTCAGTCCAGCCCGCCGGGCTTTTCATATGAGCAACGCTGATGTCGCCGGAATCTGTATTTACTCGTCCCACATACTCGTGTATCTGCTTATTTCCCGGAACCGGTATCGCAGTAGGTGCCGCAACCATTCTAGGCATTAAAGTTCCGCCTCGACTTCGATCTCGATCAGCATTTGTGGATCGATCAGCGCACGCACTTCCACCATCGTGGCGCAGGGGCGGATGTCATTGAAGAATTCACGATGAGCTTTCCCGTATTCCCGCCACCGGCTGATATCGGTAACGAACATACGAGTGCGCACAACATTTGCGAGCGTAGCGCCGGCCTGCTTCAGCGCGCGGTCAATGTTTCGAATACATTGCTTGGCCTGCTCATAGCCATTGTCCAAACCCACGATTTCGCCCTGCTCGTTAACGGCTGTCGTTCCGGTGATGTATATCCGAGTACCGACACGCACTGCTCGGCTGTAGCCGACAATGTCCTCCCATTTGGCGCCGGAAGAAATATTTTGACGATCCAGTGACATACTTGTAAAACGATGAGGCAGCCAGATGCCGAACTAATCGAGCTTTTCCGGCTTTAATTCGATGTTCTTCTCGCCGGCTGCTTTCTTTTCCAAGTATTTCTTCAACCACGCGGCCCAACTCTTGCCAGCGGCGGTGTCCCTACCGGTGAAGGTGAGACCAGCGATCTCCGAGTAGGGAATTGAAATCTTAAGGCGCTGATCCTTTGGAATGACACGCACAACGGACGCCTCTAAGGTAGATGCTGTACGACGGTCGAAAATGTAACCCTCAATTTTCACGCCATCTTTTCGCGTAATCGTGACGTCACCGCGATAATCGAACGCTTTCTCGAGTCCCAGGCGGAGGTCTTCATCGGACGCGGTCTGCCATGTCCGCCCCTGTAGATCGGCGCCAGCGTCCTCGCGTTGCGGAGAAGGCTGAACTGCGTCCGACGCCAACGTGTTGTGATCCTCCACGATCGTCAATTACGCCTCAACTTCTTTCGATTCTGGACGTGAGGAGCCGATCTTCACGAGAGTGTCAGGCATGAAAACCGATTTTTGCGGCTGGTCGAGCGCAGACATTGCATCCGCGTCTTCATACCGCGAGAACAAAGTGGCGCGCACTGTTGCAACGAGGCCCTTTAGCGAACTGAAGGTTTGATCGACGGCCGACGCTTCGTAGCCGCTATGAACCATGCAATTCGCACATTTAGGATTGCCGGATTCCGAACCGTAATGGCTCCACTCCGTGGCCTGCATCAGCTCGGCAAACGTGTCGGCGTATCCGTCCTGCAAGAGATAACACGGTTTTTGCCATCCGAACAGATTGAATGTCGGCATGCCCCACGGCGTACATTTATAGTCTCGGCGGCCCATCAAGTATTCGAGGAATAGCGGCGATTGGTTGAAGCGCCATCCACGCTTGCGATTCGACAGAATTGCCTGGAACAACTGCCGCGTGCGCGACTTTGCCAGGAAATGCTGTTGATCCGGAGCCTTGTCATAAGAATACCCGGGCGAGAGCATCATTCCTTCCACCCCAAGGTTCATCATTTCATCAAAAAACGCTCGGACACTCTTCGGATTGGCCCCGTCGAAAAGCGTCGTGTTGGTCGTTACACGAAAGCCACGCTCAACGGCTTCCTTAATCCCGTCCAGAGCCTCTTCGTAGCCGCCCTCTTTACAGACTGAAAAGTCGTGATGCTCTCGCTGCCCGTCCATGTGAACCGAAAATGTCAGGTACTTGCTCGGTTTGAACTGATCAATCTTTTCTTTTAACAGCAGCGCGTTCGTGCAGAGATAAATATACTTTTTGCGTCCTACCAGACCGGCGACAATTTCGGAAATTTGAGGGTGTAGCAGCGGTTCGCCGCCAGGAATGCTCACCATCGGCGCGCCACACTCATCTACTGCACGAAAGCACTCCTCGGGTGAGAGGTTCTGCTTCAAAATGTGGGCCGGATACTGGATTTTGCCACAACCAGCGCATGCTAAATTGCAACGAAACAAGGGCTCGAGCATGAGCACGAGGGGGTATTGTTTGCGACCCTTCAGCTTCTGCTTGAGGACGTATGTCGCCACCGTCCACATCTGGGAAACCGGCACAGGCATGATGCATCTCCAGAATTCACGAACGCGAATTCTCTTTCGCTTTTAGCATCTTCGCTGCCATAATGTCAATAGAGAGCGCCGCAAACCGAGTTTATGGGAGTTGCCGGTTCTGATCGGAGAGCGAATGCATTCCAGGCGAGAGAACAGTGCGTAGAACCCCAGTCCAGGAGCGCAGCAACGACACGGTCCAGCAGATTCTTGCGGCAACCTCAGCGCTGCTGGAACAGAAACCATTGCAGGAACTTACGACCAGCCGGATTGCGGTGGAAGCGGGGATTTCGATAGGCGGCCTCTATCGCTTCTTTCCCGATAAACAAGCAATCCTTGATGCGATTGCTGTGCGCGCCATGGAAGAATTCCAGGCTGGTTTGGAGGGGGAACTAAGCGAATCGTTCCCGGAGGACGGAGCGGCCCTGCTCGATCTCGTAATCGATGCATATGTCCGATTCCTCGACGCGAGACCGGATTTCCGGAGCATTGCGCTTGGCCAGCACATAAGCCCCTCAACGCGCCGTCGCCAGGTGCAACCAGACATCGGGCCGTCGGGGCTCATTAAAAACTTTATGATGAACCTCGTAGGGGTGACGGAAACAGCGGAACTCGATATCAGATTGCGAATCGCGAGTGAAGCGGGTGAACGTTTGATTGCTTATGCCTACGAGCAGAACCCGGAAGATCGCAAGATCGTGGTCAGGGAGATGAAACGCCTCCTCGCGGGCTATCTATTCGGATAGCGGCGGGGAGCCGGCGTGGGCCCCGCGCCGAAGCCCCTCGATGGGGACGGACCCCTGTTTTGAAGTCCTTTGCGATAGGGACGGACCCTGTTTTAGAGCCCTTTGCGATGGGGACGGACCCTTACTAGATTAGGAGCCGTTCTTATCAGAGATTTTTCAAAGTCAGAGTATCTGCCAGGACGTCTTCAAAGGTTCTTTTCCGCCAACTTGCCGACGCTTTCCGGAATAGAGCATTTGGACGAATTCACTGCCGCTGAACCTCCCATCCCCCCACACTTCGTCATAGCGGGCGGTAGGGCGTGATGCCTGAATTCGACCGAGCGGCTTGCCCTGCTGCAGCAATGCGTCCACTTTTTCGTTCACGTCCGCGAGCATGTCGTGAAATGCCTGCAGTTCGGCCTTGATCGCCACGGTCCCATGGCCTGGAATGAGGCTGGTCCGCGCGTCGACCTCGCCGAGTATCCGGGCGGCGTTCGCAATCATTCCCTCAATACTGCCGCCGCTTCCATAATCGATGTACGGGTAGAGGCGGTTCCAAAAGAGATCGCCGCAATGGTACACATTCGCATTCGCAAGACGGACGACAATGTCCCCGTCGGTATGCGCGGGCGGCAGGTGCATGTAACGAACAACGTCGTTGCCATGCCGTAGTTCCCCGCGATCGACGAACGTTCGCTTCGGCAACCCTTCCGGCGGTAACGGCTCCACAATCCGATCGGGGAACGTTAGTTGCTGGGTCGTGCTCAGTCGTTTCAGGCAGTTAATGTGTGCAATGATTTCCGCTCCTCCGCTACCGAAGTTGGCATTGCCGCCAGTGTGACGAGGGTGCCAATGAGTATTGATCAAGACGCCCACGGGCGCCGTCGAATAATTCTTCAACACAAAATGGACGCCGTCATTCTCTCGAGCCAGTCCGCTGTCGATCAGCAGCAGCCCGTCGTCGTTCGCCCGATGAACCAGCAGGTTGGCTCCGGCTCCGGTCACTACGGCAAGATCGTCGTTCAGCGGGGTAAGGCGAACGCCCGTCTGGCCGTAAATGGTACTGCGCCTCAAAGCCACGACGCCCGTAGCGATGCCGATAAACTGCCCGAACACCTGCCTGCGATTCACGACATTAGTCTAGCGGGTTTTCAGGCGGCATCATCGGGTTCCCGGCTTGTCCCCACATCAGCGCAGTGGCTGACTGGTGCGGCTAAAAAGCCACAATGGTGCCTGAGCCAGCCTTGAGGAGTGTGTCTTTTTGGACACACAGGCGAATGCCCAAGCTTTTTGATCTCAATGCGTTAGGAGATGATGGTTTATAGCTGCTACTCTGAAACGTCATATGCGCTATGAAACTTCCGTCCGCCGCCCAGTTGAGATTAGCGGCATCGGACTTCACAGCGGCGCTCCGGTTCGTTTGCGCATTTCGCCGGCTCCTCCGGCCACTGGAATCGTATTCGTTCGCACTGATCTGAATGATTTCCGCATACCCGCAAGTTGGGAGTACGTCGCTCGAGTGAGCTATGCGACAAGCTTAATGCGGGGCAGCGTCCTGATTTCGACCACCGAGCATCTGCTCAGCGTGTTCTACAGCATGGGCATCGACAATGCCCTGGTGGAGTTAGACAATCTGGAAGTGCCCATTCTCGACGGCAGCGGCGCGCCGTTCATCGACTTGATTCATGAAGCGGGAATCCAGACCTACCGGCGTCAACGCCGGTTCATTCGAATCGTCAAGCCCGTCCACGTCCAAACGAATGGCAAAAGCGTCGCCATACTCCCATCGGACCAGTTCGAACTAACCTGCCACATTTTTTTCGACCACCAACTTGTCGGCGAGCAACTCCTGGAACTGGAAGTCACGCCCGCCAACTATGCCAGCCAAATCGCCCCCGCGCGAACCTTTGGCTTCGAATATGAGTTGGACGCAATGCGCGATATGGGGCTGATTCGCGGCGCATCGATTGACAACGCGGTCTGCTTCACCCGAACCCAGGTCGCCAACCCTGGCGGGCTGCGGTTTCCGGACGAGCCCTGCCGTCATAAAGCTTTAGACCTCATTGGCGACCTTGCGCTGATCGGCAAGCCGTTGCTGGGGCGCGTCGTCGCCGAGAAGGCCGGTCACGCCATGCACGCTCAACTAGTTAAGAGGATCATGTCCGACCCGAGTCTCTACGAAGTCGTGACGTACGATCAAGTGAAGGGCGCCGCGTTTCAGCCGGCGCTTGTCTCCTGACGATTGCGCTATCTTCCCAATCTCCTGTCGGTTGTGCGGCTAGTGGCCGCCCCCATTGTGGCGTGGCTGGCCGTCATGCAGCGTTTCGATTTGGTTCTGATGGTTCTGATCCCCGCCGCGCTGACGGATTGGCTGGACGGCTACGCGGCGCGAGTGCTCGGTGTCTCCAGCGAGCTTGGAGCCTATCTGGATCCGGCCGCCGACAAAATCCTTCTGGTCGTGTCGTTTGTCAGCCTGGGCGTTGTGGGGCAAATACCAATGTGGCTCGTGTGGCTCGTGCTGGGGCGCGATGTCGTTATTGTCACCGGCATCGTGTTGCTATGGTGGCTGCGAAGCCGCAAGGAATTCCCTCCGCTGCTATCCGGCAAAATCAGCACCTTCTTTCAAATCGTAACCGTTTTGGTAGTTCTACTAGCCGCCGTATTTCATATCCACTCGATCGAGATTCTGCGCCAGACTGGGATCATTCTGACAGCCGTATTCACCGCCTTCAGCGGGATCCAATATGTGCGCCGCGGGATTGCAATGTCGTCGCGGGATTGGGCGCCGTGCCGCTTCTGATGTTGGCGAATCGCGGGCTAGACGAAAAAAGCTTCCTACTCTCCGGAGCAAACTTTTCCTACCACACAACTTCTCGCGTACTCGTCATTGACGGAGACAAACCCCAGGAGTAGCCTGGAGTCATGGAGCCGACGGCTGAAAGTTTTTTGCCCTCGCGAATCTATGCACGAGCCGGCTGGTTCGGGCTGGCGGGCTCCGCTATTTGCATTTTGTGCGGCCTACGCGCTCCCTTCGCCTTTATTCCGGGCTTTCTCTGTGGCGTGACGTCGGCAGTTCTGTTCTGGCTCGCCGTTCAGCCGCGGGTTGTGGTTTCTGAGAATCAGTTCTCCATCGGCGATCGCGCGATTTCGTGGAGGGAAGTGCGGGAATTGAATAGCAGCCGCCTGGTTTCACCTTTAATTCTTCGTATAAAACTAACCAATAACCGCCGCAAGCTGCTGATCTACCCCGGCGAACCGGAGCGCATCAGCAAATTGCTTTACCAACTCAGAAAAAGCTCCACTCTCGCCACGTTCGATGGCGTTTCCTACAAAGATTACTGGACATGGTCCTCGATGGGGATGCTAAAAGGCTCTCATGCGTCGGCCGACCAACCGGTCCGAATGATTAGCCAGGACGATGAGGAAGAAATCGAACGGCTCTATCGTCAATTAAAGTCCGTTGGCCATTTAGATTCCCGCTCCGATTCAAAGAACGATTGTGAATAGCGAGAGGGGTTGCCCCACTCGGCCGTGATAAATCGCCGCCGTGTTTGGCTGTGGGGATGCCTGTCCGCGCTCGCTCTCCTGTCCTGCGTAGTCCTGATCGGCTTCGCATTACGCACACAAATCCTGATCGGCTTCGGTAATTTTCTGGTTCGCAATGAGACGCCGCAGAAGGCCGATGCCATTGTTACGCTTGCCGGGGACGATTTCGGCGCCCGTGTTCTGACCGCGGCCAGACTCGTGCGCGCAGGGTATGCGCCTTATGCGCTGATCAGCGGCAATCCCTACCTGCTTACCAATCAAGCCGATGAAACCATTGCGTTCGCGGAGGCGCACGGCTTTCCGCCATCCTACTTCCAGCCTTTCCGGTGCGATGCAATCTCGACACTCGATGAAACCCAGGACATCGCCCGTGAACTGAAGCGGCGCGGTATTCATAAAATTCTTCTGGTCACGAGTAACTATCACACGCACCGCGCCGGTATACTCATGAAAAAAGCGGCTCCCTGGCTCGAATTTCGTACGGTGGCGGCTCCCGACCGGTATTTCACTCCCGACGCTTGGTGGAAAAACCGAGGCGGGAAGCGAACATTCCTGCTGGAGTGGCTGAAGACCATTTCCACGTGGCTGGGAAATTAAGAGCCGGTACATTAAAAAGTAGATGCGTGAAACGATCTCAACTCTGTGGCCTTATTTGTGGCGTTACCGCCGCGGCCTTTCAGTAGGGTTGGGCGCACTCATATTGAAGGATGCGATGGCGGCAATGATGCCGATCATCCTGAAATATGGAGTGGATACACTGACGGAAGGCTTCCGGCTGGTTTTCATTTTAGAACTCGCGGGCTTGCTCATCGGCGTATCGCTAATCAAGGGAATTTTCCAGTATTGGATGCGCGTGATCATCATCGGCATTTCACGCGACATCGAGTACGACGTCCGGAACGATCTCTTTCGCAAACTGGTCTCGCTTTCTCAGGACTTCTACGCGCGCTACCGGACGGGCGACATCATGGCGCGGGCCACAAACGACTTGAACGCCGTTCGGATGATGCTGGGACCAGGCGTCATGTACTGGACGGAAACCTCGATTACCCTGGTGCTCGCTCTCATCGTCATGCTGAGTACCGATGTGAGCATGACGCTCATCTCGCTGGCTCCGGCGCCCATTGTCTCTGTGGCGGTGGTAGTCTTCGGCCGGCAGATCCATACGCGATTCGAGCACATCCAGGGCATGTTCTCCGATATCAGCAGCAAGGTACAGGAGAATCTGGCCGGCGTCAGGATCGTTCGCGCGTACGCGCAGGAAAAGGCCGAAGTTGCCCAATTCGAGAAGCTGAATCGCGAGTACATTAGGGAAAATATAGGACTCGCGAAGATCCAAGCCATGTTTATGCCTGCGCTGCAGGGATTGATCGGCATTACGTTCCTGCTGGTCCTCTGGGCGGGCGGTATCAGACTGTTGCGACACGAGATCTCGCTCGGCAGCTTCGTCATGTTCAACACCTATATGGGCATGTTGATCTGGCCGATGATTGCGCTCGGCTGGGTTGTGAACATGATGCAACGCGGAACCGCTTCTCTGAAACGCATCAACGAGATGATGCGCCAGCCATCTACAGTCGAGGCGCCTGATGACCCGGTCGACCCAGCGAAATGCGCCCCTGAAGTTCACTTTGACGACGTGACGGTTCGTTTCGGCGACCGCGAAGTGTTGTCCGAAATTAATCTACGCATTCGCGAAGGTGAAACGCTGGCGATTGTAGGCCACACCGGCAGCGGGAAGACGACGCTGGTGAGTTTGATTCCACGCCTGTTCGATCCCTCGCTCGGCTCGGTTGAGATGGGGGGTGTTGACGTGCGGCGGTTCCACCCGGAAAAGCTGCGGCAACTAATCGGCTTCATTCCGCAAGAGACCTTTCTGTTCAGCGCAACTCTCGCGGAGAACATCGCCTGGGGCGCTCCCGAAGCAACTCGCGAACAGATCGAATGGGCCGCGGATGTCGCGGGCCTCGGCCCGGATATTGCCGTGCTTGCTCATGGTCTGGATACGACGATCGGAGAGCGCGGCCTCACGCTATCAGGCGGGCAGAAGCAACGCGCCGCCATTGCGCGAGCTATTTTGCGCGACCCTCGTATTCTGATTCTCGACGACGCCCTGGCCAGTGTGGATACTATAACGGAGGAAAGAATTCTTCGCGGACTCTCCGCCGTCATGCGAGACCGGACCACGATTTTGATTTCGCATCGGGTCTCAACCGTCAGGGACGCCGATCGCATTGTCGTTCTGGACCACGGCCGCATTGTCGAGGAGGGCACCCATGAAGGATTACAACGGCAGGGTGGTTACTATGCCGAGCTTTACCAGAAGCAGTTACTCGAAGAAGAATTGGAGGCGATTTAGCCAATGACGAGAAGAGAGTTGATGGGCTCGGTGGCCGCGGCCGCCGGAGCGGTTGCCGCGGCTCCGCGGTTGAGCGCGCAGGAAAATAAGATCGGCAAAGCGGACATCAAAATGGGCGTGGCTTCCTACTCATTTCGAAAGTTCCCAAGAGCGCAAGCCATTCAGATGACGAAGCAATGCGGGACTCCGTATATCAATATCAAGTCCTTCCACTTGCCGCTCGATAGCACGCCGGAGCAGATCGATCAGGCCAAGAAGGAATTCGAGGACGCGGGGCTCATCATCGTCGGCGGAGGCACCTTTCGATTCCCGAAATGGGATGAAAAAGAAATTCGGAGTGCATTTGAATATGCCAAGCGCGCGGGCATGCCGCTGATGGTCGTAATGCCGGAACGCGACATTCTGCCGAAACTTGGCAAATTCGTCGAAGAATACAACATCAAGATCGCCGTTCACAATCACGGGCCCGAAGACAAGAACTTCCCGCGACCGCAGGATGCTCTGGCTATCGTCAAACACATGGACCCTCGCTGCGGTCTTTGCATCGACATCGGCCATACCGCGAGAACGGGCGTGAATGTCGTGGAATCCATTGCGGAGGCCGGCCCGCGCCTGCTGGATATGCATACGAAAGACCTGAAGGACATGATGGTGAAAGAAAGCCAGTGCGATTGCGGCGCCGGCAAGATGCCGTTCCCGGCCATCTATCAGCAACTGATCAAGATGGGTTACAACGGCTGTTGTAATCTCGAGTACGAAATTCATGCCGAAGATCCGCTTCCGGGCATGGAACGCAGCTTCTTCTACATGCGCGGCGTGTTGAACGGGCTCAATTATCTCGACAGCAAGCGCGCGTAACCAGCACGGGCGCCTGCATACTGCTTCTCAATCGCCGCGGCATCTCGGAATAACCGCCCGACAAATCCGGAATCACAGCCGCTCTTTCACAATCTCGGCCATCTCCAGGCTCTGTGGCGAGCCAAGAGTCT